>DATJIX010000132.1:0-7955 GCA_035492865.1 Mycobacterium sp. | reverse complement strand
TCCGCGTTGGCCAGTGTGCTCATGGTGACGTCGTTTCGGATGATCTCCGCGTCCACTATTTACAAGATCCTGCGCTCCACTCGATCCGACGCGTTGACCTTCGTGGTCACTGCCGTCATCACAGTGTGGTTCGACCTCATTGAAGCCGTCGAGATCGGGATCGTCGTCGCGGCGTTCTTCGCGCTGCGGGCGGTGGCGCGGCGCAGCAGCGTCGTGCGCGAGGACCTCCCTGGGTCGCATCGGCCGGGAGATGATCAGATCGCGCTGTTACGACTGGACGGTGCGATGTTCTTCGGTGCGGCCGAACGCATTTCGAACGCCATTGCCGATGCCGACCATCCGCACACCTCTGTGGTGATCATTCGCATGTCGCAGCTCGGCATGCTCGATGCAACCGGCGCCCACACGCTGGCTCAGATATGCACTGAGCTGGAGGCCCGCGGCATCACGGTGATCATCAAGGGCGTACAGCCCGAGCACATGAACTTGTTGACGAATGTGGGCGTCATCGACTCGCTTCGGCACGAGAACCACTTGCTCGACTCGCTCGACGACGCGATCGGCCACGCCCGCACACACGTTGCCCATCGGCCGCACTGATCGGTCAGCCCCGAATCGGCTCGCGTCCACTCAACGCAATCACCCGATCCAACACAGGCGCGTCATCGGCGACCGGCACCGCTGCCCCGAACAGCCCCTCAGTGGGCCCCTCGGCGGCGATCGCCGTCACGTGCGGCAGCACCGCGTCCAGCGTCGCAGGGTCCACGTCGTAATCCTGTCCGGTGGCGGCCGCCACGTCCCAGCCGTGAATGACCACTTCCGTCAGCGCGACGATGCCGCCGATCTCGGCCGGGAAGTCGACACCACCTGCGCGAGTCATGCCCTCCCACGCCGACGGCTCACGCCATGCCTGCGCCAGGTCCGCCAGCCGCGCCGGATATGTGGTGCGCCAATCCTCGTCCAGCGGCGCCCCCTCGACGGGCGGGGTGTCCGTCAGTTCGCCGAACTCCTTGCGCGCTGCTGCGGCGAACGCCAGCGCCAGCCCGCCCACATGTCCCACGAGGTCTCGCAGGGTCAGCTTCTCGCACGGCGTAGCGCCGTTGAGCTGCTCGTCGGTCACATTCATCAACACGTCGCTGGTGCGTTTGCACGCCATGGCCAAATCGATCATGTCTCTATTGACCTGCCGCGGGGCGATAAGTCATCGCTGTGCGCGATGGCACCGTGCACGAGGGCTCGCGCCTGGTGCTCGGCAGCACCGCCCGCCACGAACAACAACTCGTCGCCCGCGGCGAGCACGTCGTCCGGCCCGGGCTTGATGGGGGCACCGTCGCGGATCACGACGGCCAGTGCGGTGTTCTCGGGCAGCGCGACGTCACGCACCCGCTTACCGACGAGCGGGTTGTCGTCGGGCAGCGTCAATTTGGCCAAACTCGCTTGGCCCTGCCGCAGTTCCATCAGTTGCACGAGGTGGCCGATGTCAATGGCACCCTCGACGGACGCCACCATGGCGGCCGGCGTGCAGACCGCGACGTCGACGCCCCACGACTCGGTAAACAGCCATTCGTTGCGCATGTCGTTGACCCGGGCCACCACCCTGGCCACCCCGAACTCGGTTTTGGCCAGCAGTGCCGACGTGAGGTTCACCTTGTCGTCGCCGGTAGCAGCGATGACGACGTCGCACGTCTGGAGTCCAGACTCTTCGAGCGACGCCAGCTCACACGCGTCGGCCAGCAGCCAGTCGGCGCCGGGCACCGCCTGCGGTTCGTAGTGACCGATGTTGTGCTCGATCAGCAGGACCTTGTGGCCATAGTCGAGCAGTTCCTGCGCGACGGACCGCCCGACCGCGCCCGCCCCTGCGATACCAATGCGCATCATCTGCCGCTCGGCGGCAGGGTCCGGCGGCTCGTCGGATCGCTTTCTGCCTCGGAACACAGACTCATACTCGCGCATCCGGCGTGGTAGGTGTTAACTGCACGGCCCTGGCCCCCAGCATCCCGAACGGCGACGAAATGACCTTGCAGCAGCTGTATCTGGTGCTGCTGGGTGGTGGGCTGGTGTTGCTGGCCAGCATCGTCGCCACCCGGGCGGCCACCCGGGTCGGATTGCCGAGCCTTCTGCTGTTTTTGGGTGTCGGTGTCATCGTCGGCGAAGACGGGCTTGGGCTGCACTTCGACAACTACCTGCTCGCCGATCACCTCGGCACCGTCGCGTTGGCGATCATCCTCATCGAAGGCGGCCTCACGACGCGATTCGGGGACGTGCGAAAGGTGTTGGCGCCCGCGGCGTCGCTGGCCACCGTTGGCATCGCGGTCAGCATGTTGGTCACCGCAGCGGGAGCGCACCTACTGCTCGGGATGGACTGGCAACTGGCGCTGCTGCTCGGCGCGGTCGTGTCCTCCACCGATGCCGCCGCAGTGTTCTCGGTGCTGCGCGTCGTGCCCCTTCCCCGCCGCGTCGCAGGCCTGCTCGAGGCCGAGTCCGGATTCAACGACGCCCCCGCCGTCATCCTCGTCCTGATGTTCAGCGTGACACCGCTGGAGCTGTCGCCGGTGCACGCGATAGCCGAGTTGGTCTACGAGTTGGGCGTCGGTGCCGCGATCGGGTTGGGTTGCGGTTTTCTGGGCTCAATTGCGTTGCGCCGCATCGCGCTTCCCGCGTCCGGGCTCTATCCCCTCGCGACGTTCGGGCTGGGCATGGTCGCATTCGCCGCGGCAGGCAGCGCACACGCCAGCGGGTTCCTCGCCGCGTATCTGGCCGCCGTGGTCCTCGCGAATTCCGGACTTCCGCACCGCTCAGCCACCCGGTCCTTCGCGGAGGGGCTTGGCTGGCTCGCACAGATCGGCTTGTTCGTATTGCTCGGCCTGCTCGTCGACCCCAGCGACCTGGCTGCCGAACTGGTGCCGGGGATCGTCATCGGGTTGGTCTTGCTGTTGATCGCCAGGCCGCTGTCCGTGCTTGTCTCTCTCGCCGGATTCCGCGTGCCGTGGCGTGAACAGATCTTCCTGTCCTGGGCAGGCCTGCGGGGTGCGGTGCCCATCGTGCTGGCGACGTTTCCGATCGTCGGCGGTGTCCCCGACAGCATGCGCCTGCTCAACATCGTGTTCATTCTGGTGGTGGTGTACACCCTGGTTCAGGGGCCCAGCCTGCGCCCGCTCGCGCAACGGCTGGGCTTGATATCCAAGGAGGCCACCCGCGAGATCCAGGTGGAATCGGCTCCCCTGGACGTCCTGGAGGCCGAACTGCTGACGATGACCGTGCACGCACCGTCCCGATTACGGAATGTCACGGTTCTCGAGCTGCGGCTGCCCGATCCCAGCGTCATCACCCTGATCATCAGGAACGGCCACACATTCGTGCCACAGCCCGACACCCGGATCGCGATCGGCGACGAACTCCTGATTGTCACCACCACCAAGACGCGGGCCGCGGCCGAACGAAGACTTCGCGCGGTGAGTCGCCGCGGCAAGCTCGCGTACTGGTTCGACGAGTACGGCGAAGCAGACTGACACAGGCGACTTTCAGACTTTTGGGACTAGGCTCGATGCAGTGAGATTCGCCTTCAAGACATCCCCGCAGAACACCACGTGGTCCGACATGCTTGCGGTCTGGCAAGCCGCCGATGACATCGATGTTTTCGAGTCCGGCTGGACCTTCGACCACTTCTATCCGATCTTCACCGACTCCTCAGGACCGTGCCTGGAGGGCTGGACCACGCTCACCGCGCTGGCACAGGCCACCAAACGTCTTCGAGTCGGCGTCCTGGTCACCGGGATTCATTACCGCCATCCCGCTGTGCTCGCGAATATGGCGGCCGCGCTCGACATCGTCTCCAACGGCCGTCTCGAACTCGGCATCGGCGCGGGTTGGAACGAAGAGGAGTCCGGGGCCTACGGCATCGAACTCGGCAGCATCAAGGAGCGCTTCGACCGCTTCGAGGAAGCCTGCGAGGTCCTCACCAGCCTGCTCAGCAAGGACACCACGACCTTCGACGGCACGTACTACCAACTCAAGGACGCGCGCAACGAGCCCAAGGGTCCGCAGAACCCGCATCCGCCGATCTGCATCGGAGGCAGCGGCGAGAAGCGCACGTTACGCATCACGGCCAAGTACGCCCAGCACTGGAACTTCGTCGGCGGGCCTCCAGAGGAATTCGCCCGCAAGCGCGACGTACTCGCTTCGCACTGCGCGGACATCGGGCGCGACCCGAAAGAGATCATGCTGTCCTCGCACATCCGGCTGAGCGACAACCACCTCGAGCACGGCAAGCCACTGGACTTCGGTCACGCGATCGATGAGGCCGCCGCGCTCGGCAAGGAGGGGCTGGATCTCGCAATCGTGTACCTGCCGACGCCTCACACGCCTGCGGTGCTTGAGCCGCTGGCCGAGGCCATCAGGGACTCAGGCCTGCTCACCAGCAAAGATAATGGACGGTAACGATAATATAACGAGTAGGCAAACACAGGATCGCGAGCCGCCCGCCGGGTGTAACCGGCGGGGCTCAGATTCGCTAGACGCCGTAACGAAGTAGCTCGTCGGGCGTGATCAGCCGCTCCGCTTTGGCGGGGAATTCGCGGCATTTCAGCGGGTGACGGAACAGTGACCAGGCGATTCGACTCACCCGAGACCGAGATAGCGGGTTGACGTACACGGTGCTCACTCCTGCGACTTAGCAATAGCTGAACCGGGGGCTTACGTTACCGCAAAACCCTCACCAAGTCATTAGATACCTATCATCTGGCAAACTGACAGAGGCGCGCCGATTAATCGTCTGATGTTTTTCAAGTGACTGATGTGACTAATGAGGTGTCACACAGAAAGCTTCAGGCCTGCTGTTCGGGCTTGGTGAAGACGTCGTCGAGTGTCACCGTGCGAAGGTTGCGCGACCGAATCACGTCGACCAGTTGGTCGTAGACATGCGTGACCGGCAGATGGTTGAGATGGCCGATCACGATCGCCTGCGGGTTGAAGTACTTGTTGGCCATCTTGACGATCTCGTCCTCACCGATGATGTTCTGATCCTCCAACGACCCGCACCACAAGGTCGGCACCGAGTAGCCGAGTTCGCCCGCGACCGCGTCGACAACGGGGTTGTGACTGCCGTACGGCGGACGGAAGTACGGCCGCGCATCGACACCGTACTCACGCATCAGGAACTGGTGGTTGTGCCGAAGTTGTTCGACCACTTGATCTTTTGGCAGAGTTGCCAGATCGGGGTGCGACCATGTGTGGTTGCCGAGCTGAATCTGGCCCGACTCGACCAATGGCCGTAACAGGTCCCTGTTGTCCGTCCACGACGCATACCTGCCGTTGACGAAGTACGTCAGCCGTACTCCGGTGTCCTTCGCGAACTGCGTGTAGGCCCGCACCACGTCGGTGTTGACGCCGTCGTCCAGCGTCAGCGCCAGCAGGTCACCGTCGCCGGGAATGCTGCTCAGCGCCCCACCGCCGGGCAGCGGGATCCGGTTCGCGACCACCGGCGGTGGCGCGGGTGCACTCGCCGCTTGGGCGACTCTCGGTTGCCCATCGATGGTGCACCGCGCAAGGCCGACACCGGCAAGCGTCGCCACAGACAACCCCGCAAGAAAGTGGCGCCGAGTTAGCTCGGTGCCCGCGTAGGTGATCGGTGTGCGGCCAGTCATCGGGACTACTGTCTCCCGACCGCACGCGAAAGCGCTGAATTGGACTGCGTGTCGCAGCTGTTAGCTACTTAACGCACAGGTTCAGCGCTGCGGCACCGCAGTGGGCTTGATCGGCGCAGGAAGCGCCGTCTCACCCATCAGGTAGCGATCCACCCCGGCCGCGGCGGCGCGGCCCTCGGCGATTGCCCAGACAATCAGCGACTGCCCGCGGCCCATGTCACCCGCGACGAACACGCCGGGCACCGACGTGGCGAAATCCGCGTCGCGCGCCACGTTGCCGCGCTCGTTAATTTCCGCGCCGAGGTCGGTCAGCAGACCTTCACGTTCGGGGCCGACGAAGCCCATGGCCAGCAGCACCAGATCGGCTTCCATCTCGAAGTCGCTACCGTCGACCTTCTCGAACTTGCCCGCGTTCATCACGACCTCGTGCCCGCGCAGCCCGGTGACTCGGCCATCTCTACCGACGAACTCCTCGGTGTTGACCGAGTAGACGCGCTCCCCACCTTCCTCGTGTGCCGAGGACACCCGGAACATCAGCGGGTAGACCGGCCACGGGGTCGAATCCGCGCGGGTCTCCGGCGGGCGCGGCATGATCTCGAACTGGTGCACGCTCGTCGCGCCGTGGCGGTGCACGGTGCCGAGGCAGTCCGCTCCGGTGTCACCGCCACCGATGATGATGACCTTCTTGCCCCTCGCGTGCAGCGGCGGCAGGCCGTCCTCGTCGACAACGGGATCGCCGTTCTGCACCCGGTTGGACCAAGGCAGGAACTCCATCGCCTGATGGATGCCGTCGAGGTCGCGGCCGGGGATCGGCAGGTCGCGCCACGCGGTCGCGCCGCCGGCCAGCACCACGGCGTTGAACTCGGAGCGCAACTGGGCGGCGGTGATGTCGACCCCGACGTTCACGCCGGCACGGAACTGGGTGCCCTCGGCCTCCATCTGCGCCAGGCGCCGGTCGATGTGGCGCTTCTCCATCTTGAATTCGGGGATGCCGTAGCGCAGCAGCCCGCCGATGCGGTCGTCACGCTCGAACACCGTGACGGTGTGCCCGGCGCGGGTCAGCTGTTGCGCGGCGGCCAGGCCCGCGGGCCCGGATCCGACGACGGCGACCTTCTTGCCGGTCAGCTTGCTGGGCGGTAACGGGACCACCCAGCCCTCGTCGAAGGCGTTGTCGATGATCTCGACCTCGACCTGCTTGATGGTGACCGGATCCTGGTTGATGCCGAGCACGCATGAACCCTCGCACGGCGCAGGGCACAGCCGCCCGGTGAACTCCGGGAAGTTGTTGGTGGCGTGCAGCCTCTCGATCGCGTCGCGCCAACGGTCCGTGCGCACCAGGTCGTTCCACTCGGGGATGAGATTACCCAGCGGACACCCGTTGTGGCAGAACGGGATACCGCAGTCCATGCATCGACTGGCCTGCTCGCGCAACGTGTCGTGGGAGAAGTCCTCGTAGACTTCTTTCCAGTCCATCAGGCGCAGCGGGACCGGCCGTCGCTGTGGGGTCTCGCGGTGTGTGTACTTGAGAAAGCCCCTGGGATCAGGCATTGGCCGCCGCCATGATCGCCTCGTCGACATCGTTGCCGGTGCGTTCGGCTTCCGCGATCGCCACGAGCACCCGCTTGAAATCGCGCGGCATCACCTTCACGAAGTTCTTCAGCTCGTTCTCCCAATCGGACAGGACGCGTTGTCCCACCACCGAATCCGTCGCATCGACGTGTGCCTGGATCATTCCCCCAAGCCACTCGATGTCGTCGGCGTCCATTTCGTCGAGGTCGACCATTTCCGCGTTGAGGTTCTCGCCCAACGCGCCTGCGGGGTCGTAAAGGTAGGCCACGCCGCCCGACATGCCCGCCGCGAAGTTGCGTCCGGTCGGCCCGAGGATGACCACCTTGCCGCCGGTCATGTATTCGCAGCCGTGGTCGCCGACACCTTCGACGACCGCGTGCGCACCGGAGTTGCGGACGGCGAACCGTTCGCCGACCACGCCGCGCAGGAACATCTGGCCGCTGGTGGCACCGAACAGGATCACGTTGCCCGCGATGATGTTCTCCTCGGCGACGTAGTCCGCCGGTGCGTTGTCCGACGGCCGCACCACGACGCGCCCACCCGAGAGGCCCTTGCCGACATAGTCGTTGGCGTCGCCGTACACCCGCAGCGTGATGCCCTTCGGCACGAACGCACCGAAGCTGTTGCCCGCCGACCCGTCGAACGTGATGTCGATGGTGCCATCGGGAAGGCCCTGCCCGCCATAGGCTTTCGTCAGCTCGTGGCCGAGCATGGTGCCCACCGTGCGGTTGGTGTTGGCGATCG
>DATJIX010000131.1:0-3607 GCA_035492865.1 Mycobacterium sp. | reverse complement strand
GTCTTGCTCACCGAGCGGTCGCAGCGCGGCGCCGAGACTGCGATGTCGTGGCTGCGACTGCGCAGGCCCGACGGCGTTGAGCGGATTCATGTCCGTCCGATGAGTCTCGGCGGTCTGCGTGAGCTCTTCGACGCGAAATTGGGTCGGTCGTTCCCACGCCCGACAATGGTGCGGTTTGCCGAGATCTCGGGCGGCAACCCGTATTTCGCATTGGAGTTGGCGCGCACCCTGATCGACGGATCGTCGGGTAACGAGGCGCAGTTGCCTGCGACGTTGGCCGACGTGGTACGCGCCCGAATTGGACGTCTGGACGACCAGGCGCAGAAGATGTTGTTAGTCGTCGCCTCTGCTGCCGAGCCGACGGTCGACCTGCTCGCACGTGCCACAGGCAACTCAATCGAGCGCACCGTCGAGCTGCTCGAGCAACCCGAGAGCGACGACATCGTCTGCATCGACGGCAACCATGTGCGGTTCTCCCACCCCCTTCTGGCCTGGGGGGTCTACACAGACGCGACACCCGCGCAACGCCGAGCAATGCACAAGGCCTTGGCCGAGGTCGAGGCAATGCCGGAGCTGAAGGCGAAGCACTTGGCGCTTGCCGCAACGAATTCGGACCCGGTGACACTTAGCGCACTCGACGAAGCCGCCGAGACGGCGCGGGCTCGCGGAGCCCCGGTGGCCGCCGCCGAGTTGATCGAGTCTGCAATTCGACTCGGCGGCGACACGCCTTCGCGCCGGGTCCTGGCCGCCGCACATTGTTTTGAGGCAGGCGACAACAAGAGGGCTCGTGCGCTACTCGAGCCGACGATCAACAAGCTGCCGCCGGGGCCGCAGCGAGCGACCGCACTCAAGCTGACCGCCCAAATGTTGATTTCCGACGGCAATTTCGAAAAGGCAGTCGATTTGTTGTGGACGGCACTCAGCGACGCCGCAGACGATCCCGAATTGCTGGTGCAGACCCTGCTCCTGCTGTCGGATGCGCTGATCACCATCCGCGAGTACGACGAGAGCCTGCATCACTCCCGCCAGGCGGTGCTGCTCGCAGAAGAGCTCGGCCGTCCGACGCTGACGAGTCAGGCCCTCGCTATGTGGGTGATGGTCAGCTGCATGTGCGGCCAGGGGGTGGACGAGCGCAGCCTGCAGCGCGCCCTTGCACTCGAAGATCCCACTCTCGACGGGCCGGGCGGGATGCGCGCCAGCACCGTGCATGCCCTGATTCTGGCGTGGGCGGGTCGGCTGGATGAGGCACGCGTGCAGATGCACGACGTCTGTCGCCGCGGTGTCGACCGCGGCGCAGAGAGCCTGCTGATGTACATGTCACCGCACAATGCGTTGATCGAAATCTGGTGTGGGCGTTTCGATGCCGCTGCTCAGATTGCCGAGGACGCCATGGAACGGGCCGAGCAGCTCGGCGGTGATCAATGGCTCGCCATCGCCAACACGATCTCCGCAGCAGTCGCGGCCTACACCGGGCAAGAGCATCAGGCTCGCGCAAATGTCCGTAGTGCACTGGAGGCCGCCAAGCGGTGCACGGCGGCCAGCCTGGCAGAACCGGCGACTGCAATCTTGGGGTTCATGGAGGTATCACTCGGCAACTACGCCCAGGCGCTCACCACGTTGGAGCCCCTGCTCTGCGGCTTCGACGCCATCCCGGGCACCGAGATCATTACCGCGTCGTATCTGCCCAACGCCATCGAGGCGATGGTCGCCGTCGGCCAGCTCGATGAGGCCGAGCCGCTCATCGACGCGCTGGAACACAACGGACAATGGCTCGACCGTCCTTGGATGCTCGCCGTGGGGGCCCGCTGCCGCAGCATGTGGTTGGCCGCGCACGGTGATGTCGCGGCCGCCGACCGAATGGCCCACCAAGCAATGCGCGAGCATGAGCGGCTGCCGATGCCCTTCGAGCGTGCGCGCACCCAGCTGCTTCTCGGCCAATTGCTGCGTCGGCAACGCCGAAAGGATCTGGCTGCAGCAGCCCTGCACGAGGCTCTGCGCGCCTTTGACGAGATGGGCAGTCCGCTATGGGCCGAGCGCGCGCGCGCCGAAATAGCACGGACCCGCGTCAGCGCGACCCACGATCTCGGACTGACCCCATCCGAACTACGGGTGGCTGAACTCGCCGCGTCGGGCATGACGAACCGCGACGTCGCCGCCACCCTGTTCATCAGTCCGAAGACGGTCGAACACAACCTCGCACGCGCCTACCGCAAACTCGGCATCCATTCGCGCGCGGAGCTCGGGCAGCAGATCAATCAACTCAATCTGGGGGAATCAACCGATTCGCATGGCATCGCGGGCCATTAGCGTCAATGCCGTGAGCAACGTGTTGCAGCCGTCCTGCTTCCTCGCGGAGTGGTATCAACCCGACGTGACATCACGAACGGTTGAGGACATCGCCACCGTGCTCAACACCGCCGCCGCCAAATTGCGCGCTGAAGGCACACAGGTGCGACTGCTGATGGCTCTCGCCGTTCCAGCAGACGAAGTGCTCTACGTCATGTTCAGCGCCTACGCGGCCGACAGCGTGATCCACACATGTGAACGCGCGAACATCCCACTCGAGCGGCTGAGCTCGGATGTGTTGCTCGGATCGATGTGGCTACCGGAAGGACGCGCCGACACCGCCGCCACCCTGTAGGGCGTAAGGCTTACGCCTCGGCGAAGTTGCGCGTGACCGCCGGGTCAACCGGGATACCCGGACCCGTGGTCGTCGAGACCGTGACCTTCTTCAGGTACCGACCCTTCGACGACGACGGCTTGGCCCGCAGGATCTCGTCAAGCGCAGCACCGTAGTTCTCGGCCAGCGCGGTCTCGTCGAACGACGCCTTGCCAATCACGAAGTGCAGGTTCGCCTGCTTGTCGACGCGGAAGTTGATCTTGCCGCCCTTGATGTCGTTGACGGCCTTTGCGACGTCCGGCGTGACCGTGCCCGTCTTCGGGTTCGGCATCAGACCGCGCGGACCGAGGATGCGGGCGATGCGGCCCACCTTGGCCATCTGGTCGGGCGTGGCGATCGCGGCATCGAAATCCAGGAAGCCGCCCTGGATCTTCTCGATCAGGTCGTCGCTGCCGACGATGTCGGCGCCGGCCGCCGTGGCCTCTTCGGCCTTGTCGCCGACGGCGAACACCGCGACGCGGGCGGTCTTGCCCGTGCCGTGCGGCAGGTTGACGGTGCCGCGCACCATCTGGTCGGCCTTACGCGGGTCGACGCCCAGCCGGATCGCGACCTCGACGGTGGCGTCCTGCTTCTTCGACGACGTCTCCTTGGCCAGCTTCGCGGCCTCGAGCGGGGTGTACAGACGCTCGCGGTCGATCTTCTCGGCCGCTTCGCGATATGCCTTGCTGGTCTTGCTCATTCGTGTCTCCTACTTGATGAGTTGTGGTTGTTCGGGCCGAAGCTGGCCCTCCCACGGGATCGCGCGCCGAAGACTACTCGACCGTGATCCCCATCGACCGGGCAGTGCCGGCGATGATCTTGGCCGCCTGATCAATGTCGTTGGCGTTCAAGTCTTCCTTCTTGGTCTCGGCGATCTCGCGCACCTGGTCCCAGGTCACCTTGGCGACCTTGGTCTTGTGCGGCTCGCCAGAACCCTTCGGCACACCG
>DATJIX010000130.1:0-8715 GCA_035492865.1 Mycobacterium sp. | reverse complement strand
AACATCGCTCGTCGCGACGTATGGCGAATGCCCGGCGATCCGCCGCGTCGTGAACGACGCCGAATACATTCTGAATGGCATCCACCGGCTGGAAATCGATATCGAAGAGCTGGCGGTGGCGGGAGTGCTCGCACAGGCGTCCAGGCCGATGATCCAAATCCCGGACACCCAGTACGATCACGACTTCTGGCGCGACGTCGACCACGAGGGCATTGGCGGCCATTCGCGGATAGCCTGAGCCTGCGCGCATCAGACGCAAACGCGTCCGCGACACTTCCCGATTCGCCCGCGTACCGAGCGACAACGTCGCCAATAAGCCACACCGTAGAAGGTTTGCTCAAGAATTGGGGGAACGAGCTTTTCAGCGCCCTAAGGCCGGCTACCGAAGCAGCCCCGCCGCGGTGATCGCGACCGGATTGAAATCCCGTGTGTCCGAGGCGGCGAGCAACAACAGCCGCTGCTTCATCCGCGGGTCCCAGAACCGCTTGATGTGATCCGCGACCGCGACTGCGGCCTGCTCGGCACGCAGGTAGCCGAAATGCGCGGCGATGCTGTTGATCATCCTGATCTCGGCAGGGGCGTTGAGCGACATGTCAATCCACCAGTTCCGCGGCCAGCGCATCAGTGAACGCCTGCGCTTCGCGCTCTGTGATAACGGGATGGGCCAGCGCGACCTGGACGGCCGTCACCTTGTACTCGGGGCAGTTCGTCGCCCAGTCGGAATTCTCCGTGGTGACCACGTTGGCGCCCGTCACCGGGTAGTGGAACGTGGTGTACACAACGCCTGTCGGCATCCGGTCGGAGATCTTCGCGTGCAGCTTCGTCGTGCCGACGCGGCTGGCCAACGTGACCTCGTCGCCATCGGTGATGCCGCGATCCTCGGCGTCGTGGGGGTGGATCTCCAGCAGATCCTCCTGGTGCCAGGCGATGTTGGCCGTCCGCCGGGTCTGGGCACCGACGTTGTACTGACTCAGGATCCGGCCCGTGGTGAGGATCAACGGGAAACGGCGGGTGCTTCGCTCGTCGGTCGGCACGAACGGGGTCGGCATGAACCGGCCCATGCCCCTGGTGAACGACTCGATGTGCATGATGGGCGTGCCCTCGGGGGCATCGTCGTCACATGGCCACTGGATGCTGCCCACCTCATCGAGCCTGTCGAACGACACGCCGGCGAACGTCGGTGTGAGCGCTGCGATCTCATCCATGATCTGGCCAGGATCGTCGTAGTGCATCGGATAGCCCATCGCCGTCGCGACTCTGCAGACGATGTCCCACTCGTGCATTCCGTTCTTGGGCTTCATCACCGCACGGACGCGATTGATCCGGCGTTCGGCGTTGGTGAACGTGCCGTCCTTCTCCAGGAACGACGCGCCGGGCAGGAACACGTGCGCAAACTTGGCGGTCTCGTTGAGGAACAGGTCCTGGACCACTACCAGTTCCATGGCGGCCAGCGCGGCGGTGACGTGTCCGACGTTGGGGTCCGACTGGGCGATGTCCTCACCGTGCACGAACAGGCCACGGAAGGTGCCCTCGATCGCGGCGTCGAACATATTCGGGATGCGCAGCCCGGGTTCCGGCAAAAGGACTGCTCCCCAGAGGTTTTCGAAGGTCTGCCGGACGGCGTCGTCCGACACGTGACGGTAACCGGGCAGCTCGTGCGGGAACGACCCCATATCGCAGGAGCCCTGCACATTGTTCTGCCCGCGCAGCGGGTTGACACCAACGCCGTCGCGCCCGATGTTGCCGCACGCCATCGCCAGGTTCGCCATGCCCATCACCATGGTCGAGCCCTGGCTGTGTTCGGTCACACCGAGGCCGTAGTAGATGGCACCGTTGGGCGCCTGTGCGTACAACCGGGCGGCGGCGCGCACCTCGGCGGCGGGAACACCTGTAATCGACTGCACGGCTTCAGGACTGTTCTCGTGGCGCGAGATGAATTCCGCCCACTCATCGAAGCCTTCGCAGCGGTCGGCGATGAACGACCGGTCCATCAGGCCCTCTGTCACCACCACATGCGCGAACGCGTTGACCACCGCCACGTTGGTGCCGGGCCTCAACTGCAGATGATGGTCGGCCTCGATATGCGGCGAGCGGACCAGGTCGATACGCCGCGGGTCGACGACGATGAGCTTGGCGCCCTCGCGGATCCGCTGCTTCATCCTGGACGCGAACACCGGATGTCCGTCGGTCGGATTGGCGCCGATCACCACGATCACGTCGGCCTGCGCCACGGACCGGAAGTCCTGGGTGCCCGCCGACTCGCCGAAGGTCTGCTTGAGTCCATATCCCGTTGGCGAGTGGCACACCCGCGCACAGGTGTCCACGTTGTTGTTGCCGAACGCGGCGCGGACCATCTTCTGGACGACGTAGACCTCTTCGTTGGTGCACCGCGATGAGGTGATCGCGCCGATCGCGCCTGCGCCGTGCTGTTGGCGGATCTCGAGCATCCGGCGCGCGACCGTGCCGATCGCCTCGTCCCACTCGACCTCACGCCAGGGGTCGGTGATCTTGTCCCGAACCATGGGCCGCAGTTGGCGGTCCGGATGCGTCGCGTAGCCAAAGGCGAACCGGCCCTTCACACATGAGTGCCCCTCGTTGGCGCCACCGTCCTTGTGCGGCACCATGCGAACCAGCTCGTCGCCACGCAACTCGGCCTTGAACGAACACCCGACTCCGCAGTAGGCGCACGTGGTGATCACCGAGCGCGTTGGCATGCCCAGTTCGATCACTGACCGTTCCTGTAGCGTCGCGGTCGGGCACGCCTGTACGCAGGCGCCGCACGACACGCATTCGGAATCCATGAACGACTCGCCGGCTCCGGGCGACACCTTCGAATCGAAGCCGCGGCCCTCGATGGTCAGCGCGAAGGTGCCCTGGATTTCGTCACAGGCCCGCACACAGCGCGAGCAGGCGATGCATTTGGCCGGATCGAAATCGAAGTACGGGTTGCTTTGGTCTTTGACCGCGTCGAAGTGGTTCGCTCCGTCGTAGCCGTACCTCACCTGTCGCAGGCCGACCACGCCTGCCATGTCCTGCAATTCGCAGTCGCCGTTGGCGCCACACGTCAGGCAGTCCAGCGGATGGTCGGAGATGTAGAGCTCCATGACGTTCTCACGCAGCTTGGCGACCTTCGGCGTCTGCGTACGGACGACCATCCCGTCGGCCACCGGCGTCGTGCACGAGGCCGGCGTACCGCGACGGCCGTCAATCTCCACCAGGCACAGCCGGCAGGAACCGAAGGCGTCGAGCCGATCGGTGGCGCACAGCTTGGGTATGTCGACACCGGCGAGCGCGGCCGCGCGCATCACCGATGTGCCGTCAGGAACGGAGACGGGAAACCCGTCGACTTCGAGAGAGATCGTCGCCGGGCCACTCTTGGCCGGGGTGCCGAAGTCGGGTTCCTTGAGCAGACTCATGCCTTGCCTTCCGTCCTCGCGCTGATGGGCTCTTTTGCAGAGAAGTCATCGGGGAAGTGAGCGATCGCGCTGCGCACCGGCATCGGGGTAAGGCCACCCATCGCGCACAACGATCCCTCGGTCATCACGTCGCACAGATCCTCGAGCAGGGCCAGGTTTTCGTCGCGGTGTTCGCCGGCGGTGATCCGGTCGATCACTTCCGTGCCGCGCACGGCGCCGACGCGGCACGGCGTGCACTTGCCGCATGACTCCGCCGCGCAGAACTCCATCGCGAATCTGGCCTGGGCCGCCATGTCGACGGTTTCGTCGAAGACGACGATGCCGCCGTGGCCGACCATCGCGCCCGCCGCCGCGAACGCCTCGTAATCCATCGGCAGGTCGAACTGCGCCCTTGGCAGGTATGCCCCCAGGGGGCCACCGACCTGGACTGCACGCACCGGCCTGCCGGAATGGGTTCCGCCGCCATAGCCGTCGACGAGCTCGCCGAGCGTGATCCCGAACGCGGTCTCCACGATGCCGCCGTGTTTGATGTTGCCGCCGAGCTGGAACACCTGCGTGCCGCGCGAACGTTCCACGCCCAGTTCCTGATACGCCTGCGCACCGTGCGCGAGGACTGTGGGCACGGTGGCGAGCGTGAGTACGTTGTTCACCACCGTCGGCTTGCCGAACAGGCCGTTGATCGCTGGGATCGGCGGCTTGGCCCGCACCATGCCGCGTTTACCCTCGAGGCTTTCCAGCATCGAGGTTTCCTCGCCGCAGATGTAGGCACCGCCGCCCACGCGCACATGAAGGTCGAAATTCAGCGACGAGCCGAGCACATTGTCGCCGAGCCACCCTCGTACATAGGCGATCTCGATCGCAGCGCGCATCGTGGCCACCGCGTCGGGGTATTCCGACCTGATGTAGATGTAACCCTCGGTGGCGCCGACGGCGTAGGCAGCGATCGTCATGCCCTCGATGAGCAGGAACGGATCACCCTCCATCAGCATCCGGTCGGCGAACGTGCCGCTGTCGCCTTCGTCGGCGTTGCAGCAGACGAACTTCAGCTCGTCGACGCAGTCGAGCACCGTCTTCCATTTGATGCCTGCCGGGAAGCCCGCCCCGCCGCGGCCCCGCAGACCCGAGTCCGTCACTTCGGCGACGACCTCCGCCGGCGAATTCTCCAGTGCGCGAACCAGGCCCACCAGACCGCCGTGGCGCAGATAGTCGTCCGGCGACAGCGGATCGGTGACCCCGATCCTGGTGAAGGTGACGCGATTCTGCGCGGCGAGCCACGGCAGGTCGTCAACGACACCCAGCCGCTGAGGGAGTTCGGCGCCGTCGAACAGACCCGCGGTCACCATCGCGTCGACGTCGGATGCCGAGACCGGCCCATAGCCGACACGTCCTTCCGCCGTCGCCACTTCGACCAGCGGCTCGAGCCACAGCATTCCGCGAGAACCGTTGCGAACTACCCGAATCGAGCGACCACTCCGCTCGGCGGCACTGACCAGCGCGTCGGCAACCGCGTCCGCGCCGACGGAGCGCGCCGCGGAGTCCCGCGGCACATAGACGGTCAGGGGTGTGTTCATTGCGCCACCGCCTCGTCGAGGATCGCCGACAATCGTGCTTCGTCCAGTCGGCCCTGAAGCCGCCCGTTCACTTGCGCCGCGGGGCCCAACGCGCAGTTGCCAAGGCAGAAGACCTGCTCGACCGTCACAGAACCGTCGGCGCTGGTGTCCCCCAGTGACATGCCGTGGCGCTCGCGCAGGTGACCCACCAGCCGCTCAGCACCGACGGCCTGGCATGCCTCGGCGCGGCAGATGCGCACGGTGGTGCGGCCGGCGGGCGCCGAGCGGAAGTCGTGGTAAAAGGACACCACCCCATGTACGTCGGCGCGCGACAGGTTGAGTTCGTCGGCCAGCACCGGAATCGCTTCCGGTGGCACGTATCCCAGCGCCTCCTGGACCGCGTGCAAAATCGGAAGCAGGGCACCGCGCTGACCTCTGTGGGTGGCGGCGATATCTCGGACAAGGTCCATGTTCATATCTCGACTCCCACTCGCTCCGGTCCTCGCTCGTGCCTCGCTGCGATCCTCACTCGCGCTCGTCTTCGGGTGTTCATAGCGCTCGCCTCCTCGCGAAAAGGGGCGAACCGCCCCAGGAAACCGAAATCACCTGGGGCGGTTCACACCCGGGCGGGCGGGTTAGACGACGATCTTCTTCTCGTGCCACGCAGCGATGGTGTCCGCGTCGTAGCCCAGTTCGGCGAGAACCTCGTCGGTGTGCTCACCGAGCAGCGGCGCGCCCTTGATGTCGGGCTTGAACGCGGAGAACTTGATCGGGCTGCCGACGGTCAGGTAGGTGCCGCGGCCCTTCTGCTCCACCTCGACGATGCTGCCGCTCGCGCGCAGATCCTTGTCCTCGGCGAGGTCCTTCATGGACATGACCGGGGCACAGGGCACCTCCCACTCGCGAAGGATGTCGACCGCTTCCCACTTCGTCTTGTCCGCCAGCCACTTCTCGATCTCGGCGAAGATGTCGAAGATCTTGTCCTGGCGGGCACGTGCGGTGCTGTAGCCCGGGTCATCGACCCACTCCGGCCGACCGATGGCCTCGGCGGTGCGCTTCCAGTTCTGCTCCTGGATGGTGAAGTAGATGTAGGCGTTGGGGTCGGTCTCCCAGCCCTTGCACTTGACCACCCAGCCGGGCTGGCCACCGCCACCGGCGTTACCGCCGCGGGGCACAGCCTCACCGAACTCGCCGTTCGGCCACTGCGGGTACTCCTCCAGGTAGCCGACGCGCTCCAGGCGCTGCTGGTCGCGCAGCTTGACCCGGCACAGGTTGAGCACCGCGTCCTGCATTGCGGCCGAGACCTTTTGGCCCTTACCTGTCTTGTCCCGCTGGATCAACGCGGTCAGGATGCCGATCAGAAGGTGCATACCGGTGTTGCTGTCGCCGAGGGCGGCACCGGCCACGGTCGGCGGGCCATCCCAGAAGCCGGTGGTCGAGGCGTTGCCGCCTGCGCACTGCGCGACGTTCTCGTACACCTTGAGGTCGTTCCAGGACGAGTCGTCGTTGAAGCCCTTGACGGAACCGAAGATCAGCCGCGGGTTCCATTCCTGGATCTTGTCCCACGACAGGCCCATGCGATCCATGGCGCCGGGTGCGAAGTTCTCGACCAGCACGTCGGCACCGCGGATCAGCTTCTCCATCACCTCGAGGCCCTCGGGTGACTTCGTGTTGATGGCCAGCGAACGCTTGTTGCTGTTGAGCATCGTGAAGTACAGCGCGTCGAGATCGGGGATGTCGCGCAGCTGACCACGCGTCACGTCACCTCCGCTCGTGCGCTCGACCTTGAGTACGTCGGCTCCGAGCCAGGCGAGCATCTGGGTACACGCCGGGCCGGCCTGGACCCCGGTGAAGTCGATCACCTTGATCCCAGAGAGCGGCAAATCGGTCATGACACGTTTCCTTTCGTCGGTTGTTGATCGTGTCGGTGCTAGCGAGCTCAGTGCTTTGCGGTGATGCCCTTGGGGTTGAGGTGAGCGATGTTGCCGCTCTCGGTGCCATCAGAGGGGTCGATGACACAGTCGATGAGCGCGGGCCGACCGGATGCCAGAGCTTCGCGCAGTGCAGCGGCGACCTCTGCGGGCGTCGTCGCCTGATATCCCTTGCCGCCGAAGGCTTTGATCATGTACTCGTGCCGGGCCCGCAGCGCCGTCGGCGCCGGGTCGGACGTGGTCGAGGCGTCGTCGCCGCGGTAGACGCCGCTGTTGTTGAGGATGACCGTGACGATGGGCAGGTTGTAGCGGCAGACCGCCTCCAATTCCATACCGCTGAACCCGAAGGCGCTGTCGCCTTCGATCGCGACCACTGGATCGCCGGTCTCGACCGCGGCGGCAATGGCGTAGCCCATGCCGATCCCCATCACGCCCCAGGTGCCGCTGTCCAACCGGTGCCGGGGCACCGACATCCCAATGGTGTTGCGCGCCAAGTCGAGTGCGTTGGCGCCCTCGTTGACGACGTAAGCCTGCGGGTTGTCGTGCAGCACGTCGCGGATGGCCTGAAGCGCGCCGAGAAACTTCATCGGGTGCGCAGTCAGTGCGGACTCGAGCCGGCCGGCCATCTTGGCGACGTTCCCCGACGACTTGGCCTCGAGCTCTTCGCGCCACTCGGTCTGGACCGTGATCTGGCCGGGCTTCGCACGCTCCAGCAGTGCTTCCATCACCGATTCGATGTCACCGACAAGCGGGGCCGCGATCGGCTGGTTGCTGTCCAGTTCGTTGGCCGCGATCTCCACCTGGATGAACTTCGCGTCCGGATTCCATTGCGGCGCATCACCGTGTCCGAGCAGCCAGTTCAGCCGTGCCCCGACGAGCATTACCACGTCGGCCCGCTTCAGCGCGAGCGAACGCGCCGTGGCCGCCGACTGCGGATGGTCGTCGGGCAGCAGGCCTTTCGCCATCGACATCGGCAGGTACGGCACACCCGTGGTTTCGACGAACTCGCGGATCTGCTCGTCGGCCTGCGCGTACGCGGCGCCCTTACCGAGCACGATCAACGGCCGCTTCGCGTTGGCCAGCAGATTGATCGCGGAGTCGACCATTTCCGTTTCCGGCAGCTGACGCGGCGCGGGGTTGACGACGCGCCACAGCGTCTTGGCCGCCTCCTGGGCGTCGAGCACCTCGCCGAGCACCGCGGCGGGGATATCGAGGTAGACGCCGCCCGGACGACCGGATACCGCGGTGCGGATCGCGCGGGCGATACCACGGCCGATGTCTTCTGCGCGCGATACGCGGTAGGCGGCCTTGGCGAACATCCTGGCCGCTGCCAGCTGGTCCATCTCCTCGTAGTCACCACGTTGGAGGTCGACGAGGTGGCGCTCACTGGAGCCTGAAATCTGCACCATCGGGAAGCAGTTCGTGGTCGCATTGGCAAGCGCCACAAGCCCGTTGAGGAAGCCGGGAGCCGACACCGTCAGGCAGATGCCCGGCTTCTTGGTGAGGAATCCTGCTGCTGCTGCCGCATGGCCGGCGTCGCTCTCGTGGCGGAAACCGATGTAGCGGATACCCGAAGCCTGAGCGAGGCGGGCCAGGTCGGTGATCGGAATGCCGACCACACCGTAGATGGTGTGCACGTCGTTGAGCTTGAGCGCGTCGACAACCAGATGGATCCCATCGGTGAGCGCTCCCGGCTCTTGCGGCTCGGGGGTGTGCTCTACCTCCGTGTCCGGTACGGAAGCAATCGTCATGGTGTGGGCCCTTCCTGGCTGTTAACGCTTATTCCTTTGTTGGAGTTAACTTTCCGCGCTCCGCTGG
>DATJIX010000129.1:0-50638 GCA_035492865.1 Mycobacterium sp. | reverse complement strand
GCTGGCGTTATCGGTGAGGTCGTTGACAGCGATGATCTCGATGTCGGTGCTCTTGCCCTCGGCCTTCTGCGCCGCGAGAGCCCGGTAGAAATTGCGTCCGATGCGGCCGAAGCCGTTAACGCCCACCCGGATGGTCACTTGAATCTCCCTATTGTCGATCTCGTCACCGGCACACCATAGGGAGTTACGGCGGTGGATCGTGTCCCCCAGAAAGGGGACGTGGCAGTGGGATTCACGGCTTGCGCGCTCCGCCATCCCACACCACCCCCGCGAGTTCCCCCACCTTGGGGCGGTCGGGACGGGCGGGCTGCGCGCAGGATGAAGTCCATTCCGCCCGCACGAGAAGGTTTTTCGATGATCACATCAACAGCAGACGTCGCTACCTACCGTCCAAGTGTGCTGAGAGCCGGTGACCGGGTTCGCGTGGCCTCGGGTGTGCTTGGCCGCCTCGGACGGATCCGGTCGACCTCCGTCGGGCATGTCCTGGTCCAGTACGACCTTGGTGAGCGCGAAGTCATCGACCTGACCCGTCGTCCGCTGTGGGTGATCAGAACGCAACCGCCGCAAAATATTCGGCAGTGAGTGGTGCGCGGGGCAGCGCATAAGAGACGAACGCGCTGCCCCGCGAGGCATTCAGGCGGACTGCAGTTCGCCGCGCAGCCGGGCGGCGGCGCCGTTGGCGGCGACGCGGTCCATCAGCGCGGTTTGCCCATCGACAACTCGGTCGGGGTTACCGCCCCAAGCCGACAGAGCGGGTGAAACCAAGGCGCGACCGAACGAGAACGTCAGCGGCCAGGGTGTCTGATGCGACTGCATCGCCTCGAGATTGGCGGTCGCCCGCTCCGGCGACTGTCCCCCCGAAAGAAATGCCACGCCCGCCAGATCACCAGGCCATGCCCGCAGCACCCCAACGGTGATCTCCGCGACCGTCGACGGGCTGGCCTGGCCCGTATAGTCCTGGCCCTCCAGCACCATATTCGGCTTGAGCACAATCCCGGCGAGATCGACACGCAGAAGGGCAAGTTCGGCTCGCACGACAGTATGCACCTCGGCGGTCACGTCCCTGCAGACGCCGCGGTTGTGCGCACCGTCCATGAGCACCTCCGGCTCGACGATCGGCACTATTCCGGCCTCCTGGCACGCTGCGGCATAGCGGGCCAGTGCGCTGGCGTTAGCCCGTATCGCGCCGCGGCTCGGCGTGTCACCGGTGATTGTGAAGACTGCCCGCCACTTGGCGAACGCAGCACCGAGTTCTGCGTACTCGGTTAGGCGGGCAGGCAATCCGTCCAGGCCCTCCGTGACCGTCTCACCTGGTAGGCCGGGGCACGGCTGAGCGCCGGCATCGACCTTGATACCGGGCAGGATGCCGAGCGACCGGACCGCTTGCGCGAAAGGCGTTCCGTCGCTGAATGTCTGACGCAGCGTCTCGTCACAGAAGATGATTCCCGAAACGCTCTCCGAAAGTCCAGGCGCCGTAGCCAAAAGTTCCCGATACAGGCGGCGGTTTTCGGCCGTCGGATCGACACCGGCTTCTGCCAATCGCTTCGACATGGTCGCGATGCTCTCGTCAGCCGCCAGAATTCCTTTGCCCGGCGCCATCAACCTCGCCGCGGTTCGTCGGCAAATCGTCATTGGTCTAAAGCCCTTCTCCTACATCGGTTTGTCGCTGTGACGGTAGCCAGCTCCCACGTCTTGACCATCACCAAGGAGGTGGATGCACGGGGTGACTTCATGAACCGTTTGGTTGATCATCGATGGTGGATTCTCAATAGACATGTTGATAATCGACTGGCAGCATTCCCGGTATGACTGATAGATGGAACGCCGGAGTGATCCCGTACGCCGAAATGGGTTATTGGCAGCCGGACTACGTCCCGAAGGACTCAGATGTGCTGTGCGCCTTCCGGATAACACCTCAGCCGGGAGTGCCCCCGGAGGAGGCTGGTGCCGCTGTGGCGGGCGAGTCCAGTACCGCCACATGGACCGTTGTGTGGACCGACCGGCTGACCACCTATGAGCACTACCAAGCGAAGTGTTATCGCGTCGATGCGGTGCCCAACGCACCGGGACAGTGGATCGCATGGATCGCCTATGACCTGGATCTGTTCGAGGAAGGCTCGATCGCCAACCTGACCAGCTCCATCATCGGCAACGTTTTCGGGTTCAAGCCACTGAAAGCACTTCGCCTTGAGGACATGCGGATTCCGACGCAATATGTCAAGACTTTTCAGGGACCCGCGCACGGCGTGGTGATGGAACGCGAACACCTGAACAAGTTCGGCCGTCCCCTGCTAGGTGCTACGACCAAGCCGAAACTGGGCTTGTCCGCACGCAATTACGGCCGGGTGGTGTACGAGGCGTTGCGCGGAGGATTGGACTTCACCAAAGACGACGAGAACATCAATTCGCAGCCCTTCATGCGCTGGCGCGATCGCTTCCTGTTTTGCATGGAAGCGGTTAACAAGGCGCAAGCTGCGACCGGTGAGATCAAGGGCCACTACCTCAACATCACTGCAGGCACCATGGAGGCCATGTACGAAAGAGCTGATTTCGCCAAGGAGCTCGGCTCGGTGGTTGTGATGATCGACTTGACCGTCGGCTATACCGCGATCCAGTCGATGGCGAATTGGGCTCGGGCCAACGGCGTATTGCTGCACTTGCACCGGGCCGGCCACGGCACCTACACCCGGCAAAAGTCGCACGGCGTGAGTTTTCGGGTCATCTCCAAGTGGATGCGGCTTGCCGGCGTCGACCACATTCACGCCGGAACAGTCGTTGGGAAGCTGGAAGGAGATCCCAACGCTATTGCCGGCTTCTACGACACGTTGCGTCTTGACAGCATCCCCGCGGATCCGGTCAAGGGCCTGTACTTCGACCAGCACTGGGCATCCATGCCCGGCGTCATGCCGGTGGCCTCCGGCGGGATTCACGCCGGACAGATGCACCAGTTGCTGCACTATCTGGGCGAAGACGTCATCCTGCAGTTCGGCGGTGGCACCATCGGCCACCCGATGGGCATTGCAGCGGGCGCTGAAGCAAACCGGGTTGCCCTCGAGGCAATCATCAAGGCGCGCAACGAGGGTCGTGATTTCTACCAGGAAGGCCCCGAGATCCTCAAAAAGGCGGCGGCACACAACCGAGCGCTCGACACCGCGTTGGCGACCTGGGGCGACATCTCGTTCAACTACGAATCCACCGACACACCCGATGTTGTTGCCACCCCGACCCACAGCTGAGCAGAGGAACCGCGATACCAATGAAGATCACACAGGGAACGTTTTCGTATCTGCCCGACTTCACCGACGAAGAGATAACTGCCCAGATCAGTTATGCATTGGACAACGACTGGCCACTGTCGGTGGAATTCACCGACGACCCTCATCCCCGCAACGTCTATTGGGAGATGTGGGGGCTGCCGATGTTCGACCTCAAAGATGCCGCCGGCGTGCTGTTGGAGGTCAATGCATGCCGTAGCGCCTATCCAAACTCCTACATCCGGCTCAACGCCTACGATGCCCGTCTCGGCAGGCAGACCACAGCGTTATCGTTCATCGTGCAGAGGCCTGCCGAGGAACCCGGATTCCGGCTCGACCGTGCAGAGGGCTCTGATCGGCGCATCGGCTACACCACCTTCGCCTACGCGGCCAGCCAACCGCCGGGGCAGCGCTACGAGTCACCATGATCTATGCGCCGCCACTCAAGTATCACCAAACGATGCGTCCAGTCACTGCGATCGATGGTGCCCACATGTCGCTGACACTGTCCGGCCCGGCCACGGGCCGGACAGTCGTCATCTTCGAGGAACCGGCGCGCCGTCAGGAGTCCTACGACATACTTCGAGAACGGTTGCACCTGGCAATGTTTCGAGTCGCGGGGATACCGGCACACAACGGGATGGACGAGAAGTCGGTCATCAGTTTTCTGGATCAATTGAAAATCACCGGCGCGCTGCTCGTCGGTGACCGGGCAGGCGGTGAACTGGCTTGGGACATGGCGGCGGGATACGGCGAACGCTTCACAGGCTTGGTGGCCATCGACTGCGGTCACCCGAAAGTCCCCGATGTCGACGGCATCGTCCGCGACGAAGACTGCCCGATTGTGGAACTCGACACGACGATCCTGGTCAGTAGCAGAGCTGCTCATTCGGTGGCCCGGGCAAGCCGGCGACACGTGCGCGCGGAATTCAGGCTGGCGGAGCTGGCCGGCCCGCGCAACTCGCGGCACTTCACCGCGCAATTGGCTACCGAGATCGTAGTGCGCGCGCTCTCGCGCTAGGCACGCTGGGTTGGCCGGCCCTGGCGTCACGGGTGGCGCGCGATCCACCACTTCAGCAGGGCCGCTCCCCAAGTTGCGGCGAGAGCACCGACAACGACGCAACCAACCTGATTAAATCCGGTGTCACCCAACCCTTCCCAAGAGCTGCGGGTGAAGATGGACCGACCGGTGAGCAGGTCCAGCAGCTCAACATAGCCGACAATTGCGGCGATCAGCAGGGACATCGAGGTGACGGCCATGTCGTCGCCGAGCCTGCACAAGGGACGTGAAAAGAACCACGGGTAAACGAAGTTCAAATAGGACCCGTTGAGGGTGTCGTGCAGGCCTAGCCTCGCGGCGGACAAAATGAGCAGGCAGACCATCGCATACCAGGGCAGACCTACCGCACCACCGGAGTCCGAACAGCACTCCCAGCGGGTAGAGCTGCCATGGTCTGCAGACCGCCGCCGTCAGCGGATGAAGCACACGATCGAGTGCATCGCCATTGCCGAGTCGGCCCTGAACCACCGACTCGTCATACGCCGCTGACCTCAGTTGCGCGAAGCTGCGGACGAAGCCGAAGAATATGACGAGGGCGATGCTGACAAGCGCATACAGCAACACGGCCTGCACCGCGGTTGCGGTCAGGCTGTCGTGACGATGCAGGATCCAGGCTGTGACGCTATCGGTGCGCACCAGTGCTCGTTGGCCCATCGACAGCACCAAGGCGCCGGCGATCAACACAGTCGGGTGGCCCATGGCGAAAGAAGGCCCACCGTCAGTGGGCGTTGCCCGCCGTCAATGAGGGAGCGTGGAGCGACTGGTGTTGGTGATAACAGCGACATGATCTGCTGCCAGGGCACGGCGCATGCCGAGAACGTATGCAATGCGACCCAGTCCGATTCCCGGCGCGCGATCGCTGACGAAATGGTGCGATGTCAGCGCCGCCAACGTGATCCAGCCGGTGAGATGCAGTGCGAGACGACGCCGGCCATGCCGGCAACGGTTGTCCACTGCCGCGTGGACAGCAGGCCTGGTGACGAGCCGCTCACAGGCTCAGGGTGAGCCTCACGTCGCCACCAATTCGTAGTCGCGAAGTTTCTGTTTTCGCCGGTCCACCAGACGCAATATCATCGGGGTGAAGATGAGTTGCATGGCCAGATCCATCTTGCCGCCGGGACACACAATGGTGTTGGGCCGCGACATGAACGAATCGTGCAGCATCGACAGCAGATAAGGAAAGTCGATGCCGTGCGGGTCGCGGAATCGGATGATCAGCATCGACTCATCAGCGCTAGGAATCGTCCTGGCGATGAACGGATTTGAGGTGTCGACCACCGGGACGCGTTGGAAGTTCACATCGGTGTTGGAGAACTGCGGACAGATGTAGTTGAGATAGTCCGGCATCCTGCGCAAGATGGTGTCTGTGACCGCCTCGGAGCTGTAACCGCGAACGACCCTGTCGCGGTGCAGCTTCTGGATCCACTCGAGATTGATCACGGGCACCACTCCGATGCGCAGGTCAGCGTATGGAGCGACCTTCACCGTGTCGGTCACGACCGCCCCGTGCAAGCCCTCATAGAAAAGCATGTCGGTGTCCTGCGGTACCTCCTCCCAGGTCGTGAAGGTGCCGGGTGGTTGGTCGTAGGGCGCGGCCTCCACCTCGTCATGGAGGTACTTGCGGAACTTTCCCGTGCCTGACTCGGCGTAACTGCGAAACAGTTCTTCAAGGTCTTCGAACAGATTCGCTTCCGGTCCGAAGTGACTGAACGTGTGATCGCCGCGGGCGTGTGCGTCGGCGATCGCGGCCTTCATCTCCAAGCGATCGAAGCGGTGAAAACTGTCCCCCTCGACGTAAGCGACGTTGACTCCTTCGCGGCGAAATATCTGTTGAAAGGTTCGCATCACCGAGGTCGTGCCAGCGCCCGAGGAGCCGGTGACAGAAACAATAGGATGCTTGTGCGACACGATCGTCAGACCGCCGCACTGCGGAACAGGCCGCGTGTGCCGTACAGGGGCAATGACGAAGCCAGCTCATAGGATTCGCCGTGGTATTCCTCGATGCGTTCAACCTCTTCGCGAGCGCCGAAGACGAACGAGACCCGTTGGTGCACAGCGCTGGGGACGACATCGAGCAGACGCTCGCGCCCTGTGCTTGCCGCACCGCCGGCTTGCTCGATGAGGAACGCCATCGGGTTTGCTTCGTAAAGCAGCCGCAGCCGACCGGGCTTGACCGGCTGACGTGAATCACGCGGATAGAGGAAAACTCCACCGCGGGTGAGGATCCGGTGAGTCTCGGCGACCAGCGAAGCCACCCAGCGCATGTTGAAGTCTTTTTGCCGGGGCCCGGCCCGTCCCGCTTGGCACTCTTGCACATAGCGCTGGACGGCGGGCTCCCAAAATCGCTGGTTGGAGGCGTTGATCGCAAATTCCGTTGTGGTCGAGGGTATTTGGATACTTTCGCGCGTCAGGATGAACTCGCCCAGTTTGGGGTCCAAGGTGAACGCGTGCACGCCGGTCCCGACTGACAGCACCAGCATCGTCGACGGCCCGTAGATCGCATATCCGGCGCAGACCTGTTGGTGGCCGGGCTGCAGGAAATCCTGCGGCTCTGGATCGGTACCCGGTTGCGGGGCGCGCAGGATAGAGAAGATGCTGCCGACCGACACATTGACATCAATGTTCGATGATCCGTCGAGCGGGTCAAATGCCAGCAGGTACTTGCCTCTCGGGTATTCCGCGGGCAACCGATAAGGCTGCTCCAGTTCCTCGGAAACCATGCCGGCGACATGGCCGCTCCATTCGGTAGCGCGCAAGAAATAGTCGTTGGCCAGGACGTCGAGCTTCTGCTGAACTTCGCCCTGGACGTTGGTGTTGTCGACGGATCCCAACACCCCAGCCAGCGCGCCCAGCGCGACGCGATTCGAGATCGCCTTGCAGGCCAGCGCGACATCGAGAATCAAAGCGTTGAGATCACCCGACGCTTCGGGGTGACGTCGGCGTTCTTCAATTAGAAACTGCACCAAGGTGGTGTGATCGGCAAGCATGGGCTCAGGATGGCGGGACGGCGCCGCGGGCCCATCCCCCTCCTGGGTGGGCGGCTGGGTGGCTACCTGCCGCCCAGCTATCAGCCGAGGCCAGAGGCGGCAGCGGCGGTGCTACGCAAGCCGGTGAGCCAAGCACACCATTGGTCGATGCCGATGCCGGTGCGAGCGCTGGTCTCGATCGCCGCAACACCGGGGTTGACCGCGTTGAGGTTGGAGTAGAAGGTCGACAAGTCGTAGTCGAGGTGCGGAATCAGGTCGACCTTGTTGACGATCACCAGGTCAACGGACCGGAACATCACCGGATACTTCAACGGCTTTTCTTCGCCTTCGGTGACGGAGTACACCATCGCGCTCGCGTGGGCACCCACATCGAATTCCGCGGGGCACACCAAATTTCCGACGTTTTCGATCAGCAGCAGATCCAGTTCTGGCAATGGCAGCCGGGGCAACGCCGAGCGGACCATCGGAGCGTCGAGGTGACATTCTCCGCCGAACCCGTTGGCAGTGTTGATCAGTGAGATGGCGGCACCCAAGCCCGCCAGGCGGTCGGCATCGATGCTGGTCTCGATGTCTCCCTCGATGATGCCCACGCGCATTGTGTCGCCCAGGCGGATCAGCGTTTCCCGCAATAAAGTGGTTTTGCCTGCCCCAGGCGACGACATCAGATTCACCGACGTCAAACCGACCGCATCGAAGTCACTTCGATTGGCGGCCGCGGTTTGATCGTTCTCCGCGAAGATCCGCTCGAGTACGACCACCCGCTCGGTCTGCGTTGCGTAACCGGAGTGATCTCC
This sequence comes from Mycobacterium sp., assembly GCA_035492865.1. Lineage (GTDB taxonomy): Bacteria > Actinomycetota > Actinomycetes > Mycobacteriales > Mycobacteriaceae > Mycobacterium. Next base: position 42,543 of record DATJIX010000129.1, on the reverse strand, counting down.
GTGGTCGTCGGTAACGCCGGACTGGTCGTGGTGATGCGGATGCTGATGGTCGTGATGGTGGTTGCCATCGTCGTGGCGGTGAAATCTGCCCATGCTCATACCCCTGCCAAATCCAGTGAGGTGATGAGGAATTCGTCACCTTCGATCAGATCGACCGCCCGCGCCGAGCAGGTCGCACAAATGAGGGCGGGCTCTTCAAGCACTTGCTCGTGGCCACAGTTGGTGCATCGGATCTTCGCCGGCACGCGTTCAACGAGCAGCTCGGTGCCCTCGAGGTCGGATTCTTCGGTGACAAGCGTCCAACAGTAGATAAGCGTGTCGGAAACGATTTGACGCATCGCACCGATCCGCACGTGCACGGTGCGCACCTGTCTGCCCGCCGCGTGCTCTCTGACGATGCCGACCATCGAGCTGCAGATCGAGAGTTCGTGCACTGACGGCCTCCTCAACTCTGAGGCGACCATACACGCATCGGCGTGCTAGTGGCGCAACGTTTCTGAAGGCGTAGTCCCCCATCGCTTTCGGTATTCGACCGCGAAGCTGCCGAGATGGTTGAAGCCCCACCGGGTTGCCACGTCGGTCACCGTCACTCCGTCACCGGGTAGGGCGTCGGCGAGTTCGGCGTGCACACGCTCGAGACGTCGATCGCGAACATAGGTCATAGGTGTGACACCCAATTCGTCGCGAAAACCCTGCTGAATGGAGCGGACACTCATGTGCACGCTGCGCGCAATGGAGTCCATGGTGATGGGCTCGGCCAGATGGGCGTCGATGTAGGACATCGCCTCGGCCACCACGCGTCGACCGGGATCGCTGGCCGGGCGGATGAACTCTTCGTGGTAGTTCGACGGCTGGATGTGCAGGAGGCTGTTCATCAGCAACTCTTCGATTCCGCTTATGCCGTGTCCGAGTTGGACCAGCGATCCAGAGTGATACACCTCGGTATGCAGCAGCTGCACTGCAGCGTGCCAGCGCACAGCCACATCGCTGGCCAGATCGAACTCCGGGTGAAAGGTCAATGGGCCGGAGAGTCGGCGACCGCGCATGCGCGTCAGGTACGCCAGCAGCGCTTGTTCCTCGATGCGAATCAACAATTGGGGCGAGTCGTCGTCGAACTGCATGGTCAACCCACTGCCCGGACTGGTGACCAGTGCCCGAATTGTGTTCGCCTCGAACTCATGTCCGTTGTGCTGGCATACCGCGCGACCATTCATCGGCATGTGCACGCCGAAATAGCGCCCCAGCACCGGAATCTCAAGGGTCGACCGCACGTGGAGGTCCAGATACAGCATGCTGATATTGCGCAACCGCACTCCGTGCATTGTGGCGGCGAATCCCGATGCGTCTTCTCCCACCGTTATCCACCCAGGTGCCAGGGCCCGGCTGAGCAAAGTCTTGGCCTCGCGGATGCTTTCGGTGTAGAAGATCTCATTGTTTGCTAGTGCCGGTGGCACACCTCGGGAACGAACCTTGCGCCGCACCGGATTACCAGTGCGGCGGGTGTCGATGAAGCCCAGTCTGTCGAGCCGCGACATCAGCGTCGGCTACGCCCGCAACGCACAGCGAGTTGACGATTTGTTGAAGGGTTCGCGGCGATCATTCAAGACTCCCTGGCACATCGAGCGCATCTGCGCGCACTAGTCTGCGCAATTCTGACAGCCATTGCGCGAAAGCGATAGGCCCAGCGGTTTCGCGGGTCTAGCGTTTGTGACCACCAACACACCGGCGAGGAGGATCTTGGTGGCCGCACACGCTTCACTGATCGACAGCCTGGACGCGGGCGAGCTGATCTCCGAGTCTCCGGGAGACGAGGTGATCGCCCGGCTCGAGGATCCGCGGATCGCCTCGTCGCTTTCGCTGATCCTCGACCATGCCGACCTACTGGCAACGCTCATCGTCGGACTTGACGGCCTGCTGCGCCGCGCCGACGTGATCGGCGACAGCCTCGCTTCCGGCGTCGCCGAAGTCAGAGAACTTGCCGCATCAAGCGATGGGCAGCGTGCCTGGCCGAGCATCGATGTCGCGGCACTCAGTGACAGCGTCAGCCGACTGACGGCAGCAGCCGTGGACGCGACGCCGGCCATCGAGCGGCTGCTGCACTCACCGCTGACCGATCCCCAGACCGCCGAAGTACTTGCCGAGATCGGTGAAGCGCTGCGGGCGGGCAAGCAGGCCGCCGCGGCCGACCCGCGTGGACCCAAGGGGGTCTTCGCGTTGATGCGGGTGACGAAAGACCCCGATGTATCAAGGGGTTTGGGTTTCATGATTCAGATCGCACGTGCCTTCGGAAAGCAGCTCGCCCCGTCGCAGGCACCGGAGAAGAGTGGCACCGCCCGCCACGCAGCGCAGTAATCCATTGCTCGTCACCACCCCAATCGCACTTACTGAGAGGATTTTTCATGGCATCTGTGCTCTGGTTACAAGGGGGCGCGTGCAGCGGCAACACGATGTCGTTCCTCAACGCCGAAGAACCTAACATCGTCGATCTGATCGTCGACTTCGGCCTCGACCTGTTATGGCATCCCTCACTGGGCTTAGAACTCGGTGAAAACGCCCAAAAGGTGTTCTGGGACTGCGCTCGTGGCGAACGCCCCCTGGACATCTTCGTTTTCGAGGGCAGCGTCATCGAGGCGCCCAACGGGACCGGACGCATGGATATGTTCGCTGACCGACCGATGAAGGACTGGGTGAACGACCTCTGCGCCGCTGCGCAGATCGTGGTTGCGATCGGGGACTGTGCCTGTTGGGGCGGGATACCGGCGACCGAGCCCAATCCATCTGCTTCGACTGGCCTGCAGTTCCACAAGCGGCGTAAGGGCGGATTTCTCGGCCCCGACTTCCGTTCCAAGATGGGCCTTCCCGTCATCAACATCCCCGGCTGCCCGGCACACCCGGACTGGATTACCCAGATCATCGTCGCGCTGGCCACCGGCCGCGCCGGCGACATCACTCTGGACGAACTGCACCGCCCCGAAACGTTTTTCAAGACATTCACCCAAACCGGCTGCACCAGGGTTCAGTTCTTCGAGTACAAGCAATCGACCCTGTCGTTCGGCGAAGGCACCCGCACGGGCTGCCTGTTCTACGAATTCGGCTGCCGCGGACCGATGACACACTCACCGTGCAACCGCATCCTGTGGAATCGGCAGTCATCCAAAACCAGGGCCGGCATGCCCTGCTTGGGCTGCACTGAGCCCGAGTTCCCGCACTTCGACTTGGCCCCGGGCACCGTGTTCAAGACCCAGAAGGTAAGCGGAATGATTCCCAAGGAAGTCCCGGAGGGAAGCGACCACCTCACCTACATGGCGCATGCAGCGGCGGCCCGGATCGCCGCGCCGCAGTGGTCGAAAGAAGACATGTTCGTCGTCTGAGCACTTCCGTCAACAGCTCTGCTTCAAAGTCTTGAAAGGACTCACCCAATGACCGCATTGGACCTGTTTGTCAGCCCGCTTGGCCGCGTCGAGGGTGACCTCGACGTGCGTGTCACCATCGAGGACGGAGTGGTGACCTCGGCGTGGACCGAGGCCGCGATGTTCCGTGGTTTCGAAATCATCCTGCAGGGCAAAGATCCACAAGCAGGTCTGGTGGTTACGCCGCGGATCTGTGGCATCTGCGGCGGCAGCCATCTTTACAAGTCTGCCTACGCACTGGATACCGCATGGCGTACACACGTCCCGCCCAACGCCACACTGATACGCAACATCTGTCAGGCGTGCGAGACCCTGCAGTCGATTCCGCGGTACTTCTACGCGCTTTTCGCGATCGACCTAACCAACAAGAACTACGCGAAGTCCAAACTCTATGCCGAAGCGGTGCGCCGGTTCGCCCCGTACGTCGGAACCAGCTACCAGCCCGGCGTGGTGCTGTCCGCCAAACCTGTCGAGGTGTATGCGATCTTCGGCGGCCAATGGCCGCACTCCAGCTTCATGGTGCCCGGCGGAGTGATGTGCGCGCCCACTCTCTCCGACGTGACACGATCCATCGCCATCCTCGAACACTGGAAGGACAACTGGCTCGAAAAGTATTGGCTCGGTTGCTCGGTTGAGCGCTGGCTGGAAAACAAGACGTGGGAGGACGTACTGGCCTGGGTCGATGAAAACGAGGCCCAGCACAATAGCGACTGCGGGTTCTTCATTCGCTACTGCCTCGACGTCGGTCTGGACAAGTATGGCGCGGGCGTCGGGAACTACATCGCCACCGGCACCTACTTCGAGCCGTCGTTATATGAGAACCCGACGATCGAAGGCCGAAACGCCGCGCTGATCGGGCGTTCTGGAATCTTCGCCGGCGGCAAATGGTCCGAGTTCGACCAGGCGCGCGTGCGCGAGGACGTCACGCACTCCTTTTACCAAGGCACCGGTGCGTTGCACCCCTTCGACGGCGAGACCATCCCGGTAGACCCCGAAGAGGGCCGTAAGCAAGGTAAGTACAGCTGGGCGAAGTCCCCACGCTACGACGTCCCCGGTCTCGGCCATATCCCGCTAGAAGCCGGTCCGCTGGCACGGCGAATGGCCGCAGGCGGACCTAACGCCACAGGCCACCAAGACGACGACCCGTTGTTCGTCGATCTCTACAACAAGATCGGCCCCAGTGTGTTTGTGCGGCAGCTCGCGCGCATGCATGAAGCTCCCAAGTACTACAAGTGGACGCGTGAATGGCTCAGCCAGCTCAACCTGAAAGAGAGCTTCTACACCAAGCCGATCGAGCACGCCGAAGGCAAGGGCTTCGGCTCGACCGAGGCGGCCCGAGGATCGCTGTCAGACTGGATTGTCATCGAGGACAACAAGATCAAGAACTATCAGGTCGTCACTCCGACGGCGTGGAACATCGGTCCGCGCGACGGCGCCGACGTCCTCGGCCCGATCGAGAAGGCGCTGGTGGGTTCCCCGATCGTGGACCCACAGGACCCCGTTGAACTCGGCCACGTGGCGCGCAGCTTCGATTCCTGCCTGGTGTGCACGGTGCACGCTTACGATGGCAAGTCCGGCCGTGAGCTTTCCAAGTTCGTCATCAACGGAATGGTGTGATTCCGACGTCAGCCATTTCGGACGACAAGACACAGCCCGGCGGATCCCCCCACCCATCCGTGGATCCGCCGGGTTGTGCGGTCCTGATCGTCGGGTGCGGCAACCTGCTGCGGGGCGACGACGGCGTGGGCCCGATTCTGGTGCGCCACTTGTGGGAACGGGGAATGCCCGACGGGCTGCGCCTCGTTGACGGTGGAACCGCCGGGATGGACGTCGCATTCCAGATGCGCGGCGCCGCGCGGGTGGTGATAGTCGACGCCTCGGCCACCGGCGCAACGCCGGGGACCGTCTACCGGGTTCCCGGTGATGAGTTGGCCGAACTGCCACCGCTACAGGGCCTGCACACACATTCGTTTCGTTGGGACCACGCAATCGCGTTCGCGCGCTGGGCGCTCGCCGAGGAATGCCCCTCGGACATCACCGTATTTCTGATTGAGGCCGCCAATGTTGCGATGGGCGCGGACCTTTCACCTCAGGTGAGCGCGGCGATGGAGTTGGTTATCGACACCATCGAAGCCGACTACATCTCAGCGCTGCGGCCGCCCGAACCCAGCGGCGCGGGCGACTTCACCGTCGAATTCACTGAGGACGGTTACCTACGCCTCAGCGCGGCGGTGTCCGCGGCACACTTCCCCGCCCATGTCGCGGTCGGGGCGGTCGAAGGCGATCAACTATGGCTGCTCCCGCTTCGCGGCCCACGCAACGGAGGACTACTGCTCAAGCAGCGCAACGCAGCCGGTGATCGCGCGGTGCTGGTGCGCGAGGTGCTGCACGATGCCATTCCCACCGGGAGTCGTCACGCGTTCTGGGACGCAGACAAGGGCGCGCTGCGAATTACTTTGGGGCCAAAGAAGTGACGATCGTGGCAGAACACCCTGACATCGACCCCGAGCGCAGCCACCGCAGTGGCGGTAGCGACGATCACGCCGCGCCGCTGCGACACACGCAACCCCGCGACGACAGCTCGGCCGATGAAGCCTTGTCCGTGGACACCGTCGTCTTCGCTGAACGGGGCCGGTGGGCGGTTGACATCATCATCGTCTTCGCAGACGGCATCGTGCGCAAACGCATCGACACCCATCCCACCAAGTCCCGCGCCGAATTGTCCGCCCGGATGATCAAGCGCGCGGCAGAACGCGACATCAGAGGACCCCTGAATGGCTGAGGCGCTGAGTACTTCGACATCCGCAGCGAGTGAACACTTTCCGAAGAACGGGACTGCCGCGCCGCGCCCTCAGCCCGTGGGACTCTTCCCGCTGCCGTTGGGCTACATGCTGATTCCAGCCGGGAAGGACGCCGACACGGTACGGGAGGCGATGCTGGCCGGGCGACTGCCCGAACAATGGCCAGAGAGCCTGCGGGCACACGAACTGGCCGCCGCCGGCGAGCGCGACGCCGCAATCGCTGAGTTGCATGACTTCACCGACCCGGTGGCTACCTACAACCGTTTCGTCCTGGCACCCGACAGTGTCGATCCCGACACGCTGCGGTCTGAGCTTGGCGAATACGGACCTCTTGTCGACGTCGTGTTGTTCGCGTTGGGCCGCATCGACACACCGCCTCGCGCCGACGGCGCCGACGGCGAGATCGCCGCGGCCGTGCTGTCCACCGAAGCCAGCCACGCCCACTTGGAAGGTGACCAGAAGGCAGCGATCGAACTGCTTGACCGCGCAGCACAAGCCGCGGCGCCGGTGTCGTCTGCACTGGCCGCGACGCTGGCGGGCGCGGCTGGTGCGATGTGCCGGGACATCGGCGACAGCGACTGGGTAGCGCGGCTGCAGAAGTCCCTCGCAGACCTCGACGGTGCTGACGGGCTGCGGGTGGCGCGTGCCGAAATCCACTTGTGTCTGGCCGGCGCGCTGCACGAACAGGCCGAACAGCGTCCGGAACTGCTGACAACCGCGATACCCCACTACCATTCGGCGCTGCAGTTGGTTAAGCGCGTTGACGCGCCGATGCTGTGGGCTGCGGCCCATGCCGGTTTGGCTGCCGCCTACCTGACCATGCCGATGGTGGAGGCCTCGGGGCAGCTGCGCCTCGGCGTTGCGGCTCAGTCGCTGCGCTCGGCGCTGACGGTGTACACCCGTGAGGAGCATCCTGCCGAATGGGCCAGTGTGCAACTCAACCTTGCCAATTCGCTCGTCTACACCCCGTCACGACATCTCAAGGAGAACCTCGTCGAAGCCGTCGAGGTCTACGAGGCGGTGCTGGGCACGCGTGACCGCGCCAGCGATCCGCTGGGCCGCGCCAGAGTGCTCGCCAACCAGGGCAATGTGCTGGCACACCTCGGAATGTTCGACGACGCCAAGGCCAAGCTCTACGAGGCACGATTCCTGTTCGAAGAACTCGGCGACAACGACTCGGTGCGTGCCGTGCGCGGTGTGCTCGACGAGATCGCCCGCCAGCGTGTGCTTTCCACCACCGATGAACCCGGGAGGTCGTGATGTCGGCAGCCGTGTCCGAAGTGTCAACGCAGCCGGCGAAGGTGGCAGCATCCGCCGAGCCCAGTTTTGAAGAGCTGGCCAAGAGGGTCGATGACGCCACGGCTGCGCTACAGGGCCTCGAGCCGTCTGCGCGTAGCGTCGCCGAAGAACTCAAAGCGGCCCTCGAGGCCATCCACCGTGCCGGTCTGGTGACCATTGTGCGAGGAATGCGCGCCAACGATGCGGCGCGACCTGTGCTATTCGATCTCGTCGACGATCCTGTTGTGCACCTGCTGCTTTCGCTTCACGAGATCATCCGACCCGACCCGTTGACCCAGGCCGCCAAGGCGTTGAACGGCGTTCGTCCTGCGCTGCAGGGTCACGGCGGTGACGTTTCCCTTGTGCGCATCGAGGATTCAACCGCCTTCGTCCGGTTGCAAGGCGCCTGCAACGGCTGTTCGATGTCCTCGGTCACCCTACGCAACCTGGTAGAGAAAGCACTCGTCGAGAACGTCGCGTCCATCACGGCGGTCGAAGTGTTGCCCAACGAACCAGAGCAGACATTGATCTCACCGGACTCGTTATTCGCGGCGCGTCATCCCGTCGAGGAGGGCTGGGCGTCAGCCGGATCGGTTACCGACGTACCCGAAGGAGATCTGATTGCGGTGGCGTTGACTGCACCCCATTCGGGGCGGCAGGTGTCGGTTCTGCTGGTCAACCTGAATCAGCAGCTCACCGCGTATGTGAACGAATGCGCCCATGAGGCTTTACCTTTGGACAACGCGGTTCTCGATTGCAAAAATGGCACGCTGACCTGCCCATGGCACGGTTTCTGCTATGACGCGACATCCGGGGAGTGCCTTTCTGCTCCTGCTGCCCAACTCGAGCAACTGCCGCTGCGGGTGGACGCCGGCCAGGTCTGGGTCCGAGTGGGGTCATGACCTCGCTGACGGTGCGGACCAGCCTGCAGCCGCGGACGCCACGTAGCGATAGCGGTGTCGGAATGGCCGGCGGCTGGGTGCCCGAAGTCTGGCTCGGCGCCCCCGCGCCGGGAGGTTTAGCGCTGCCTCAGGCCACCCCAACGATGGCTTGGATGTATTCGCCGCGTGGTGTCTACATGGACCAGCACCATCTGGTGGTAGCCGACTCGGGCAATCATCGGGTGCTGATCTGGCAGGGCCTCCCCACGCGTGATGAGCAACCCGCCGACATCGTGCTTGGTCAGGCAGACGGCACAACCGAGGGGCGGGCGGCAGGCGGGCTAGGACCGGCTAACGGCATGAATCTGCCCACCGGCGTACTGATTCATGACGGACGTCTGATCGTGGCCGACGCGTGGCATCACCGGATCCTGGTCTGGGATAGCGTCCCTCAAAAGAGCTCGACACCACCGGATTTCGTGATCGGCCAGTCCGGTGACTCGGCGGTGGAACCGAACATGGGCGGTGGGTGTACGGCGGGATCGCTGTACTGGCCGTTCGGCATCGGTGTCGTCGGCAACACATTCTGGATCACCGACACCGGCAACCGGCGTGTCCTGGGTTGGCGCAATGGAGTTCCCGACCCGGGAACCGACGCCGATATCGTGCTGGGTCAACCGGATACCGCCAGCCGCGAAGAGAACCGTGGCCAGCACGTCGGGCCGGCCAGCTTCCGTTGGCCCCATGCTGTCACCGGATCAGACGATCTGCTTCTGGTCGCTGATGCCGGCGATCATCGTGTACTCGGGTGGTCGCCGCCGCCAGAAACGGAGAAGGCAGCCGATATCGTGCTTGGCCAGCCCGACTTCTTCACTGCGGGTGAATGGCCCTACGGCCCCCAATGCGGCAACCGGTTCCGTTTTCCCTACGCGGTGAGCATGGATCAAGGCCGCCTAGCCGTCGCCGACACCGCCAACAACCGGGTCCTGCTATGGGACAGCGTGCCGGTCGAGGATCAACCCGCAGCCCATGTGATGGCCCAACCGACGTTGGAAAGCAACGGCGAAAACCGTTGGAACGCGGTAACCCACGATTCAATGTGTTGGCCTTACGGAGTCTGGCTGCACGGCGATCGATTCGCCGTGGCCGATTCCGGCAACAACCGCGTCGTGATATGGCGGCGAGCATGAGCCACGCGCACGCATCGGCTGCACTGCAGCCGGCGCAGCGACGCCGCTACACCGTGACCGGTGTGGTTCAGGGGGTGGGGTTCCGGCCCTACGTCTACCGGTTGGCCACCCAATTGGGCTTGTCCGGCATTGTCGGTAACGATTCGGCGGCGGTGTTCATCGAGGTCCAAGGCAGCCCGGACGCGATGTCGCAATTCCGGGACCGGCTCGTCAGAGAAGCGCCGCCCATGGCGATCATCAGCGACGTGTCGAATACCGAGATCGCCGCAATGCCGTTGCGCGACAGCGGTTTCGAGATCGTCGCCAGCCGAGCGAACATATGCACCCCCACGCCGATTCCGGCAGACATCGCCCTGTGCGCCGATTGTCTTGTCGAGCTGTTCGACCCGTCCAATCGACGCTACCGTCACCCGTTCATCACGTGCACCAATTGCGGGCCGCGATTCACCATCATTCGCGCGCTTCCCTACGACCGCCCCGGGACAACCATGGCGGCGTTCGACATGTGCGGCCGCTGCGCTGAGGAGTACCACGATCCGGCCGATCGGCGGTTCCACGCCCAGCCCATCGCGTGCCCGGACTGCGGGCCGGGCATATGGTTTCATCGCGACGGCGTTCGCGTCAGCGATGTCGACCAGGCACTTGCCGCGGCCCAGCAGGCGCTTGCCGACGGCCACATCGTCGCGGTCAAGGGCATCGGCGGCTATCACCTCGCTTGTGCACCCAATGACAGCACCGCCGTCGCGACATTGCGCAAACGAAAGGGTCGTCGCGGCAAGCCGTTTGCGATCCTGGTCCGCGACCTCGACGTTGCGCGCCGCTACGCCGAGATCAGCGATGCAGAAGCCGCGGTACTGAGCGGGCCGGCCCGACCGGTCGTGCTGCTGCGGCGCAGAGGCGGTGCGCCCATCGACGCAGACGTCGTCCCTGGCAATCCGCTGATCGGCCTGATGCTGCCTTACACACCCGTCCACTACCTGCTGCTCACCGAGGTTCCGGGGTCTCGCCGGACACCGCCGGAAGCTGTCGTGTTGACCAGCGCCAACCATTCCGACGAGCCGATCTGCTACGCCGACGCCGCCAAACAACTAGCGAAACTCGCCGACGCGATTCTCGACCACAACCGGCCCATACACGTGCCCTGCGACGACTCAGTGGTGCGTGTCGTCGACGACACCGAATTGCCGATCCGCCGCTCGCGCGGCTATGCACCACTGCCGATCGACCTCGGCAGGGACGGCCCCCCGGTCCTCGCCGTCGGCGCGGAACTCAAGACCACCTTCTGCCTTACCGACGGGCGGCGCGCATACTGCAGCGCACACATCGGCGACATGGGCACGGTGGCAACGCTCAAAGCGTTCACCCACAGCGTGCGCCAACTGTCCGAGATGCGCGGTCAACCCGCGCGTATCGCCGCCGACCTGCATCCGCGTTACGTGACCCGCAACTGGGCCGAGCACAACGCAGGCGAGCGTCCCCTCGATGTGATTCAACATCATCACGCTCACGTGGTATCGCTTCTGGCAGAACACGAATTACTCGGAGAACCAGTCATCGGAGTCGCGTTCGATGGCACCGGTTACGGCTGCAACGACAAGGTATGGGGTGGGGAGATTCTTCGCCTTGGCCCCGACAGCCACAGATTCACCCGAGTCGGTCACCTCGACGAGGTTCCGCTGGCAGGCGGTGATGCAGCGGTACGCAACCCCTGGCGGATGGCACTGGCGCACCTCTGGCATGCACGGCTGCCCTGGCCGGCGGACCTGGCACCGGTGCAGGTGGCCAGCGGTGCCGAATTGCGGCTGCTGCGTAGCCAATTCACCACCGGTCGTGGTTGTGTCCCGACAACGAGCATGGGCCGGTTGTTCGACGCGGTGGCTTCACTGCTGGCTGTGCGCCACCACATCGACTACGAGGGACAGGCGGCGATCGAACTGGAAGCCTTGGCGGAATCGGCGGCCGGCACCGGCGCCATCGTGCTACGCCTGACTGTCGACGCCGAGGGAATCATCGACCCCGCGCCCATGATCGCGATGATGGTCGACGCTCTACGCGCAGGCGCCGACACTGCCGTTCTGGCGCTGGCGTTCCACCACGCCGTCGCCGTGGCTGTACGCGACGTTGTTTGTCTGGTGGCGCAAGACACGCGCACAGTCGGTTTGACCGGAGGGGTCTTCCAGAATGTGTTGCTGCTACGGGGATGTCGCCAATTGTTGGAAGATGCGGGGTTCGCCGTGCTGACGCATCGCATCGTCCCGCCGAATGATGGTGGACTGGCGCTCGGCCAGGCTGCGATATCGACGCTGATGGCGCTCGACGATGCCGGCGACGGAAGGACCACGACATGTGTTTAGGAATCCCTGGGCAGATCACCGAGATCTGGGACGTCCCCGGCGGCGGGCGATTTGCGAAGGTGTCATTCGGCGAGGATGTCAAGACCGCGAGCTTGGCGTATCTGCCTGATCTGGCGGTGGGCGACTACACGATTCTGCACGCTGGATTCGCCCTGACCCGCATCGACGAGCAGTCCGCACAGCTGACTTTGGCGACGATGCGCGAGTACGGCGTCTTCGGCGACCAGGACGCGGCCTCATGAGCGCGCCGGTCGATATCGGCATGACGCAGGAGCTGGCCGCTGATCTGTCTGCCGCTTCTTTATCTCTAGCGCAGCGGTTTTCGGGCGGCGCGACCATGTGGTGCATCGCACCCGCGTACACTTCGCACGCCCAGCACATCGCCGTTGAGTTCGTCCATCCGGTGATCGTCGGTAAGCGTGCCCTGCCCGCCGTGGCGCTGACGGGCGCGGACCTCATCGGACAGGTGCGGGTATCGGCCCGCGCCGGCGATGTGGTTGTGGCCGTCGCCGGAGCAACCGACCCGGAGGTCCGTGCCGTGATGCGCCGAGCCGCGGCTTGGGGGGTGACGACGATCTGGATCGGCAACGGCGAACGGCCGCCGGCTGGTGCGGCCGATCACATCCTCTGGCTCGACAGCGACGACCCCACACTGGCTGCGACCGGCGAGTTCGTCTTGGTGTATCACCTGTTGTGGGAGCTGACCCATGTGTGCTTCGAGCATCCTGGGTTGTTGAGCGCACCGTCGGATTGCACCGATGAGGTCTGCATCACGTGCAGTGACGAGGGCCGTCCTGCCGAAGTGCTCACCAGCACGCAAGACGGGACAACACTGGTGCGCAGCGCCAGAGGCACCGAGAGTGTCGTCACGGTGCTGGCCGGCCCACTGGATGCCGGTGATCTGGTACTGGTGCACGCGGGCATGGTGATAGCCAAGTTGGGTGAGGATCAGCCGTGACCGAGCAACCTCGCCTCGAGGAGGCGACGAATTTCCTGTATCCGTTCATCGACGGGACCGAAACCGATGCCGGCGCACTGCTGGTCGATCTGACGGCCTCCGCACTGACCAAGGCTGCAACCAGCGCTTCGCTACGCCGGACGACGCTCGAATCGTGCGGCGCGCTCATCACAACAGGAGCTGCTGAGATGGGGCGCCGGTTCGCTGCCGGTGGCCGGTTGTTCACCTTTGGCAATGGCGGAAGCTCGACAGACGCAAGCACATTGGCCGCTTTGTTCGCGCAGCCACCGATGGGACACCCGTTACCGGCATGGTCGTTGACCGCCGACCAGGCGGTACTGACCGCGCTTGGTAACGACGTTGGTTTCGACCTGATCTTCGCGCGGCAACTGATCGCCAGGGCAGGCCCAACCGATATCGCCGTGGCGATGTCGACCAGCGGCACCTCGACCGATCTGCTGCTGGCGATGCGGGAGGCTCGCCACCGCGGCATGTACACCATCGGCTTCGCCGGATACGACGGCGGCGAGTTCGCCGCCAGTCCCAACGTGGACGTGTGCTTTGTGGTGCGATCACAAAGCGTGCACAGGATTCAGGAATCGCAAGCGCTGCTCGGTTATCGACTGTGGGCAGCGGTGCAAAGCGCAACCGACTCGCCCGCGGGCGTGTGGGCAGAAAGTCGAGGAGTCCGATGAGTGAACACGTCGCCGAATACTTGGCCTCCGGGCCATCGTTTCGCGAGAACGAGGTCATCGAACGTATCGAGGTATTTCGAAAACGCCGGCCCCGATTGCGTGAAACGGTCGTCACCCTCGCTCACGGCGCGGGCGGAAAGGCATCGGCGGCGTTGGTGGACTCCGTGTTCGTCGAAGCATTTCGCAATCCTTATCTGGAGTCGCTCGGCGACGGGGCGATCATCGCGTTGCCCGACGGCCAGCGGATCGCCATGTCCACCGACTCGTTCGTGGTGCAGCCGTTGCGCTTTCCCGGCGGATCGATCGGCCATCTCGCTGTGCACGGCACATGCAACGACCTTGCGATGGCCGGTGCGGTGCCGTCGTGGCTGACCGCGGCATTCGTGCTTGAAGAGGGCTTCGCGATCGACGAACTGCGCGACATCGTCGCCGACATGGCCGCCGCCGCGTCGGCCTCGGGCGTGCAGATCGTCAGCGGTGACACCAAAGTCGTTCCCAAAGGCGCCGCCGACGGCATGTTCATCACCACCGCCGGCGTTGGTGTCGTCCCGCTCGGACGCGAATTGTCGCCGGCACTTGTCCGCCCGGGCGACAAGGTGCTGATGTCGGGCACGATCGGCGATCACGGCATGGCGGTGATGTTGGCCCGCGGAGATCTGGCGATCGAAGCAGACATCGCCTCTGACACCGCGTCGGTGAGCCCACTGGTGCAGCAACTGCTCGCAGCGGCGCCCTCGACCCGCTGGATGCGTGATCCCACCCGCGGCGGCGTGGGTACCGTGTGCAACGAGTTGGCGCAGGCCTGCGGGCTCGCCGTGGTGCTCGAGGAGGACCGGCTTCCGGTGCGTCCTGCTGTGTCCGGTGCATGCGAAATGCTGGGAATAGACCCACTTTACGTCGCCAACGAGGGCAAGTTCCTCGCCGTGGTCGACCCAGCCGAGGCCGCCGGTGCGCTCAGTGCGCTGCGCAGCCAACCCGGTGGACAGGACGCCGCGGAGATCGGACACATCGCTGATGAACCTGCGGCCACGGTCGTCGTGCGCACCGGTTTCGGCGGCACCCGGATCGTGGACATGCTCGTCGGCGACCCGCTGCCGCGCATCTGCTGAGAAAGGACACCTCTATGTGCCTAGGGATTCCCGGCCGGATCGTCGAGATCACCGACGCCGCCAACTGTCTGGCCAAGGTCGACGTCAGCGGGGTGAGGCGCATCATCAGCGTGCGCCTGCTGGAGAAGGACCTGCCTGAACCCGACGAGTGGGTACTGGTGCACGTCGGCTTCGCGATGGCCAAGATCGACGAGACCGAGGCCTTACTGACGTTGGCGGCCGTCAAGAAGCTCGGCGAAGCCTATTCCGATGAGATCGAAGCGTTCGACTCGTCGTCAATCATCTAAACGTGGGGACAACATGAGATTTGTGGACGAATTCCGTGACCCGGCCGCAGCGCGAAAGCTGTTGGCAGCCATCGATTCATTAGCCGTCTCAGCCGATCCGAATGAGCACTTCAAGTTCATGGAGGTGTGCGGTGGGCACACCCACACGATCTATCGCCACGGCATCGAACACCTGCTTCCCGACAACGTCGAATTGGTGCACGGCCCCGGCTGCCCCGTCTGCGTCATTCCGATGGGCCGCGTGGACGACGCGATATGGCTGGCCGGACAACCCGATGTGATCTTTACCTGCTTCGGCGACATGATGCGAGTACCCGGCTCGTCCGGCAGCTTGCTCGACGCGAAAGCGCGCGGAGCCGACGTGCGGTTCGTCTACTCGCCACTGGACACCCTGAAGATCGCGGTCGACAACCCGCACAAACAGGTCGTCTTCTTCGCCATCGGCTTCGAAACCACTGTCCCGTCGACGGCGGTCACGCTGGTACGAGCACGCGAGCTGGGGATCACGAACTTCAGCGTGTTCTGCAACCACGTGACGATCGTGCCGCCGATCAAGGCCATTCTGGAATCGCCGGACCTGCGCCTGTCGGGATTCTTGGGACCCGGCCACGTCTCCACGGTCGTCGGCAACCGCCCGTACCGGTTCGTGCCAGCCATCTACGGTAAACCGTTGGTAGTGGCCGGCTTTGAGCCACTGGACATCCTCGCGTCGATCGCCATGCTGCTTACCCAGATCCGCGAAGGACGGTGCGAAGTCGAAAACCAGTATTCGCGGGTGGTGCACGAAGAAGGCAACCCAGCCGCGCTGGCACTCATGAGTGAGGTGTTCGCGCTGCGGCCTCACTTCGAATGGCGTGGGCTGGGTTTCATCTCCCAAAGCGCGCTCAAGCTCCGCGACGAGTTCGCCGACTTCGACGCTGAGCACCGATACGCGCTGCCAGGCGTGCGGGTCGCCGATCCGAAGGCCTGCCAGTGTGGCGAAGTTCTCAAAGGCGTACTCAAGCCGTGGGAATGCAAAGTCTTCGGCACCGCATGCACACCGGAAACGCCCATCGGCACCTGCATGGTCTCGCCTGAAGGCGCGTGTGCGGCCTACTACAACTTCGGCAGACTGCACCGCGACGCGGCGACCCTGATCGGGCAGGGCACACGGACATGACCGCCGCCAACATCACCGACACCCGCGGTGCGGCGATGTTCGCGCGCTATGCCTACTGCCCCAACCGACTCGGATACTGTGGGCCGACGGATTCCTCAGCGCTGTTGAGCGGCGCACGTGA
The DNA here is from genome assembly GCA_035492865.1 of Mycobacterium sp. Classification (GTDB taxonomy): domain Bacteria; phylum Actinomycetota; class Actinomycetes; order Mycobacteriales; family Mycobacteriaceae; genus Mycobacterium. Next base: position 26,300 of record DATJIX010000129.1, on the reverse strand, counting down.
CCAAATCGAACAGGCAGCGCGACAGTTCACCGGCGCGTGGCCGTATCTGGAGGTGCTGGCGAAGCAGGTGGGCATCGCCGATCCGCTCGACCATCGTCTGGTCGAATCCTATTGGCTCGGCGGAGGAATCGGCGCGAAGCTAGACCCACGGGTATTCATCGACGAACTCCTGTCCATCATCGCCCCGCAGGCCGGCCACTACTGGACTCACCTCACAGAGGACCTCGCGCAGGAGGCCATGCCCAACCACAGCTTCCACGTATTCGCCGTCTACCCTTGGTCACGGCTGCTCGGCAAGGGTGCAGATGACCAGCCACTTTCAATCCTCGATGACTGCCGGATATCGTGGGGCACAGTGCTTTCCACCGACGAAGTGACCGCCGTGGTCCTCTCGTCACGCCTGCGCTTCAAGGATTCGGCCTTATCGCTGGCATCGCCGGAGACTCTCAGAGTCGAGATGCCCAGCAGGGCAGGATACGACGGAGCCATCGAGCCCGGCGACATCGTCGCCGTGCATTGGCGCCGAATTTGTGATCGGCTGACACCCGAACAGGTCGCAAGACTGAAGGACAGCACCGATCGCCAATTGCACGCCACCAGCCACCGATTGGGTACGCGTTCGTCGTGAGGCCGCGCATCGTGCAGGCCGACGGGCAGATCGGCTTCTACTGGGCCACCGCGCAGGGTGCGCCGATTACGCTACCCGACCTCGTCATCGACGACGAGGAGCCTGAGCGTCTGGTGGCCACTCATCTCGAGGCGCTCGACGACGCCTTAATCGTCGCCGCCGCACGGTTTGGCACCCTACTCGGCGGGGGCCAGGCTCCCGACGCCGAGGAACGCAATGAACTGGTGGCGTTGCACCAAAGCCTCGACCTGCTGGTCCGCGACTATGCATTGGCCGCCGAAATCACCGGGGTAATCCCGGATCTGCGTGCGGGAAAAATCATCGGCACCGCGACGCTGTTCTCCATCCGGGCCCGCTTCCCCATTGGTTTACTCGGGCCCGCGCCGTTAGACGGTGAACTCGACGAACCAGGTATGGGCGTCATCAGCGGATTCGGCCAGATGTCCATCGTGGACCCTGACAAGCCGTGGAAAGGTGGCCGGTGGGTGCTCAAAGCGGAATCGGGTCAACGTTATCCGCTGACCCTGTCCACTATGCTTTTCGACAGCTCTGGGGTCAACAAGGACGGAGCTCGGCGCGAGCACCGTGAAGCCATCGAAGGCTGCATAGCGGCGGCATCCGCTGAGGATGCCGATCCGTTCACCGTCGCGTGCGCCTTGGACTGGCTGCTGTATGACTGGCTGATGGCACATCGAGAAGATGCCGACAGCGCGGCGATTCAGATACCGAAAGGCCACGACTCCGACGCGCAGATGATCGTGGCGGCGGCATGCGCGTCCGTCCGCGCGCGCATGCGCTTCGATCCAGGGCTGTCTCAGTGAAGTCCCCACTGTTGCAGGGAATCTCGTGCGACATCGTCACCGGCTACTACTTGGGACGCGGTGCTGTTCCACACCGCGCCGACAGTCGCGCGTACCGCTGACAGGCTGTCCGGCTCGCCGGTCGAGGTGACGATGACGGTGTCGCCGTCGACATCGGTGTGCCAGCCGGGCTGCGGCCCGATCCGAAGTGACGCGGCAGACTGGTGGAGACCGCGCAGATCCTCGGCCAGATACGTCGGACGCTCGCCGGGCTCGGCGTTTAGCAGGTCAGCAGCGGTACTGACCCCGGTCAGCACGAGAAGGCTCGATAGACCTGCGGAATTGGCGCCGGCAATGTCGGTGTCGAGCCGGTCGCCCACCACAAGCGGGGAGTGAAAGTCACCAATTGCCAACGCATCTCGGAACATCGCCGGCCCTGGCTTACCGATCACATCAGGCTCTGCGCCGGTCGCCGCTCGGACCGCCGCCACCATCGAGCCATTCCCAGGAACCAGTCCGCGCTCGGTGGGCAACGTCAAGTCGGCATTGGTGGCGACCCACAGTGCCCCGTTGCGGATGGCCGAGGTGGCTTCGGCCAGATCGGCCCAACCAGTGTGCGGTGAATGTCCCTGCACCACCGCGATTGGCGCCTCACTGTTTGACCGCACCGGACGAAGGCCAACGGCGTCGATCTCAGCCGCCAGTGAATCGGTGCCGATTACCAAGACCCGAGAACCCGGCGCTAACTTATATGCGAGCGCGCGGGCAGCACTTTTCGCGCTTGTCACAACGTCACGTGCATGAGCCGCAAACCCTAGTCCGCGCAAATGGGCGGACACCTCGGCGGCACTGCGCGAGGCATTGTTGGTCAAGAAGAGGGTATGAACCTCGACCGCGTCAAGCGTTTCGACGGCGCCGGGGGTTGGCGTTCCGCCACGAAAGACGGTGCCGTCAAGATCGAGCAACAAGCAGTCAGGCTCTCGCGAAAGATGCCCATCGTCGACAGTCACCCTGTAATCATATTTGACGCAACGATTCTCGCTGTAATGGGAAGGGCGCAGTTGGTGCCGAGCCTCGACCGCGAGCCGTGCAGAGTTGAGCATTCGGTTAACCTGATGCAGGCGCCGCCGACAGCGCATCGGCCTGACCGGCGACTGATCATTTGGCATCTCTCATTTGGCATCTCGCGGTGATGCTTCGGGCCGAGCGGCGCCGATCGGCACGGGTGCTAGCCCCGCAGCGGGGCGTAGGCGAACTCGCGCAGTCCGTCGCGCGGGTCGACCGCCGCCCGAAAGCCAAGCACCTCCGCCGCGCGCGACGGGTCGGCAACGATGTGGCGCACGTCGCCGCTGCGGTACTGGCCGGTGACGAGGGGCAGCACGTCGCCCCGGGTCTCGCACAGTTCGGTCGCCACCTCCAGGATCGAGATCGGCCGCCCCGAGCAGACATTGAATGCCGAAAAGCCGCCGAGGTCCGCTCCGACGGCGGCCACGTTGGCCGCGGCGATGTCGTCGACGTGCACGAAGTCGCGCATCTGCCCACCGTCCTCAAAAACCCTTGGCACATCGCCTGCTTCGAGCGCGCTTCGGAAGATGGCGGCCACCCCGGAATACGGCGTGTCGCGCGGCATGCCGGGGCCATAGACGTTGTGATAGCGCAGCGCGACCACCGCACCGCCCGTCGACTCGGCCCATGCCAACGCGTAGTGCTCCTGCGCCGTCTTGCTGGCCGCGTACAAACTGCGCGGCCGGAGCGGCGCGTCCTCATCGACCAGCCGCCACCGCACCGGCTCTGCGCACAATGGGCAGCGATGGTCGAACACCCCGGCGTCGAGATCGGTTCGCGTACGCGGCAGCGGGTCGACGAGCCCATGCTCTTCGCACTCGTAGCGGCCCTGCCCATAGACCACCATCGACGACGCCAACACCAACCGCTGACAGCCCGCCGCGAACATCTCGGCGAGCAGCACCGCGGTCGCGAGATCGTTGTGGCTGCCGTAGGACGGCGCGTCGGCGGCGTCCACGCCTGCACCGACGACAGCCGCCTGGTGACACACCACATCGACACCCTTGAGCAGCGGCGCCAATGCGGTGGCGTCGCGGACATCGACCCGCCGAATACCTTCCGGCAGTTCGGCATCCGGGCCGTGTGCCGCCGCGAGCATCGCGTCGATCGCCACCACTTCATGACCCGCGCCGGCCAGTGCCGCGGTCACCCGCGCTCCGATGAAGCCGGCTGCGCCGGTCAGCAACACCCTCACGGCAGATCGAACGGCAGCTCGACGCCGTCGTGCGGCAGGCAGTGGGTACACGTGCGTTCAATGTCGACGTTTTCTATGGCCTCGTGCATCAGCTTCTTGAACGGCACCAGGTTGCGCTCGAACTCGGCGAACACATCGACTGCTCTGACGGCCGTCCCTGCGTCGATTCCTGCGTCCAGGTCGGTGACCAAAGCAACTGCCGCATAACATATTTCGAGCTCTCGGGCGAGCACCGCCTCCGGATATCCGGTCATGTTGACCAGCGTGAAGCCCTGGCCTGCGAACCACTGGCTCTCGGCGCGGGTGGAGAACCTCGGGCCCTGGATCACCACCATGGTGCCGCCGTCGACGACGCCGGGCAGCTCGGCCGCGGCCGCACGCAGCGTCGGGCAATACGGATCGGCGAACCCGATGTGGATGCCGCCCGAATCGAAGTAGGTGTCGTCGCGGCCGGTGGTGCGGTCCACCAATTGATCGGGCACCACCATGGCGCCGGGTCCCAAATCCGCGGTCAGGCTGCCGACCGCACACGGCCCGAAGATGCGGCGCACGCCCAGCGCCCGCAGCGCCCACATGTTGGCGCGGTACGGCACGGTGTGCGGCGAGAACTCGTGCTTGACGCCGTGTCGCGGCAGGAACGCGACCTCGTGCTCGCCGACGGTGCCGACCGTGATCGGAGCACTTGGCGCACCGTAGGGGGTGTCCAGGCTGATGGTGCGGGCGTCGGCTCCGAAGAAAGTGTAGAAACCGCTGCCGCCGATGACGCCGAGCAAGTCGCGCTACTCGTCCTTGGCCTCGTCGGCGGAAAGGTGCGAAGCGCGCCGGGAAGCGTCGCGGATCTCGAACATGTCGGTCGCGAAACCACCGATGGCGTTCGCGACGTCCTTCACGGCGGTGGTGATGATCGAGGCCACCTCACCCACAGTTGATGCGCCTGACTCGACGATTTCCTGCAGGGCGTCCTTGCGGATCTCTGTCTTGCTGAGTCGGTCCTCCATGCGCTTAGTCTGCCACGCCATGCGCCCGTGCAAGACTGGCGATCGTGGCCAGTTTCGCGCAGTGGGTCGAGGGCGCCCGCCCGCGGACGTTGCCCAACGCAATCGCACCGGTGATCGCAGGCACCGGCGGCGCCGCGTGGCTGCACGCCGCGTGCTGGTGGAAGGCATTGCTGGCATTGCTTGTCGCGGTCGCGATGATCATCGGCGTCAACTACGCCAACGACTACTCCGACGGCATCCGCGGCACCGACGACGTCCGCGCGGGGCCGTTGCGGCTCGTCGGCTCCAAGCTGGCTGCCCCGCGCGCGGTGCTGACGGCCGCCGTGGTGAGCCTCGGCGTGGCGGCGGTGGCCGGGGTGGCGCTGGCTTGGTTCAGTGCGCCGTGGCTGATCGTGGTCGGCGCGGTGTGTATCGCCGGGGCCTGGCTGTACACCGGCGGCTCAAAGCCGTACGGCTATCTCGGGCTTGGCGAGGTCGCGGTGTTCGTGTTCTTCGGGCTCGTCGCGGTGCTCGGCACGCAATACACCCAGGCATTGCGGATCGACTGGGTCGGCCTTGCGCTGGCGGTGGCGATGGGCTCGCTGTCGTCAGCGGTGCTGGTGGCCAATAACCTGCGCGACATCCCGACCGATAAGGAGTCCGGGAAGATCACGCTGGCGGTGCGACTCGGCGACGGCCGCACCCGCGTGCTGTACCAAGGCTTGATTGCGGTCGCGTTCGCACTGACGTTGGTGCTGATTCTCGCGACGCCGTGGTGCGCGGTCGGGTTGTTGGCGGCGCCGCTGGCTGTCCGCGCGGCCGGTCCGGTCCGAAAGGGCCTCGGCGGCAAAGAGCTGATCCCTGTGCTGCGCGACACCGGCCTGGCGATGCTGGTGTGGGCCGTCACGGTGGCAGCAGCTCTGGCTTTCGGCACTTGAGCAGGGCTAACGTTGAACCATGAGCGACACCGATGTCCAACAGGCTCAGCAACTTGCAAGTGGCAACGTTTCGGCGCTACTCCCCGAAGGGGGCCGGACGATCGAGCAGGAGCGGCTCCACCGCAAACAGAACCTGGCCGCGGCCTTCAGGCTTTTCAGCCGCTTCGGGTTCGACGAGGGCGTCGCAGGCCACATCACCGCACGCGACCCCGAACTGCCCGACCACTTCTGGGTGAACCCGTTCGGCATGCACTTCAGTCACATTCGAGTCAGCGACCTTCTGCTGGTGCGCCACGACGGCGAGGTTGTCCACGGCGACCTCCCGGTGAATCAGGCCGCGTTCGCGATCCATTCGCAGGTGCATGCGGCGCGGCCCGACGTGATCAGCGCGGCGCACTCCCATTCCGTCTACGGCAAGACGTGGTCGACGCTGGCCCGACTGCTCGACCCGATCACCCAGGACGCCTGCGCTTTCTACGACGACCACGCCTTGTTCGACGCTTACTCTGGCGTCGTTCTCGACACTGAGGAAGGCAAACGCATCGCGCATGCACTCGGCGACTGCAAGTCCGTCATCCTGCGCAACCACGGACTGCTCACGGTCGGTCACTCCGTCGAGGAGGCGGCGTGGTGGTTCATCACGATGGAGCGGTCATGCCATGCGCAGCTGATGGCTGAAGCCGCAGGAACGCCTGTGCTGATCGAGCCCGCGATGGCTAAGCACACTGCGGGTCAGGTGGGTACCCACTTCGCCGGCTGGTTCAGCTTCCAGCCGTTGTTCGCACGGATCAGCAGGGAACAGCCAGACCTCTTCGACTGAGCTAATTGCACTCCGGCGGCACGGTCGCGGTGTCCTCCGCGGCCAATTCCCGCCCGACGGCGGCGATGTTGAGCTCTTGCAGATTCGGCAGCGACGCCACCGGCGAATAGCTCAGAAACGTGCGGTCGAGTTCATCGACGATGCGTTGGGTTTCGAGATCCGTCACGATCGATCCGCCGTCGGAATCGAGCGTCACCGCCGGCCTGACCAGGTCGCGGTAGCGCTTCAGGTAGTCCCGTTGGGTGTTGATCTGGTGGATGGCCATCCCGTAATCGCCATGCCCGGGATAGATCAAGTCGGCGTCGCCGAACCGACTGCTGAGCGCGGCGAGGTTGGTGAGCCAGCCGCACGAGTTGCCCTCGGTCAACGCCGGCGTGACGTGATAGCCGGTGAGGTCCCCGCCGAACAGCGTTCGCGTCGACGGCTCGAAATAGACTGTGGCCGTTGCTGACTCACCCGGACCGAGATCCACGGACTGCAGCGTCAGTCCGGCGATGTGCAGTTCGGCGTTGCCTGCGAAAGTCTCGGTCGCGTAGGTCAGCGTCTGCGGGTAGTCGGGATCGGCCTGCAGGGCCAGCGGGTAATCCGCCAGTGGGTCGTCGCGCATCCACTTGTCGGTGGCCTCCGAGGCATAGATCGGTGTTTCGGGGAATCTCGCGTGCAGAACGCCGAGTCCCCCGACATGATCCGGATGCGGGTGGGTCAACAGGATCGCCGCGACTCGTTGGCCTTTGCCCGCAACCATATCGGCAATCTTTTGTCCGCCACTGGTATTGCGGCCGGCGTCGACGATGATGATGCCATCAGGCGCGTCGATCCAGTACGCATTGACCGAGCCTGGATTCGGCGATGCATACCGCTCCACCCTGAGCTGCTCATGCCCATCGGCTGCGCCGCCACACCCCGCCAGCGCGGCGGTGAAGAAGACGCAAACCGAGATGGCGCGCAAACTCATTGCGGGAACGTACCAAGTTGTCGTACCGATCGCGGCAAAGATTCTGCAGTTGGCTCCGGTTGTCGGTCAGCCGGTCGACGTGCCGGTCCAGTACTCGACGAATCGATCGTCGGCGAACCGCAGGATGTCGTTGCCGGTGAACCGCGCCGGACCGTCGACCGTCGCTCCCGTTCCAATCCAGCGGGCCGCCAGCAGATCACGTTCGGCGAAGGGTTCGACGTCGACCACAAACTGCAAATCGGAGAACATTGCATGCGTCTCATCGATGATCGCCTGCAACTCGTCAGGCCCCACTACGTCACGATTGGGCCAGTGCCCAACGAAATCGGCGGAGACCAATTCGGACGCGACGGGCTTGCCCGCCCACAATTCGTTGATCCATCTCCGATACAGCGCCTTGGCGGTAGTCATATAGGACGTCTACCCCGCGGCGACGCCAACTATTCGAGCGCGCCAAAAGGACGACAGTCGCGCCAAGGATGCGCAACTCGACGTACATCAGTGGGCCGCCGCACCGAAGGTGAGAAATGCGATTGCGGTGAAAACTCCCGCAATGACTTGGCTGACCAAATAGACGCCACCGAATAACGCGGCGAAGTCCACCGTGCCCGCCACCACCGCGACCCCGATAGCAAAGTGCCACACGCTATCCGGCGCGCGGCGGGGTCCGTCGAAGCAGCTGAAAACCACGTACGCGAGCACGAATGCGAACAACAACTCAGCCCCGAACGACGCCACCAGCGTGCGTCCACTCACCATCATTTCCGTGACTGATTCGGATTGACCGGGCCCGACGATGAGCCGCGTCACGATAGCTGCGCACAAGCCCGCGGCGAGTTGAGCCAACCAATACGCGGCCGCCTCACCGAACGGGATACGCCCCCGCAACGCCGCCGCCAGCGTGATGGCGGGATTGAAATGCGCTCCGACCCGGTAGCCGCCTGCGTAGATCAGCGCCATCAGAACCCCGCCGATGCCAAGGGCGGCAAAGGGGGTGCGGCTGCACAACCCGACGCCGACGGTCAGCAGGAGCCCGAATGTCCCGACCGCCTCGACAATGTATTTGTCGATCGTGCGAAGATTTTCCACGAGTGCGTTCGTTGTGGAGTGCCCGTCCAGCCAGTGCGTGGCGATGGTCATGGACGACAACTCTCGCGCCTGCGCGCTACGAAGTCGTCAACGCTGACCGCCATCCGACATTCCCACTAGCCTGAGAACGCCATACCTGCTAGCCGCAATCCTGCTGCCTCGACTGTGACTTGCATGCAAGATTGTTGGGTCTGCACCGTCATATCCCGGCGCCGGAAGGATTCACCATGTCTGCCGTGCAGGTCGTCGTCGCCGACGACGACGTGCTGTTGCGCGAGGGACTTGCCAGCCTGCTCGCCCGGTCTGGTTTCGAGGTGGTGGGGCAGGCCGCCGACGCAACGGAATTGCTCGCCCTGGTCCGCGAGCACAAGCCGCAACTGGTCGTCGTCGATATTCGGATGCCACCGACGCACACCACGGAGGGCCTCGACGCGGCACGCGTCATCCGTGCGGAACTGCCCGATACCGGCATCCTCGTGCTCTCTGCACACGTCGAAGTCGAGCACGCGACCGAACTGCTGGCCAGCGGCCACGCCATCGGTTACCTGCTCAAGACCCGGGTGACCGACGTCGCCGACTTCGTCGACACCCTCGAACGCGTCTCCAAGGGTGCGTCCGTGGTCGACCCGGCACTCGTGCAAGAACTGGTCTCGGCGCGCCGCCGCGACGACCCGTTGGCCGTGCTCAGCGCGCGCGAGCAAGAGGTCTTGATGTTGATGGCCGAAGGCCGCTCGAACGCCGGCATCGCCCGGCGGCTCTGGGTGACGGAAGGCACCGTGGAAAAACATGTGCGCAGCATCCTGACGAAGCTCAACCTGCCCGAAACCGGCGACGATCACCGCCGCGTTCGTGCGGTGATCACCTACCTTGAGGCCCGCTGACCTTCAGCAAGTTCCGGATGGCATCCGGTGACAGCGAGAACTTCTGCAGGAAACCGACTGCCGGGCTGTCGTGGATCATCTCTTCGAGGTCCGACTCGGCGTAGGTGGAAACCAAGATCACCGCTAATCTACTTGCCGCACTAACGCGGTCGAGCAGCTCGGCGAGTTCGAACCCATCCTCACCACCGAGATCAACATCGACCAGCGCCACGTCGGGATGCAGATCTTCGTAATACTTAAGCGCCTCAGCGCTATTCGATGCCTTCCCGACTACGCTGATTCCCGCGCGCTCGAGCATCGCGCCCGCCGCATCACGGAAATCGGCGCTGTCGTCAACGATCAGGCACCGCATATTCGTAACCCACGGCAATGCACGCTTTTTAGCTTCGCAGACATTCATCTCCATCGCATTCCCGCTAGCCGGAACTCCTACCACCCTCACAGGCAATAATCGAGGGGCTGTTTCGTGTTGAAGAGAGTAAATGAATCTGCAGTACACGCCCCCGACGCCCGGGCCCGAGCCCGGGCCGCCGTTGTTTGCGCGCCTGTTGGCGTTTGTGGTCCGGCCGACGGCACCGCCGTTATGGCTGGGCATCCTGGTGGCGGCCGCCTTCATCGTCGGCGAGACGCTGCTTGTGCGGCAGCTGAAGCACATCGCTCCCGAGAACGCCTTCGGCGTGTTGTTCCTGGTCGGTGTGCTGGTCGTCTCGGCCGGATGGGGATTCCGGCTGGCGGTCGCCACCACACTGGCCAGCGCGGCGGCGTACGTCCAGTTCCACATGGACACCGGCATGGGCTTCATTCCGACGCACCCGCAGGATGCGCTCGCGATCCTGATCTTCCTTCCGGTGGCGCTGCTGGCCAACGTCCTCGCCGGGCAGGCCCGGTTGCGCGCGGCCGAGTCGGAGCAGCGCAGGCGCGAGGCCGACCTGGCCGCCGACCTGGCCCGGCTGATGCTGCGAGCCGGCGAGCTGCGGCCCGCGCTGGACGCCGCGGGGCACCGGATGGCGCAGGTGCTGGGGCTACAGTTCGCCAAGCTCGAACCGGATACGGTGACCGCAGGCGAGCACGAATTCGCAATTGCGTTACGGGACGGCGATGCCCCGGCAGGCACGCTCGTGGTGCCCGCGGACCTGCCGCGAGCGATGCAGGACCGCCTACAGCGCCTGGTGCCTTCGCTCGAGGCCCTACTCGCCGCCGCCCGCGACCGCGAAGCCATCAACGCCGAACTCGAAGCCAGCAGAAACGAACTCGAGCGGTTCTTCGACCTGACCTCGGATCTGTTCTTCATCAGCGACGGAACACGGATACGGCGGCTGAACCCGGCTGCAGAACGCATATTCGGCTACCCCACAACCGATTTGCAGACCCGTCCGTACACCGAGTTCATCCATTCAGAGGATCGCGACCGCACCAGCTCTCTGGTACAAGCACTGGCCCGCAACGGCGGCACAGCGCAGTTCGAGAACCGCTGCGTTCGCGCCGACGGTGCGGTGCGTTGGCTCGAATGGAGCATTGTCTCGGCGAACGGCCTGCTGTACGGCGCCGCCCGCGACGTCACCGATCGGCGGCGCGAACAGGACCGGCTCCGAGAGGCACAGCGGATGGTCGAAGCCAGCCATGCCGAAGTCAGCGCTCTTGCCGAGCAGCAGGCGGCGTTGCGACGCGTTGCCACACTGGTTGCCCGTGGCGTGGATCCGGCACAGGTGTACCCCGCCGCCGTCGCAGAGTTGTCCCGCGGGCTGGGCATCGACAACGTTGCGCTGCTGCGGTACGAATCCGGTGAGGCACTCGTGGTGCTGGCCGCCCGCGATGACAGCGGACTGACGAAAATGGCTATCGGAGAGCGGATTCCGCTCGACGGGGAGAACGCGGCGGCGAAGATCCTCGCATCAGGCTCGCCGGCACGGGTGGACTCCTTCGACGATGCCACCGGGCCAACGGCTGAGCGCATGCGCGGCCTCGGGATCCGATCGTCGGTGGGCGCGCCGATCATCATCAACGGCGCCATGTGGGGTGCACTGATAATCGGCTCATCACAGTCCGAGCCGATGGCCCCCGAAACAGAAACGCGGATAGCGGATTTCGCGGACCTCGTCGCCACGGCGATCTCGAACGCCGAGACCCGCGCGGAGCTCACCGCGTCACGCGCGCGCATCGTCACCGCCGGAGACCAGGCTCGGCGCAGGTTCGAGCGCGACCTTCACGACGGGGCGCAGCAGCGGATTGTCTCGCTCGGTCTCGAGCTGCGCGCGGTCGAGGCCGCGATACCCGAGCGGCAGCAGGATTTGCGGGATCGGTTGTCCAACGTCGTCGATGGTCTGGTCGGAGTGTCGACGGAATTGCAGGAGATCTCCAGGGGCATTCATCCCGCGATCCTTTCGAAGGGCGGTCTCGGGCCCGCCATCAAGACGCTTGCCCGGCGCTCCGCAGTCCCGGTCGACCTCGATCTCAACGTCGATCGTCGATTGCCGGAATCGGTTGAGGTGGCGGCCTATTACGTCGTCGCAGAGGCACTGACCAACGCCGCGAAACACGCGCAGGCCTCCGAAGTCAAGGTGTTCGCAGTCACCGGCGACAAGGAACTTCGCCTGACCATCCGCGACGACGGGATCGGCGGTGCCGTCTCGGGCGCAGGTTCAGGGTTGATCGGGCTGAAGGACCGGGTTGAGGCGCTGGCCGGCCGGCTCGGCATTTCGAGTCCGGCCGGAAGCGGGACGACCTTGGATGTGGTCATCCCGCTCCAGCACGAATAATGCCGTTGCACGGCCGGTCTCAGTGACGTCCGCCGTGATGGAAGATCAGCACGTCCCCGAAGAACGGGTACCCGCCCTGATAGTCGACAGGGGGCGGAGTCGCCGTGATTTGTGCGTTGCCCGCCGTCTGGCACAAGCTCGCGGCACCGGTCGAGGTGCAGATGGGGGCGGCCTCGGCCAGCGGTGCGAGGGCGATCGCTGCCGCGCTTGCCCCAGCTACCAACAGCGGTGGGATGAAATTCCGGATCTTCATGATTGGCGTACTCCTTTGTTGCCATGCCTAAGATGGCAATTCCAGGATCGCTCGCGTACCAACCGATGTCGTCGCTGCTGTCACCCAATTCGCGCTAGCAGTTATCCCCCACTAGGTAGGCGCCCGGCTCCAGCTCCCGCGTTCGACGCGTGTAGGTAGCCCATCGCCAAGGCCACTGATTCGGGCTGTGTCCGCTTTCGTCGAGGTACCAGTTGCCACACCCGGTCCATACCGTATGCGGAAGGGCCTCCTTGACTTCGCGGTGGAAATCGTCGGCGACCTCGCGGCGGACTTCGATCTTGTGCGTACCGGTTCGCTTGAGTTCGGCGAGGGCCGCGAGGACGTGCGTCATGCCCGCCTCGACGATGAAGACCACCGATCCCGTGCCGCCGTTCGTGTTGGGCCCGTATAGCAGGAACATGTTCGGGAATGCCGGAACGCTCAGCCCCAGATAGGCTTTCGGTGTATCGGCCCACTCGTCCGCCAGGGTGCGTCCGCCGACACCGCGGATCTCCATCGGAGCGACGAAGTCGTGGGATTTGAATCCAGTCGCCAGCACAAGCACGTCGGCGGCGCGCTCGACTCCGTCGCCCCCGACCACGCCCTGCGGCGTGATCCGCTCGACACCACCGGTGATCACGTTCACATTGGGTTTGGCAAGCGCCGGATACCAGTTGTCGCTCACCATTACGCGCTTGCAACCGAACTCGTCCTTCGGAGTGAGTGCATCCTGCAGGGCCGGATCCGAAATCGCGTCGCGGATCCGCTTGCGGCCGAGTGCCTTTAGAGGAGCCAACATCCACTTCCGGCGGGTCATGCCGATGGCGCCGAACTCCATGATCGCCTGCACCGACTTGCGGTCGAGCCGCTGCAGCAACGGGAATCGCCGGAACAGCCGCTTGCTGCGTTCGGAGTACTCGTAGTCCATTCGCGGCATCGTCCAACCCGGTGATCGTTGATAGACATCGACCGTTGCCACCTGGGGTTGAATGGCCGGAACGACCTGTGCCGCGCTGCAACCGGTACCGATGACGGCAACCCGCTTGCCCGCCAGATCCACGTCGTGGCGCCACTTCGCGGTGTGGAAAGCCGGGCCCTCGAACCGATCAAGGCCTTCGATGTCGGGATACTTCGGCGTCGACAGCTGACCGCACGCGGTGATCAGGACGTCGGCGACATGCTCGCCGGTGCCGGTGTCGAGCACCCAGTGCCCGCTGTCGTCCCAAGTCGCAGAGCGCACCTCGGAGTTGAACCGAAACATCTGCTCGACTCCCTCATCGCGCACCACCCGTTCGAGGTAGGCCTTGATCTCCGGCTGCGGGGCATACCTGCGCGACCAGTCTGGGTTGAGCGCGAAGGAGAACTCGTAGAAATGAGACGGAACATCGCACGCCGCACCGGGATACGTGTTGGCGTGCCAGACGCCACCAAGGCCCGCATTTCGTTCAAACACAGTGACGTTGTGGTAGCCGGCCCGCTTGAGCATCGTCGCAGCGGCGATACCGCCGATTCCTCCGCCGACCACAGCAACGGAAAGCGTGGGATTGCTCGAGGTCATGTCACTTCCCTTCCCTGGGCGTCTCGACTATCCTTACGAAACTATCGTTAAGATAGCAATAGGGAGACGCAGATATGTCTGGTCCCGATCCGATGCGCACCGGCGGGCTGGCGTGGACACAGCGGACCAAGGGCCGGCTCACCCCTGGTGAGCGACGACGCCTGCTTGGCCATATCGCTGCCGAGCTCGGCGGGTACGTCGCCGGGCGTCTTCGCGCGGCCACCGGCCGCGTCCCGGCGGGCGCGCGCGACCTGTCTGCCGAAGCGCTCGCACCGCCCGACTCCAAGCTGGTGCGTGCGGCCGAAGCCGCGTGCGCGGAACAGCCACCGTCGCTGATCGGCCACGGCTACCGCACCTGGATGTTCGGTTCCGGGCTGGCGGCCGTCGACGCCGTCTCGATGGACATAGAACAGTTCTACGTCGCCTGCCTCCTGCACGACTATGGGATCGCCGAAGTCGTCACTGGCGAGGACTTCACCCTCCGAAGCGCCAGCCGGCTCGAAAGCTGCGCCGACGACGCGGGCCTCGCGGCGGGCTCGATCGCACCGGCGGCCGACGCCATCACGGTGCACGCAACGCCTGGCATCGACGTCGACACCGACGGAGCGCTCGGCGTCTACGTGCAGGCCGGCGCGATGTTCGATCTGGCAGGGCGGCGGGTCGGCGACCTCAGCCGCGGATACCGGGATCAGGTCATCAGCCGGCATCCGCGGGACGGGGTCAGCGCGGCGATCGTGGCGATGATCAAGGCCGAGGCGTCGGCCAACCCCGGTGGCCGCTTCGCCTTTCTGAACCGGTGCGGGATGCCGCTTCTGGTCCAGCTGAATCCGCTCCGACCGCGATGACCCCTAGGCTCGCCCAGTGCCGAAGCTGACGCCCAACCAGGAGTACTGCTCGATCGCGCGAGCGCTCGAGCTTCTCGGGGAGCGCTGGACGCTGCTGATCGTCCGTGATCTGTTGTCGGGCCCCAAGCGGTTCGGTGAGTTGGAGCGCCTCGTCGTCGGAGTGACACCGAAGTGGCTCACCGCTCGGCTGCGTGCGCTGGAGAGCGCAGGCGTTGTCGAGCGCGAGGGGCGGCTCTACCGCCTCACTCCGCGCGGACAACAGTTGCGGCCCACGCTCGAGGAACTGCTGGTGTGGTCCACCGCGCATGACGCCCGTCCTCCGCGTCCTGGCGAGACGATCGTGGAAGAACACGACATGTGGTCGCTGGAGGTGTTCCTCAACCGCATCCGGCCGGCGGTCGCCGGACCGGTCACCTGGGCGATCCATCTCAAGGATGGGGGCAGGCACGCCTTCCAGTTCGACGGAACCCAGTGGCGCTGGCTGGCCGGATGCGCCGCGGGCGATGTCGTCGTCATGACCACCGCCCGCCGGTGGGCGACCCTGCTATTCAATCTGCAGGCTGGGCGTGCCAGCGCCGCAGCCGATTTCACAATCGGCGGCGACCCTGACCGCGTCCGAGAGTTCAAGGCGCTGGCCGGTATCCGCTGACTGCTACCGCAACGCGTCGAGCAACCGGTCGAGGTCGTCTTCGGTGTTGTAGAGGTGAAAGCCGACACGCACCGCCCCTGCGCGGATCGATGCGCGGATACCGGCGGCACGCAGCTTGTCGGCCGCATCGGCGATCGGGATCGATACGATAGCCGAATCCTGCTGGGGCAGAGCGAGTTCTGTGCGCACCCTGTTGGCAAGGCCTAGCGCGTGCGCCTCGACGGCGGCACCGTCAAGCGAGGCCAGCCACGGCAACGTCAGCCCCGCACCCAGCGCGCTGAACCAGGTGGGTGAGACGTCGAAGCGCCGTGCGTCGCCGGCCAGTCGCAGCGGCAAGCCGTAGATCGTCTGCCATGGCTCCTCACCCGCATACCAGTTCGCGGCGTGCGGCGTCATGATTCGGCTCACCCTGTCGCTCACCGACATCCACGCGGTACCGCGGGGCGCCAGCAGCCACTTGTACACCGCGGCCACCGTGACGTCGGCCCAGGCCACGTCGGCCTGTTTCCAGCCAAGCGCCTGCGTGACGTCGATCACCGTCAGTGTGTCGGTGCCCGCCACAGTGTTTCGCAACGCATCGATGTCGAGGACGGCGCCATTGGCGGACTGCACCAGGCTTGCAGTCACCACATCGAAATCGGCCGCGGCCGAGACCAAATCCGCAGCGGGCAACTCGGTGATCGTCACGCCCCTTCCCGCCTGCGCGGCAAACGGGAATGTGGTGCTGGTGAATTCGCCTGCCACGGTGGCGACCCGACTGCCGTCGGGAACGGCCGCCGCGACCAGACCCAGCGCCCCGGAAACGTTGCCGCCCATGACCACCGAGCCGACCGGCACACCGGTCAGCGCCGCGTAACCGGCCCGACCGTCACGCACGTAGTCATCGAACGAGGGCACTTCCATCGTCCCGTCCTGCCACTGGGTGATGGCGAGCTGCAATGCGTCGATCAGGAACTGCGGCGGCAAGCCGTAGGTCGGTGAGTTGAGAAATCCCTCGGCCCCTGCGAATTCGGCACCGAACGCTTCGCGCGTCGTCATTCTGCCGACGGCTCTTCGCCGCTGACGGTGTCTTCGCCGCGCAGCCTGGCCTGCAACTGCTCTCGATCCTTGCGGCGCCGTTCATCGACGGCGGCGATGCTCGCGGTGGCGCGGCGCCGCAACGGGGCGAATATCCAGATACCGAGCGGCAGCGCTATGACAATCGCGAACAGCAGCGCCACCACAAGCGGAAAATCGCGCACGCCGAGCAGATGTCCGGCACCGAAGATCACCGCGGTCAACGCGACGACGAGCAGCAGGCGGGCCAGGGCGTAGACCAGCACGTCGAGTACGAGCCGGGATCGGGGTGGTCGATCAGACACGGCCCGAGCCTACCGACGGCGCGTATATTCAGATAAAGGAGGTTTTTGGTGGCGTATTTGCTCCTGATTCTCGTCTTGGCCGGTTTGATCTACGCCGGCTGGCGGCTGACGCGGATGACTGCCGCAGCTCGCACGAAGACGCGCGTGATCGGCCCGGACGACGATCCGGATTTCTTGCGGCGGCTGGGCCACGGGGACAACCCCCGGCCGTAGCCATGCGATGACCTAGCCGGACTGCGCTTCCGGCCGCTTTGCGCCAGAAAAGCCAGCCGCCACGACGGCGGCCAATTCGATCAAGGCCTCCCGCGTCTGCGGCTTCAGCCGGTCGAGACTGATCTCCGCGCCCTCCTCGAGGTGCGGGTCGAACGGCACTTGAAGCACCGCACGGCATCGTCGCGAGAAGTGGTCCACCACCTTCTTCATGTCGACCTTCCCCGACCGAGGCCGTACCGCGTTGATGACAGCGATGGAGTTGCGCACCATCTCCTGATGGCCGTGCGCGTCCAGCCAATCCAAGGTGGCCGACGCGCTGCGGGCGCCGTCCACCGAACCAGAGCTGATGACGACGAGCACATCCGCCTTGTCCAGCACCGCCGACATCGCCGAGTGCAACATGCCGGTGCCGCAGTCGGTGAGCACCAGACTGTAGAACCGCTCCAGCACCTCGAGCGTGCGGGTGTAGTCGTCGGAACTGAACGCCTCCGACACCGCAGGGTCTTGTTCGGACGCCAGCACCTCCAGCCGGCTGGGGCCCTGCGAGGTGTAGGCGCGGACGTCGCTGTAGGCCTGGATGCCCTCGGCGTCGCGCAGCAGATGCCGCACCGTGGCCGGAGTTTCCAACGGCACTTTCTGGCTCAGCGTGCCGCGGTCGGGGTTCGCGTCGACGGCGACCACCCGGTCACCCCGGATCGACGCGAACGTCGCACCGAGTGTCGCGGTGATCGTCGTCTTGCCGACCCCGCCCTTCAGTGACAGCAACGCGATCCGGTAGCAGCCACGCAGCGGCCGCTTTACCTGGACGACCAGGCCGTTGTGGCGATTGACCTTGCGGCTTTCCCCGACATTGATCTGTTTGAACGAACCGAGGTACAGCCACTTGCGCCAGCCCTGCGACGGCGCCCGCTTCGGCTGGCCCAGCAGCGCGACGGTCGACAGATCGAGATAGGGCGGCGGATCGTCGGTCGGCGACACCAGCGGGCGCGACGCGTATCCGAGCGGCAACCCGTTCGGCGGCGTCGGGGCGGTCCACTCCGCAGGCACCGACTCCGCTGGATCGCTGAACCGCTGTTGCGAACGAAACCCACCCGACGACTGGTCAGACAACCGCTAATCCCCTCTCAGTGTCAGCCGACCCCAGCGTACGAATGCAACCCCACGGTCACCAGGTTGATGAAGAACAGGTTGAACACCATCGCGACGAAGCCGACGACGTTGATCCAGGCCGCCTTCTTGTCGCGCCACCCAGCAGTCGAGCGGGCGTGCAGATACGCCGCGTAGACCACCCACGCGATGAACGACACCGTCTCTTTGGGATCCCAGCCCCAGTAACGGCCCCAGGCCTCCTCGGCCCAGATCGCGCCGAAGATGACCCCGAACCCGAACACCGGGAATGCGAAAATGGTTGTCCGGTAAGCGATCCGGTCCAGTGTCTGCGCGTCGGGCAACCGTGCCACGATGCGGCGCACCGCACTGTCCGGACCTGGCTCACCCAGCGGTGACATCTTCAACAGGAACAGGATGCTGGCGACACCGGCCACCAGGAACACGCCAGAGCCGAGGCTGACCACCGACACATGGATCGGCAGCCAGTACGACTGCAGGGCAGGCATCACGGGCGCGGCGTTGGTGTAGAGCCAGCGACCCGACACCGTCAGCAGGATCAGCACCGGCACAAGTACGAACACCCACAGCGCGCGGTACTGCGGCTTGCGCAGCACGATCGCGCCTGCCACCAGACCCGAGAAACAGGTCAGGTTGATGAACTCGTACATGTTGCCCCAGGGCACCCGCGCCGTGGCCATGCCGCGCAGCACGATGCACACCAGCAGCAACCCGATGCCGAGATACACCAGCGCCAGACCGGCCTTGCCGACACGCTCGTCGACAGACCGCCTGGGCGCGTCGACGACGACACCCGGGGTGGTGCTGTCCGCACCGACGGCGGCACCGACAAGCTCGCGGCGTTCGACCTTGCGGCTACGGCTGTAGGCCAGCTCGACCGCCAGCAACAGCAGCGCGACCACCAGCACCACCACCGACGAGGTGAACGCCCAGTCGGAGTAGCGGGCCAGCCCGATATCGACGTGCTCGGTATTCATACGGTCTCCTTTGACGGCTCGACGTCGACGTCCAACAGACGCTGCGTCAACCGCTCGAACTCGTCGCCCCAGCCCGAGTTGTCGGTACGCGCCAAGCCGCCCAGCTCGACGCTTACGGTACCCGGGCCTGCCGGTGTGAGCCGAACCCAGACCCGGCGGCGCCGCACCACGAGCGACACGAGTAGGCCGGCCATCATCGACAGGGCGAACACCAGCACCCAGATCTGGGCGGGGTCGTGGGAGACCTGCACGTTGATGAACGGCACGGCGCCGTCGAACCGGACGATCGTGCCGTCGTCGAGCCGCGTCTGCTGGCCGGCCTTCAAGTTCACCCGCGCCTTCTTGGTCAGGCGGTTCTGCTCGATGAGCTTCGGGTCGAGCGAGAACAACGACTGGGGCTTGCCGGTGTCCAGGCCGGTGTCGCCCTTGTAGATGTCGACGGCTACGGCCGGGTTCTTCAGCGCCGGGTAACTCGACGAGAGAAGGGTGCCGTCCAGCTGTTCGGTCGGCGCGAACAGGCCCTGGATGGCGATCTGGTTTTTGCGACGCTCGCCGGGATCCGGAAAGCTGCCGCCGGGCGGGTCGAACCGCATCGCGCCCGATGACAGCAGGGTGATCTGGTCTTCGGGCCGGAACTGCAACGTCTGGGTGCGGGTCTGCCCGTCGGGGAAGGTGACGGTGAACGTGGGGGCGTAGCCATGGCCCTGCAGATACACCCGGTCTCCGCCGACCCGCAGCGGCTCGTTGACCTTCAGGTGATACGGCCGCCAGGTGTCGGAGTCGATGTCGGCGCCGGCCTGGTAGTCGATGTTGGCGGCGAAGCTCACCGCCTGCCCGGTTGGCAGGTAGTGGGCCTGGAAGTCGTTGACCCGCAGACAGATCGGGTAAAGCGACGTGCCGTCGACGGTGTTGCCCGCGCGGAACGAGTCGAACGCCGCCGGCGAGGCCGAGCAGAATCCGGGGCCCTTGTCGGCGATGACGATGACGTTGCCCTCATAGCCGAACAGCTTCCCGGCGGCCACCGCGACGAGAAGGCCGAGCAGCGAGAAGTGGAAGACGATGTTGCCGAATTCGCGCAGATAGCCCTTCTCGGCGGAGATCTCGACGGTGTCACCCTCGGTTCGGGTGGTGCGGCGCCAACCGCGCAGATGGCCCGACACGATGCCGGCCAGCCCCTGCACGTCTCCGGAGACCTCGGCGGCGTGATGCTTGGGCAGTCGGCTCAGGTTGCGGGGCGCCGGGACGGGCACGGCATGCAGGCTGCGGGCGTGTTCGATGAGTCGGGGGGTCAGACAGCCCACCAGCGAGATGAACAGCAGCACATAGATCGCGGTGAACCAGAAGCTGGAGAACACTCCGAAGGCCTGCAGCCGGTCCAACCACGGCCCGATGGTCGGATGCTCGGCGATGTACTGCTCGACCTTGAACGCGTTGAGACTGCGCTGCGGCAGCAGTGCGCCGGGGATCGCACCCAGCGCGAGAAGGAACAGCAGCACCAGCGCGGTTCCCATCGACGTCAGGGTCCGCCAGGTGTTGCGCATCAGCGCCAAAAGTCTTCTCATATCGGCAACGTCACGTCGCTGACGAACGCGTCGCGCACCCAGGACACGAAGTCGTTCCAGAGTCCGGTCACCAGCGCGGCGCCGACGAGGATCAGCAGCACTCCACCGAAGATCTGAATACCGCGGGTGTGCCTGCGCAGCCAGCCCATGCCTTGCACGGCGCGGGCAGAGCCAAAGGCCAACAGCACGAACGGAATTCCCAGCCCGAGGCAGTAGGCGATCACCAACGCGACGCCACGCGCCACGCTTGCGCCATCGGTCGCCGACGCCACCGCGATCACGCCGGTCAGCGTCGGACCGAGGCACGGTGTCCAGCCCAGCCCGAACACCGCGCCGAGCAGCGGCGCACCGCCGAGCGTCGAGAACTGCCGCGGCGTGAAACGGGCCTCGCGCTGCAGCAGCGGGATGAAGCCGACGAACACCAGACCCATCACAATGGTGAGCACGCCGCCGATGCGTTGCAGCAGAAGCTGATTGGTGATCAACGTGGTCGTCATCCCCAGCACCGCGACGGTGCCGAGCAGGAAGACGGCGGTGAAACCCGCGACGAACAACAATGCCGCGCCCGAGACCCGCAGTCGCGCGGTCCGCACCGCGACGTGGCCGGGTTCCTCCTCGACACCGACGACCGCGGCTAGATAGGACAGGTAGCCCGGCACCAGCGGCACCACGCACGGCGACGCGAAGGAAACGAGTCCGGCCAGCACGCTGACGCCCACCGCCAACAGCACCGGTCCGGCGGCGGCGATTTCGGTGAAGCCGGTCACGTCTTCGGCTCCGGTTCGGCAGCAAGCCGTTCCACGACCGGTTGCAGATCCTCGGCCAGTAATTCGCGCAGGAACACCGCGGCGACCCGGTGCTGACGGTCGAGCACCACAGTCGACGGGATGACAGTGGTCGGATACTTACCGCCGAACGCGATCATGGTGCGCATCGACGGGTCGTAGATCGACGGGAACGTCACCTTCCGATCGACGATGAAATCCTTTGCCGCATCGCGGTTGTTGTCTCGGACATCGATGCCGAGAAATGCGACCCCCTTGGCGCGGGTGGCGTCGTAGACCTTCTGCAGCTGGGTGATCTCGGTGCGGCACGGTCCGCACCACTGCCCCCACACGTTGACGACCACGACCTTGCCTGCGAAGTCGTCGACCGAGACCGTTTTGGCGGGGTCCATCAGCTCCGGGCCTGCCAACTTGCCTGGGCGGCCCCGGCTTTCGGGTGGATCGTAGAAGATGTCGGTTTTGCCGCCGGGTGCCACGAACTCGAAGGTGCCGCCCTGCGCGACGGCGTCGTCACCGGTGGAGCAGCCAGCGAGCGCGACCATCGCCGCGCTTGCCAGGGCCACCAGCCACTTCACTGCCCTGCCAGCTCCGAGTATCCCCAGCCGACGTAGGAGTCGCCGCGGAAGTAGAAGGAGGTCACCGAGGCCAGATTGCACATCCGCCGGGTCGGGAAATGATGGAGGGTCTGACCCGTCATCGCCCGGCGCAGCGTCTCGACGGGCAGCTGATGACTGACGCACACCGCCTCGCGTCCCGCCGCCTTGATCCTCGCACGGTGTAGCGCCGCCGTCATGCGCGCGGCGATCTCCTCATACGGCTCGCCCCACGACGGCGTGCGCGGGTTGCGCAGGTACCACCAGTTGCGTGGGTCGCGCAGAGCGCCGTCACCCGGTGAGACTCGTTGACCCTGAAAGATGTTCGTCGACTCGATCAGGTCGTCGTCGGTATCGATCGGCAGGCCGAGACCACTGGCGATCGGTTCGGCGGTCTCCTGCGCACGCTCCAGCGGCGAGGCGACCACGTAGTCGATGTCGCGCAGCGCCAGCCAGCGGGCGACCGCCTGCGCCTGCGCCCGCCCGCGTTCGGACAGGTGATAGTCGGGAAGTCGGCCGTAGAGGATCTTTTCGGGGTTGTGCACCTCGCCGTGCCGCATCACGTGCACGATCGTTGTCTCGGTCATGCGGGTCTCGCCGCTTCCGCGGCGGCGCGGGCGGCGCCGGGCAGGGCGTCGGCGATGCGCTCGAAGGCCTCGTCGTCCAGAGCGGTTGAGACAAACCAGGTTTCGAATGCGCTCGGCGGCGGGTAGACGCCGGCGTCGAGCAGCGCGTGGAAGAACGCAGGGAAGCGCCAGGTTTCGGTGGCGCGCGCGGCCGCGAAGTCATGCACTGGCTGTTCGGTGAAGAAGACGCTGAGCATGTTTCCGGCGCGCTGAACCTGATGCGCCACACCGGATTCCGTCAACGCCTGGTCGATCAGTGCGGCCAGCCGGTCCGCATTGGCGTCCAACGCGGCATACGCGGCATCGTCGGCGGCCCGTAGCGTCGCGAGTCCGGCGGCCATCGCGACGGGGTTACCGGACAACGTGCCTGCCTGATACACGGGGCCCAGCGGCGCGAGTCGTTCCATCACCTCGGCGCGCCCGCCGAACGCGGCGGCGGGCAGCCCACCGCTCATCACCTTGCCGAAGGTGAACAGGTCGGCATCGACGGGATCGATGCCGTACCAACCGGATCGGCTGACCCGGAAGCCGGTCATCACCTCGTCGGAGATCAGCAGTGCGCCGTGCGCGGCGGTGATTCGGCGCAGCGCCGCGTTGTACCCCGGCAGCGGCGCGACCGTGCCCATGTTGCCGGGGCTGGCCTCGGTGATGACGCAGGCGATTTCGTCGCCGAACTGACCGAACACCTCTTCGACTGCGGCAACGTTGTTGTACGGCAACACGATGGTGTCGGCGGTGGCAGCGCCCGTCACCACCGGCGACGAAGGCAGGCCCAGCGTTGCGACGCCCGACCCGGCGTCGGCAAGCAGGGCGTCGCTGTGGCCGTGGTAGCAGCCGGAGAACTTGATGATCTTGGCGCGGCCGGTGTACCCGCGTGCCAGCCGGATCGCGCTCATGGTGGCCTCGGTGCCGGAGTTGACCATCCGCAGCCGTTCGACCGGTGCCACGCGGCCGATGATCTCGCCTGCGAGCTCGGTCTCCGACGGCGTCGGCGCACCGAACGACAGGCCGTCGGCGGCGACGCGCTGAACCGCTTCCACGACAGCGGGGTGGGCGTGGCCGAGGATCATCGGACCCCAGGAGCAGACCAGGTCGACGTAGCGGTTGTCGTCGGCATCGGTCAGCCAGTAGCCCGCGGCGGAGGTGATGAATCGGGGGGTGCCGCCAACCGAGGAAAAGGCCCTGACCGGCGAGTTCACCCCGCCAGGGATGACGGCGCACGCGTCGCTGAACAGCTTCGCGGACACGTCTGTGCGGTGCATGACCACCAGTGTTCCAGCCCGGCCGAATGGGTCAACTACAGGGTGTAGCAGTAGCGGTTGCGGTGTAGGTCCGCCGAGCTAGTAGCCCTCGTCTGCGCTGTGGGCGTCGACTTCCATCTCGACCGCCATGCAACTGTCGCACTGAGTGGAATTCGGCCATGGAGCGGGCTCCCGCGCAGACGTCCACGTCAGATGCACAATCGCCCAAGACTCGTCGTCTAACCGAAACAGGACGTGATCGCAGCCGCGACACAGCGCGACCGTCGTCAACCCCCGCCCGAAAAGCGGATGGGATGGACCGATCTCTCGAACGGCCTCAGCCACGAGCGCCTCAGCCTGCGCAGGCTCGGCAACGACCCAAGAATCTGGCAACGAGGGCATCTCGGTCACGCCAGGAATCCTCGCACGCCGTGGCGCGGGCCAAACCAAATTTGTCGCCGTTTGTGCTGGCAGACGGCTTGAGCTGGTTCAGCTCTTCGGGGTGAGCGCGAAGACGGGGTGGTCAGCGTCGGACGGCAGCTGTTTCCAGTAGCCCTCGACGACCTTGCCCGCCAGCGGGCGGTAGACGGCGATGACGGGCCCGCGCTCAGCGACCGGGATCTCGTTGGCGACGTACTTCTGCTTGCCGACCATGACCTCGGGGATGGCGCGGACGTTCTTCACCCACTCCGTCTCGCCGCGGGTTGAGACCAGGTACTTCACCCCGTCGACCTCGGGCACGACTACCGGGATCTGTTGTGGCTGCCTGCTAATGCGTTTGGTGACGGTCAGGGTTTGGCTGCCGCCGATGCCGGTCGCCATAGCGATCCGGTTGAAGATCTTGGCGGTGAACCACGGGGGCTTGAGGTAGGCCATGACCACCGAGTTTGATGGTCTTCGTGCAACTTCCGCAATGGCTGGCGCGGTTCAACCGGCATGTCACCAACCCGATCCAGCGGATCTGGGCCGGGTGGGCGCCGGGGATGGGGATTCTCGAGCACGCAGGCCGGAAATCGGGCAAGCAGTACCGCACCCCGTTGAATGTGTTCCCGACCGAGGACGGCGTCGTCATCGTGCTGACGTACGGGCCCGACCGGGATTGGCTGAAGAACATCAGCGCGGCCGGCCGCGCCCAGATGAAGAGCCGCGGCAAGACAACCGAGTTCGTCGAGCCCAAGGTGGTGCCGAAAGCCGAAGCAGCGCAGGCTGTTAAGGGCTTATGGCGGCCGATCGTGGCCCGACTGCCGTTCGAGCAGGCGACGCGATAGGTGGTTAGTGCGCATCGTTCACCTACGCCTGCCGGTCCCGCAATCGCCGCTGCGGCTAACGCTCACGGCTGGGTGTCAGTGCCCCCGTTGGCTGCGGCGGCGTGGTAATTGGATAGGTTGTCGCCGTAAGAACCTGCCTGCGCGTTAGTGGAGGCGCTGCCGGCGTCGCTGGTGGCGGTGGCGGTGTTAAAGGTGTCGTTACTCCCCGAGATGCCGGCCTGAGCCGATGCAGCGTGGTTTTCGGAGTTGTTGGTGGCGGTGGCCGCGTTGTTGGTGTCGTTGCTGCCCAAGAAACCGGCCTGAGCCACGGCTTGGCCGTGGTCGCCGCTGTTGATGGCGGAAGCGGTGTTGTTGGAGTCGTTGCCGCCGTCGGGGGCGGCCTCGAGAGTGCTGCTGACGCCGGCGTCGGCGACAACGGTGCTGTTATCGCCGCTGTTGATGGCGGTGGCGGTGTTGCCGCTGTTGGTGTCGCCGCCTGCGCCGGCAGCAGACTCCACGAAGCTGTTGTCGCCGCTGTTGTTGGCGGAGGCGGTGTTGCCGCTGCTGTTGTCTCCGATGGTGCCGGCGTCAGCCACGGTGTCGCTGCCGGCGCCGGTGTTAATGGCGATGGCGGTGTTGCCGCTATTGGTGTCGCCAACGGTGCCGGCGTCAGCGTCGGTTGTGGCGCCGGCGCCGGTGTTGAGCGCAGTCGCGGTGTTGCCGCTGTTGGTGTTGCCGCCGACGCCGGCCGCTGCATCTGTTGTGGCGCCGGCGCCACTGTTGAACGCGTTGGCGCTATTGCCGCTGTTGTTGTCGCCGACGACGCCGGCATCAGCCTGGGCGAAGCCGCCGGCGCCACTGTTGTACGCCGTGGCGGTGTTGTGGGTGTTGTTGTCGCCGCCAACGCCGGCCTCAGCAATGGTGAAGTGGCTGTCGTTGCTGACCGTGTTGGTGGCGGTGGCGGTGTTGTCGCTGTTGTTGCTACCTAGCGTGCCGGCCTGGGCGAACGCGTAGTCACCGGTGGCGGTGGCGGTGTTGTCGCTGTTGTTGAGGTCGGTCCCAATCGTGGTCAGTGTCGAGCCCGCATAGGCGGTGCTGTTGTCGCCCTTGACAGTGGCGGTGTTGTTGCTGCCACCCCCAGAACCGGCCTCGGTGCCG
>DATJIX010000128.1:0-5511 GCA_035492865.1 Mycobacterium sp. | reverse complement strand
AGATCTGGTCAGCGGTCACGTGACCTTCGGCGACGTGTGGGCGCTGCTGGTCGACGGCAGGTTCGGGCACAGCCTGCCGCCTGCCGAACCGTTCCCGCTGCCGATCCACAGCGGCGACGTCCGCGTCGATGTGCAGGCCGGCCTGGCCATGCTGGCACCCATCTGGGGTTACCCGCCGCTGCTGGACATCGACGACGACACCGCCCGCGAGCAGCTGGCCCGCGCGTCGGTGATGGCGCTGTCCTATGTCGCGCAATCCGCACGCGGCATCTACCAGCCGGCAGTCCCGCAGCGCACCATCGACCAATGCTCCACCGTCACAGAGCGATTCATGACGCGCTGGCAGGGTGAGCCGGATCCCAAGCACGTCGAGGCCATCGACGCGTACTGGGTGAGTGCGGCCGAGCACGGCATGAACGCCTCGACGTTCACCGCACGGGTGATCGCGTCGACCGGTGCCGATGTGGCGGCGGCGCTGTCGGGCGCGATCGGCGCGATGAGCGGCCCGCTGCACGGCGGCGCCCCCGCGCGGGTGCTCCCGATGATCGAGGAGGCCGAGAAGACCGGCGACGCGCGTGCGGTGGTCAGGCGCATCCTCGACCACCACGAGAAGCTGATGGGCTTCGGGCACCGCGTCTACCGCGCAGAGGATCCGCGGGCACGGGTGCTGCGCGCCACGGCCAAGCGGCTGGACGCCCCGCGCTACGAGGTGGCGGCGGCACTGGAGCAGGCCGCCCTCGCAGAACTGCGGGAACGCCGCCCGGACCGGGCGATCGAAACCAACGTCGAATTCTGGGCGGCGGTCATCCTGGACTTCGCCCAGGTGCCGGTCAAAATGATGCCCGCCATGTTCACCTGCGGGCGCACCGCAGGCTGGAGCGCTCACATCCTGGAGCAGAAGCGGCTCGGCAAGCTGGTCCGGCCCGCCGCCATCTACGTCGGCCCTGGGCCGCGTAGCCCGGAATCCGTCGAAGGCTGGGACCAGGTCGCCAAGTCGTGACCGATCCGGTTTCGACATTCGCTCTCGCGGCGCACAGCTTCGCCGCACTGGTGCACGACATTCCGGCGGAGCGCTGGGACGGCCCCGGATTGGGCGAGTGGGATCTGCGCGCACTGGTCGGGCACGCGTCGCGCTCGCTCATCACGGTCAGCACCTATCTGAAGACGGCGGCCGAACACGAGGACGTCGCCTCGCCCGAGGATTACTACGCACAGATCCACGACTACGCGTCGAAACTCGGAGCGGCCGACATCGTGGAGCGGGGCAGGCAGGCGGGGCGCGACCTGGGTGACGACCCGGCCGCGACTATCGACGGGCTGGTGTCGCAGGTAGTGGGTGAGCTCGCCGACGCCGGTGACCCGCTGATCTCCGTCATCGGCGGGCTCGGCATCCGACTGAGCAACTATTTGCCAACGCGGACGTTCGAGCTAGCCGTGCACGGGCTGGATATTGCTCGCGCTGTTGACATTTCGTTTGCCCCGCCGCCCGACGTGCTGGAGGATGCGACGGTGTTGGCCGCCCGTATCGCGGCCGTCGAAGGGCACGGAGAAGCGGTGCTGATGGCGCTGACCGGCCGCTCCGGATTGCCGCCGTCATTCTCGGTTGTCTGAGTTCACCCACTTGTCGGTGGGGCGTGCTTGGCTGGGCACCATGGCAATCGAAGTAACTCCCTCCGTTTCCCCGCACCTCGTCGTCAGTGATGGCGCCGCCGCAATTGACTTCTATCTCAAGGCTTTTAACGCCGTCGAGCTCGGCCGCCTACCCGGTCCCGACGGCAGGCTCATGCACGCAGCCCTGCAGATCAACGGCTCGACGGTGATGCTGAACGACGACTTCCCTGAATACAACGACGGCAAGTCGTCGACACCGACCGCCCTTGGCGGCACGCCGGTGACCATCCACCTCACCGTCACCGACGTCGACTCGAAGTTCCAGCAGGCCATCGACGCCGGCGCCACCGTGGTCTCGGCACTGGATGACCAGTTCTGGGGTGACCGGTACGGCGTGCTGCGTGATCCGTTCGGCCACCACTGGTCACTCGGCCAACCGGTGCGCGAGGTCAGCCCCGAGGAGATCGCCCAGGCGATGAAGCAGCCTTCGTAGGTGCCGATCTAGACGGCGCCCGGGATGTACATCGCGAGCACGCCCAGCGGTAGCGAGTGGTTGATGTCCTTGGTGATTGCGCTGATTGCGTCGATGCTCGCCTGCCTCGGCGTGCGCTCCAACTCGGGCGTCGTCGGATCGGACCCGTACAGCCCGAACTCGAGGTCGTAACCGTTGGCCCATTCCAGGTTGTCGACGAACGACCAGTAGGTGTAGCCGCGGATGTCCATGCCGTGCGCGATCTCGTCCTGCACCACCGCGATGTGGTTGACGATGTAAGACGGCCGCTTCGAGTCGTCGTCGTCTGCGATGCCGTTCTCGGTGACCCACAACGGCTTTCCATATGAAGCGGCGATATCGAGCACCTCGCGGAAACCGCCGGGATCTGTCGGCTGGTTGAAGTCGCTGCACGTTGGAGACGACGCGTTGCATCGCACCGGAAGGCCCTTCAACCAAGGGAATCCGGGGATCGGCGCGACGCCGAAGCCCTGCATCGGCTGCGACCCGTAGTACTGCACTCCCATGAAGTCGACCTTGTTGGCCATCTCGGGATGGATCTCGTCAGGGGTCTGGATGCCGTCCAGGTTGGCGTCGACCCATCCGTTGATCACCGCGTTCGGGAACCACCGGTTGTAGAAGTCGTTCCACGCCTGTGCCGCCAGCACATCGTTCGGATTGACCGGGTTGGCGGGTCGGGCCGGGATCATGTTGTTGGCGAAACCGACGAAGGCCGCGGGCTGCCCCGGCGTCGCCACCTTCGTGTCCCACTTGTGCATTTCGTCGTAGGCGGCCACATATCCCTTGGCCTCGTTGACGAGGAAGGTCGATGCGAGGTCGGGCCGGATCAGGCCGGGCGGCCAGCTCGGAACCAACGTGGGGATGGCGAGGAACTCGGTGAGCACCGGCGGTACCGGCTCGTTGAGCACCGTCCAGTTGTCCACCTGGTCGCCGTACTTCCACGCGACGTACGCCGCGTACTTCTGGAATTCGACAGGGGTGTCGGGCGACAGCCATCCCGCATCCTGTGCGGGCAGCCCGAGCTGGGCCAGCAGCCGCGTCGTGGTGGGATCGTGCACCCAGGCGGGCAGCGTGAAGTGGTTGACCGTGATCAACGGTTCCAGGTCGTGCGCACGCAGCGAGGCGAAGACCTCGCGGTAGTGCTGGACCTCGTCCTGGTTGGCGAGCGCGTCCAGCGCCTCCAGATCGCCCTCGGTGACTCCGCCGCCTTCATCCGAGATATCAACGGACGCTGTCGAATTCGGGAAGATCCGGCTCCACTCGATGCTCATCCGGAAGGTGTTCATGCCGAGGTCGTCGCGGGCGAGCGCGGCGTCGTTGCCGTACTCGACGTAGGTGCCGGGTCCGTCCTCCGGCACGCCGTTGGTCAGCCCCAGCGCCTGGTTGATCGAATCGTGCACCCACTTGTACCAGTCCGAGTTCGGATCGACCGGTGAGCCCGGTCCGCCCTCGGCCTGGAACCCGGCCGTTGCCACGCCCCAGTGGAACGTCGAGGGGAACGACAGGTCGACGCCCGCCACTGGGTCGACATTGACGGTGATCGTCTGCGCCACCGCGTCGCCGCCGCCGGGATTGATGAAATTGCCAAGGATCGGAACGAATTTCAGCAAGCCGAGCGGGCCGTGCACATGCAGACCGGCGGACTCGTCGCTGACGACGACCGTGAACTGATCGGTTCCGCCGACCGCGGCCATCGCGTTCATCGGCCGATAGGTGAAGTTCCCGTCCTGATCGACTTCCAGCGTTCCGCCGTTGTGCGGCGTCCCGATCACGGTGTACGTCAGCGGGTCGTCGTCAGGATCAGTCGCGCCGAGGTTGCCGGTGATGAGTCCCGTCGTCGTTTGCGGGTTGATCACCGGGTTGATGCGTGGCGAGGAGTTGAACAACTCGCGGCGCACCCACGCCAGCAGTGTCCACACCGTCGGCGGCTGCGCAGGCCCGGCGGGCAACCCCGCGGCGAACGGGTCGAGCACCGCGCTGACCAGACTCGACACCAGGCCGCCCACGTAGGTCACGACTGTGCTGGGGTCATACGCCGTCGGCCAGGGCCGCAGGGACGGCACGCGGGGCGTCGTCAGCGCTGTCGTCACCGCGGCGGTCTTCACCTCCGCAGTCGACGACAGGGTCTGCGCCGCAAAGGGACTCACCGGCTTCTCGATGTCCGACGCTTCGCTGCCGGGCTGGGCGTCGGCGTCCACCTTGACTTCGGCCGCATCGACCTTGGCCTCCGATGCCGAGGCCTTGCCTGATTGCCCAGTCTTGGCCTTTGGCTTGGGCTTCTTGGTCGGCTTCGTGGTCTCTTCGTCGTCCTTCGACTCCGAACTCGTTTGAGCGCCCCCGGTGCTGACCACCTCACCTGGCGGGGTAGTCGACGGTGTCTCCTCCGAGCCCTTCGTCGGCTCCGTCCCCGCGGCGGGCGTGTCCTTATCCGACTGCGTCGTGTCCGGCGTGCTTGTCGACGACTCCGACGAGGATGTGCCGGGCGTGTCAGCCCAAGCGGTCCCGCATCCGTATCCGGTGGCAACCGCGACGCCGACCCCCAGCGCTACGGCCAAACCCCCCACCCGACCCACGTACATCGATGAACGCATGGTTCTTCGTATACGCCAGCAACGAATGGCGCCGAGGGTTTTTGCGAAAGACAGTTATCTGAGCAAGCCCGCGAGCAGCCGCTTGTGCATCGGCGGTGTAGGCGCCGCCGCAGCGACGGCCAGCATGTCGACGACCGTGGTGAACTTGTCACGCGGCCGCGCGCCACCGCCGCGAGCGATCTCGGCGGCGTCGATGGCCTTCCAGCCTTCCGCGTCGATCACCTCGGGCTGGCGGTCGCGCACCAGCTTGTCCAGGCCCTTGTTCACCGGGTCGGCAAGCAGGCCGCGGTTGTAATCGTCGACCAGGTTGTGCACGGTCTGAGCCGCACACGACTTGTTGGTCCCGATGAACCCTGTCGGGCCGCGCTTGATCCAGCCGGCCACGTAGCTGCCCGGCGCGCCGATCACCCGGCCGCCGTCATTCGGCACCACCGCGGCGGCCTCGTCGAACGGCAGATCGCGAATCGGCTTGCCCCGGTAACCGATTGACGTCAACACCAGCCCTGCCGAGAGCGTTCGCACCTCGTCGGTCCCGGTCACGGTGAACTCGACACCATTGGTGCGGTCGTCTCCAACGACGCGGTTCGGTGTCAACCGATACGCGAGCCGGATGCGCGGCCGCGTCGCGGGTGACGACGCGTCGCCCAGCTTGCTCAGGATCTCGAGTTTGTTGCGCGTCAACGGATCTGACGCCTCGGCCAGGTCGCGCAGCACCAGATCGTGATCCGCGGGGTCGAGCACCACCTCGCAGGTCGACGTCAGCCCGATGAGTTCGGGCAGAGTAAATGCGGAGTCGGC
>DATJIX010000127.1:0-18963 GCA_035492865.1 Mycobacterium sp. | reverse complement strand
CCGCCCCAGCCCGAGCTCCACACGACGGGCTGCCCGTTCCAGACCTCGGCGGGTTTACGGGGCGCCCAGTCGGGTGCCACTTCGCCCTGGACCGGCGCAGGTGGCGGCGGAGCCGGCTCGGCGCCCGCCAGCGCAGTGCCGCCGAGTCCCACGATCGCCGTAGTGAGTCCGCCTGCGACTGCGATGGCAGACAGGGTGGTCTTGATCGAGGTCATGAGCGTGACTCCAGTGGTGAGGCGGTCGCAATGCTTAGCTGACATAAGCATCCTACCGCGATGCCGAAACTGTGCGCTCCCCCGTCAGCGACGAATTCCTGCGCACAACTTTTCCCAGTTACCGGACGCGATCTTCTCGCGGTCCGCTTCACTGATGTCGGCCTCTTCGAGGAAGCGGCGGCTGCCGTCGTTCGGCACCAAGACGTATGGATAGTCGGAGGCGAACAGGATGCGGTCGGCGCCGACGACGTCGAGAGACCACTGCAGATAGCGGTTGCTGAAAACCCCGCCCGGAGTGACGTAGACATTGCTGCGCACGTATTCCGATACGGGCCGTGCGAGATTGGCGAAGCCGGTCATCCGGTCGATCCGGTCGAGGTAGAACACCATCACCTCGCCCCAGTGTCCGAGAATCAGCTGCAGGCCAGGAAATCGGTCGAGCACCCCGGCGAGGATGAGCCGAAGCAATTGCAGGCCGGCGTCGTAATGCCATCCGTATCCGTGCGTGGCCAACGCAGTGTCGACGCCATCACCGAGGCCGCTGTAGTACGCCGCCCGCACCGCCGGTGGCGGCGGTTGCGGGTGCAGATACAACGGCGCATTGAGCGCCTCTGCTGCCTCGAAGATCGGCCAGAAGTCTTGGTGATCAAGATTGCGGTCGCGCGTGCGCCCGTAGAGCATCGCGCCGTTGAAACCGAGTTGCCTTACCGCCCTTTCGAGTTCGGCCGCCGCGGCATCCGGCGCCGGCGTCGCCAATGATGCGAAGCCCTGTAGCCGATCGGGATGGCGGCGCACCGCGTCCGCGAGCGTGTCGTTGCAGCCACCCTGCAGCGCCACCGCATCCCGCGAATCGAGGTTCTGCAGCCCCGGCGTCGTCATCGACACGACGGAGACGTCGAGTCCGGTCTCGTCCATCGCGGCGATCCGTTCGCCATCGAGATCGACCAGCCGTCGGCCAAGGTCGTCATCGGGTGAACTTGGGATCCCCACGTCGCGCCACTGCGGCTCGAGCGCCTGCCAGGCACCGATCAACTCAGGCGTCGCGAAATGTTCTTCCAGACCTACCAGCTTCATTTCCGCGAGGGTAGGACCGCTTACTGAGTCATCCCTGAGCGCTCTGACCCAGGGCCATTGCCCTTCTTAGGGCGTCGGCGGAGCCGGTGGAACCGGGGTGATCGGAGGCGCGTTCGGGTCGACAGGTACCGGAGGCGCGTCGTAATACCCGGGTGGCGGCGGTCCGTTCAGCGGGTAGTAGCCGGGCGGCAGCGCCGGTCCCCCGGTTGCCGGTCCCTTCGGCGGAGGCCCGTTGGATTCCGGCGCATTGATGGATACGTACCCGGGCGGCAGCTGCGGCGGTGGGCCGGCGCCAGGCGGCGGTCCCGGTGCCTCTTCGATCGGCGCCGTCAGATTGTCCAGCGGGTTACCGCTGTGGAAGGTGTGCCAGATGTCCCTGAGGTACCCGAGCTGACCCGGCGTTTGACCCGCGCCGTATTGAGGATTCTGGATCTCTGGCACGGTCGGGGGCCCCGCAGGAGGGGGCGGGGGTGCCGCTATCGCGGCATTGGGATCCAACACGGGCTGGCCGGGAGCCGGGGTGCACGAACCCGCCGGGGCAGGCGTCGGGCAGGGCGCTTCGGGATCGGCTGCGGCCTGGCCGGCCGTGGTCAGGGCGCCGCCGGCGATGAATACGCCCGCGACGGCCATCCGCACAACGTTGACGAGGGTTCGTTCGGTCATAAACCAGGTTGTCCTCTCTGGTGGCGCCCGCGAGCAGCCCTTTTAGGGGCAGCGCAGGAGCGCCGGACCCGACTTCCGAGCAAGGCTAGCGCCTCGCCGTGTCCGGCGTCACCTGGTGCGCCGTCCCCTGGACTATCGACAGTCACCTTCCACTAGTTACTGCCTGCGAGTTCGGTGCTGTTGAGGATTCGCCAAGGACGGCATCGCACGCTGGTCATCGCCTGAATGGCACCTGTGAGCGGAGTAGCGATGAAGTCAGCCATGAAGCCGTTCGGCGTCGCCGTGCTGGCCGTGTTCGTGGCGATGATCGCCACGACGGCCTCAGCGGTGGCCGCTCCTCCACCGAGTAACACGCCGGGCTACGAAGACATGTGTGACGGCCTCACCTGGCCACGGCCGGTGCCCGCAGTCACCGGCTTGATCTTCGACGGGAAGTACGAGTTCGGCCAGTTGGCCTGTCTGCTCGGTGCCCGGGTGATCGACGCCGACGGCAATGTCGTGTACGAGAACGGCAGAAGCACCGGACTGATCGGGCCGCATCGGATCGTCGAGGTCTCGCCGCCACCCGGCACACCCATCGGCCGCCACGATGCGGTCACCGTCAAGGTCGTCCATGAGAACGTCGGGCCGTCCGGACCTGGGCCATGTGACTGGGTCACGACACCCGAAGCCTCACGTCTTCTTGACGGATTACCCGTCACCGCAAGCGCTTTCAATGATCACGAGGGATCGACGGACTTCGCGTGCGGCTACCGCAGCGATGACGGCAGCCGAGGTGTCACCGCGTGGCTGTCGTTGGCGGGTGCCTACATCGTCGACGCAGCAACGGCTTTCGACTTCCAGACGTCGCACGGCAATGCTGATGTCACCAGCATCGGTGACCTCGGCATCGCGGCGGCGTGCGTGCTTCGGAACCACCCGTCGGGCCAACGCAACCACCTCTGGATCGTGCTTCCCGGTGAACGGCTCTTGATCGTCAGCGATGCCGGCGACCCTGGCGTCGGGCCAGGCGAGGCCTGCGACACGCTCACTGAATTCGCGCGGATTGCGATCCCGCGGTTGGAAGGTGTGGCCGCAAGCCCGCGGCGATAACGCGGTCCAGTGTCCTGTCGGGCAGGAAGCGCGCCAACCGGGTGATCATGGCGGCGTCGCGGCCGACGGTGTAGCGAGTCCGGGGCTTGCGCGCCGTCACAGCCTTGGCGATCACCTTGGCCGCGGCCTCAGCGGGCAGTCCAGCCTTCGTCGACGACACGGCCTGCGCGTTGACCGCGTGCACCAGTCCGCCGTAGCGCTGGTTTTGTTCAGGCGTCATGGCCGACATCAGCTCATCGGCGGTGGCGATCGCCCGGTCGAGCATTTCCGTGCGCACAGCACCGGGCTCGACCACGACCACCCCGACACCCAACGCGGCGACTTCGCGTCGCAACGAATCGCTGACCGCTTCGAGCGCGAACTTCGTTGCCGCGTAAGGGCCGTAGGCACCCATGGCGACCTTGCCGCCCACCGAGCTGATGTTGATCACCCGGCCCTTGCTGCGGAACAGTTCCGGCAGCAGTGCCTGGGTGACGGCAACGTGGCCGAAGAGATTGACCTCGAACAGGCGCCGCCACTCCTCGATCGCGAAGGCCTCGATCGGCACGTTGGCCTGGACGCCTGCGTTGTTGATCAGCGCTCGCATCGCCCGGCCCTGCGAGTCCCCGCGCACCCGAGTGACCAGCGTCTGGATGTGCTCCGGGTTGGTGATGTCGATGATCAGTGGCTCGATGCCTGGGCCCCGGATCGAGTCGGCGTCGCGGTCACGCCGGACACCGGCGAGAACATGGAACCCCTCCTGGGCCAGTTCGCGCGCCGTGGCGGCACCGATACCGGTCGACGCGCCGGTCACGACCACGAGCTGCTGGGTTCCAGATGACACTGTCATCTCAACGAAGCTATCATTTCAGATGACATTGTCAACATAGGATGGTCGATCATGAGCCGCACGGAGTCAGCCGCCGCCACGCGGCGCGCCCTGCTCGACGATGCCGCCGAGCTCCTCGACAGCGGAGGTCTTGACGCAGTGACGCTGCGCGAGGTGGGCGCGCGTGCAGGCGTCAGCCGCGGCGCGCCCTACCGGCACTTCGCCAATAAAGAGAGTCTGCTGACGGCGGTGGCTGCCGAGGGCTGGGAGCGGGTCGGCGACCACATGCACGCGCTGAAGACAGACTCGCGACTCCTGCCCGTCGACAAGCTTCGCGCGGCGCTCGTCGGCCTCGTTTCCGTCAGCCGCCGTCAGCCGCACCTGTACCAACTGATGTTCAGCACGCCGGAAGGCGACCCCACCGCGGTGGTCAGGGCCGCACAACGCAGTTGCGACGAGTTCCTGGCCATCGTCACCGAAGCCGTCGGCGAACACCACGCCCAGCGCTATGCGGCCATACTGCTGACCGGCGCGCACGGCGCCGCAGGGTTGGAATTGAGTGGCCTGCTGCGCACAGACAAATGGCACACCACCGCCGAGGAACTCGTCGACGGCCTCCTCGCCACGGTCGCAGAGGCTGATCAGCGTGATTGACTTTTCACTCTCGTGGACGGCCCTGCGCGCGGCGGTCGCCGAACTCGGCGACGAAGACTTCACCGAGCCATCGGGCTGTACCGGCTGGCTCGTGCGAGATCTGGTGTGTCACTTGATCATCGATGCTCAAGACGTTCTGATCACGCTCGTGACGCCGTCCGATGGCGAGCCGACCCGAAATGACGTGACCTACTGGGACATTGCCGAAACTCCGCCGAGTGGGGACGACCCGCTCGATGCGCTCACCGTGCGGTTGGCCGCCGCGTACCAGGATCCAGCACTGCTCAAGTTTCACCTCGACGACGTCGGCTCCGCCGCCGGGCGTGCCGCCGAACTCGTCGATCCGAACCTGCGCGTCCGCACCCGCGGCCAAGTTCTCACCGCGTCCGACTATCTGTCCGCCTACGTGCTCGAGTGGACGCTGCATCACCTCGACCTGATTGCGCATCTTCCGGCTGCGGCGGGCCCTCCGGCGGTGGGGCTTGCGCGATCGCGCGCGATGCTCGAGCAGATTGCCGCAGCGGCGTTCCCAAAGTCGTTCTCCGACAAGGACGCGCTGCTGGTCGGCACCGGGCGGCGTGTGCCCACCGATGCACAGAAAACCGAGCTCGGAGAGCTGGCGGCGACGCTGCCACTCATCCTCGGATGATCAACAGTGCGGCTCAAGCATTTTCGAGGCGATAGTCGGCCGTTTGTCAAGGGTTGGCGAGGATAGCTTCGAGCAGGCGATCGCGGACTTGACAAGGTGAAGAAGTCCACACCCGAAGTTGGTCGCTAGCTGCGGAGATTCGGCAGTACCGTTGGCGGCCATGACGATTGAATCAATGGACTGGGACGGCGCTTACCGCGAGGATGGTTTGTTCGACGGGCCGCCCCCGTGGAACATCGGCGAGCCGCAACCGGTGATCGCCGACCTGATTGAAGCCGGCGCGTTACGAAGCGATGTGCTCGATGCGGGCTGCGGGCACGGCGAAGTGACCCTGGCATTGGCCGCCGCCGGCTACACAGCGGTGGGCCTCGAGCTTTCCGACACTGCCGTCGCCGCGGCCCAACACTCCGCTCGGCAACGCGGCCTGCACAATGCGACCTTCGCACAGGCCGACATCACCGCATTCACCGGTTACGACGACCGCTTCTCCAGCGTGGTGGACTGCACCCTGTTTCACGCACTACCCGTAGACAAGCGCGACGCCTACCTACGGTCGGTGCACCGCTCTGCTGCCACGGGCGCCGACTACTACGTCCTGGTCTTCGCCAAAGGCGCTTACCCAGCAGACATGACGTCCAAGCCCAACGAGGTCGACGCCTACGAGTTGCACGCCGCGGTCGGGCGCTACTTCGACATCGACTTCATCCGTCCGGCACCCATCCTGGCCAAGGTCGAATCGCTTCCAGGACTTCCACATCTGAAACTGCCCTTCGATCGAGACGCCCTCGGGCGCGTGCAGTTCCCCGGGTACCTCCTGCACGCCCGCAAGGGTGTGATCAGTCGTACGGCGAAATGAATAGCTGACCCTGATTCTCTGCACAGTTGGTACTTAAGTTGGCTAACGAACATCGTTGGTGTGTCACTTGCCCAGATATGAGCTAGGAGTTGATCGACGATGAAACCCGTGAAGATCGTTGCCGGCCTGGCAATCGCCGGAGGGCTCGCCGCTGGTGCGGTGGCCATCGGCGCCGGAGTGGCCAATGCTGACCCCGGCCCGGGAGTGGGTGCGGTGCAGGTGGATTGGCACCCCGGGCCGCCGCCGCCGTGGCAGGGCGGCCCCGGTTGGGGTGGACCAGGTCCGGCGGGATGGGGGCCGCCCGCTCCATGGCAGGGCGGCCCGATTCCCGGCGGCTGGAACGGCGGCTGGGAGCCGCCCGGCGGCGTGTGCCTTTTCAATCTCTGCGTCTAGTAAAGCGGTGACCAGGCTGCTGTTCGCAGCAGCCTGCTCTCCCACTGGTCGCGGTACTCGAGCGCCTCGTACATGTAGGTGCCGGGCCCGCGATGCTCGGGAGCGATGTCAGACGTGAGCAGACGGACGAGCGTCGCGTAGTCGTTGGCCGCCGAGATCTTCTGCCACAGGATGGCTTCGCGCCTCCTGCTGCTTCCGTGGGCGACTTGGAAACACGCCTGGATGTCGAGGATCTGCGATGTCTTCGAAAAGGGCCGATAGTAGATCTCGTCCCACATCCTGATGTAGTCATCCAGCGGAGCGTGCGGCCACCCGGTGTCCTCCATGTAGAGACTCGACTCGTGCGTCGCTCCGTCGGTGGGCACGCTGCCGAGATCAATCTCCTGAAGGGGCGACCACTCGACGGGCAGCAACAGCTTGCCCGTCACGTCGTGACGCAGGCTGTCCAGCTCGCGCATCCACGGCAGCAGGTCCCCCGATTGGACCCGGTGCGCCAGCCGCTCCCACGCCCCGCCGTCGCGGATTCCCGTGATGGTGACGACGTTGTACGACAACCCGGAGCCGTGAGCGTGGTTGGCATACCACAGAAGTCGCGCGTCGTCGCCGTCCGCAAGCGTGGTCATCCAGCCATCGCGATAGGCGGCTTCGAAGTCGTCTTCGCGCGCACCGACCACCTTGTGGGTCTCGTGGAGAAACAGCACGGCGACTCCTTCGCGGGCTCAGATTCCGTCGGAGATCAGGGCGGCAAGCCTGCGGCGGTTGACCTTGCCGGTGTCGTTGTACGGGATATGGTCGACGACCCTCAGCCGCTCCGGCAGCTTGAAGTGGGCGATCAGGTCACGGCAATGCGTGCGCAGTTCTTCGAGCGTCAGCGCGGACCGCGTCACCACAGCGGCGCCAACCCGCTGGCCCATCTCGTCGTCGGTGATTCCCGCGACCGCGACGTCACTGACGGCAGGATGGGTGCGGATGGCGTCCTCGACCTCGACAGGCCCGAACTTCTCTCCCCCGCGGTTGATGGTGTCCTTCAGCCGACCGCTCGGATAGATGTAGCCGTCGGTGTCTTGACGCGCGAGATCGCCTGTGTGCAGCCAACCTTCACCGACGTGCTGAGTGGTGTTGACCCACAGTTCGCCCACGGTTCCGGCCTCGGCATCGATTCCGGTGTCGGGGTCCACCACCCGGACCTCAACCCCCGGTAGCGGCCTGCCAACCGACCCCACCCGCTTGGGGTCGCGATGATCGCTGGGCAACAGTGTCGTATATGCACCCAACGTTTCGGTCTGACCGAACACGTTGGCGAAACCCACACGAGGCAGCGCGGCCATCGCCCTGCGCACCAGCGCGACGGGTGCCGCAGCAGCGCCGTAGGCGATCGCGGCCAGCGATGACAGGTCGGTGCTGTCGAAGTCCGGATGGTCAAGGATGCGCTGCAGCATCGTCGGCACCATGAACGTCGATGTCACCCTGTGCTTTTCCGCGAGACGCAACCACTGTCCGGCATCGAATCGCGGCTGCGCGACATACGTGTTTCCCGCATACAGATTGCCGAGCACGCCGATGGCGCCGCCGACGTGGAAGAACGGAACGCTCATCATGCTGACCGTCGGCGCGGTATCGGCACGGAACGGCGTTGTCACACTGGTGATTCGGGCTACCAACTGGCCCTGGGTGATACCGATCGCCTTCGGGAGTCCGGTCGTGCCACTCGTGAAAAGGATCAGCGCCTCGTGGTCGTCGATGCCATCGACGGGAGGCGAACCGGCCGGCTGACCGTCCTGGATCAGGTCGGCGGCCGTCCACACCGCGGATAGCCCCGCGTCTGCGAGGCGGTCGACGTAATCGGCGCCTGCGACACCCACCGGCGCACACCCGGCGTTCTTCACGAGCCCCTGCAACTCGGGAGGCGTCAGGGCGGGATTCATCAGGGCCGCGGCGGCGCCGATCCGTGCAGCCGCGAGCATCGTCGCGATCGACGCCGGGCTCGCGACGTCGACGACGGCGATGCGCTCGCCTGCCAGCCCGTTGTCGATGAGGCGGCCGGCGCACCGTTCGACGGCCTCCGCCAACTCGCCGTAGCTGACGACGACGTCGTCGATGATCAGCGCGGTGCGGGTGGGATCCTCAGCCGCGGCGGTATCGATGATCGATGCGATGTTCATGTGCGCCTCACTGCAGGGGTGACCACGACGAGGTCCTCAACAGCCGGCTGGTCCATTGGTCGCGCAATTCGAGCGCGTCGTACATCCACGTCCCTGGGGCGCGGTATTCGGGCGGAATCTCGGACTGCAGGAGTCTGAGAAGTGCCTGTGGGTCGTGAATGCGCTGCATCAGTGCGACTTCGCGGCGGCGCTGGCTGCCCAGCGCCGGCTGGAAAGCGGCGGCGATGGACAGCAGC
This sequence comes from Mycobacterium sp., assembly GCA_035492865.1. Taxonomy (GTDB): domain Bacteria; phylum Actinomycetota; class Actinomycetes; order Mycobacteriales; family Mycobacteriaceae; genus Mycobacterium. The sequence continues at coordinate 10,161 of DATJIX010000127.1, read as the reverse complement.
GGGTTCGGGTGGTCAAGGCTCTTGGAGTACACCTCACCGCAGCGGTCGATGTACTCAGTGAACTTGTCCGGGTAGGGCCACATGGTGTCTTCCATGTAGAGGGTCAGTTCATGCTCCCGCCCGTCGGTCGGCACATCGTCGAACTCGACATCTTTGAGCGGCGACCATGAAAGCGGCACAAGCAATTTGGCGTCGACGTCGTGGCGAAGCTCGTCCAGCTCCCGCATCCACTGGCGCAGATCACCCTTCTGAATCCGCAGTGCCAGGCGCTCCCACGCCGCGCCGTCGCGAACGACGGTCACCGTGACGACGGTGTAGGCAGGCCCGCTGCCGTGCGCGTGGTTGGCGTACCAGAGCAGCCTGGCATCAGTGCCCTGCCCGAGGGTGGGCATCCAGCCGTCGCGGAAGGCGGCCTCGAAGTCGTCCTCGGCGCGGCCGCGCACCGTGTGCACCTCGTGCATGAACAGCAAGCCCGCGACCTCCCGCGCCCGTATTCGATCTGGACAGCGATACCGAGAATCTGGTTACCTCAACAGGGTAACGGTCTTCCCCTGCAGAAAGTTCGATCATGGCGAGGCTCGATGTGCCGGACGGCCCCGGCGGCGAGGCCGCGATGATCTGGACCCTGCGACCCGAGCTCGGCGGCATGGTCGAGCGCATGATCCGCGGTGCCTATCAGGAGAGCATCGTTGCCGCCGAGGAACGCGAGCTCGCCAGGATGCGGATCGCCGAAATCAACGACTGCGTCGCGTGCGCCGACTTTCGTGCGCCATCCGTCCGTGAAGCGGGCATCGCACCCGAGCTGTACGCGAACGTCTCTGCCTACGCCACCTACCCCGGCTACACGCCGCGGCAGCGCCTTGCGATCGAGTACGCCGAACGGTTCGCCAACGACCACGCCTCCGTCGACGACGCGTTCTTCGGACGGCTGCGCGATGTGTTCAGCGACGAGGAGATCCTCGACCTGACCCTGTGCATCGCCGTCTTTCTCGGCCTCGGGCGGTCGCTGGCCGTGCTCGGCGTCGACCAATCCTGTGCGATCGACGTCTGACCGTGGACATCGCCTCGGTCGACGAGCTGCTCACCACCACACGGTCGGTGCGCAAACGCCTCGACCTGACGCGACCGGTGGACCGCAGCGTCATTCTCGACTGCGTGCGCCTTGCGACGCAGGCGCCGACCGCAAGCAATGCTCAGGATTGGCGCTGGGTCGTGGTCACCGACGCCGACAAACGCGCCGCGATCGCCGAGATCTACAAGAGCATCGGCGATCAGTATCTGGCGTACGCCGCCTCGAACACATCCGATCCCCAGACCCGCCGGGTGTACGAGAGCGCGCTCAGCCTCACCGAGACGCTGGCCAAGGTGCCCGTTCATGTAATCCCTTGCCTGGAAAGCCGTTTCGACGGCACTGACCATCTGGTCGCCGCGTCGGCGTGGGCGTCGATCATCCCTGCCGGCTGGAGTTTCCTGCTCGCGCTGCGTTCGCGCGGCCTTGGCTCGGTGTGGACGACGATGCATCTGGCCAAGGAGCGTGAGGTCGGCGAACTGCTGGGAATCCCGGCCACCGCAATGCAGGCGGCGCTGTTCCCGGTCGCCTACACGATCGGCACCGACTTCCGGCCTGCCGCGCGGCCGCCGGCGGAGACAGTCACCTTTTGGGAAACGTGGGGAGAGCACTGATGCAGTCCTACACAATTCGATTCCACGTCGACGCACCGCCGAGAAGGGTATGGCGCGTGCTGCATCCGCCGGTGCCGCCGAACTCGCCAAAACCCCGCGTCCTCAAGTGGCCTACGGGCAGCATGGAGATCCTCCACGAGGGCGACGAGGCCGGCGAGGGTCTGGTGCGCACCTGCATCTTCGAGGTGCCCAAGTATCTGCTGTCCGGAGGCAAGGGGCGGTCGTTTGAAACGGTGACCGAAGCGAAGCTGAACAAGCTGTCGCGGTACGTCGCGGTCGGTGCGCCGCTGTGGTCGCGCGCCGAGGGTTACCACGAACTCGAGGAACAGGCCGACGGCACAACGGTTCTCACGTTCCACGAGACGTACTACGCCTACAACCCGGTGCTGCGTTTCCTTCTGGAACGTCCAGTGCACGCAGCGATCTCTCGCGACAACCTGGAAACCTACGAGCACGCGCTCGGCTTCGCAGGCGCCGTGACACGGTTGAGCTAGGCGCTCTCGTTCAGTACCCGCCCATATAGCCCGGTGATCTCGGCATGGTGCTGGGGGGTGTCGTCGTGCTTGTGGTGGTCGAGTTCGAGAGCGCCGGTCCTGATTCAGTCGGCAGGAAGGCAAGCGCTGCGGCACCGGCGATGATCAGGCCGGACGAACAGATCGCCGCGAGAATCTTCCAAGTGGTCATACGTTATTCACGATCCTGGGCTCCGCGGAGTTCAGTCGTGGCCGCCGTGGCCTATTTGGCCCACTCCCCGCGAGGCGGCGGGCACGTCGTGTGGTCCTGCAGTTCCTCGCCGGCGCCGGGGTTGCCCGTCGCTGGGTCGGCGCGGCCGGCGAGCAGCACGAAGCCCGGCCTGCCGTCGCGCAGATAGGCGCCGACCACCACCAGCGTCTCAACGCCCATGTCGTCGGACCGGTTGGCAAGCAGCTGAACCGGATTGGCGGCGTCGAGCGTCTCGCCCTCCACTGTCATCGCGCGATACACGTGTCCGCGCAGCGGCTCGGGAAACGGAGCCCAGTCGGGTCCGACATCGGCGATGCGCCGGGTCAGGGTCTCGCGAACGTCGGCGCGGACACAGTCGATGTGGATGTGCAGCTGGTTCTGCGATCGTGCCACGGCCGAGTTGATCGCAAGGCTGATGAAGTCGCGTGGGATGGCCACCCCGGCCCGCGCGTCGACGAAACTCTTTGCGTCCCAAGCGGCCGCGAAGTAGTTGGGGGCAGCCGGCTCGAGAAGGGTCGGGCTCTCGATGCCCGGGATCCGCTCCGTCGGTATCAGCAGATACTGCGTCGCACCGACGAGATCCTTGAGCACCGCGTAGCCGCGCTGCTCCCCCGCCGCCAGATCGACCAGCGAGCACGGCGCGGGAGCACCGGTCGTCTCCTGATCGGGCACACACCGGTCATGCACGATGGTCCACAGCGCGTTCGGATCGGCATTCGCCGATGCGGGCGACACCCCTGCGGCTGCGATGACGAGTGCGCAAGCGAGCACGAACCACCGCCGACGATTCACGTCACGAAGGCTACTGCGGCCCCTACAGTCGTGATGTGGCGCGTACCAGCCCGTCCGGCGACGAGATCCAACTGGCCGCCGATCACGTCGAGGCCACCGTCAAACATCTCGAGCGCCGCATCCAGGCGCGGTTCGGCGAGCGCGGCCTTACCAAGGCGGCGCGCGACCTCGGGAACCTGGTCACCCTCGTCCACAGCCGGGCCGACGAGTCTCGCGACCGCCTTCGGCGCATGACGCTGATCGCCCGCGCCGTCGGCATCGCGATCGTCGCGGCGACGCTCGTCGCACTCGTCATCAGCCTGCGCTCTGCCGTCGTCCAGGGGTTGAGCCGCACCGCGGACTGGGTGCCGCTCGTCGAAAGCACCGTCAACGACCTGGTCTTCGCGGCAATCGCCGTGGTGTTTCTGTGGGCGTTTCCCGAACGGTTGGAGCGGCGCACGTTACTTCGGCTGCTGCACCGGCTGCGGTCGCTGGCGCACGTGATCGACATGCACCAGCTGTCCAAGGACCCCGAGCAGCTCAGCCCGACGTACGTGCCGACGCCGCAGAGCATCGTGCACGGCCTGGACGCGGATCAGCTGCACCACTACCTCACGTACTGCTCGGAGATGCTGAGCCTGACCGCGAAGGCCGCGGCGCTATGCGGTGAGTACAGCACCGACGGCGTGGTGCTCGAAACCATCTCCTATATCGAGACGCTGACCACCGAGCTGTCCAACAAGATCTGGCAGAAAATTTCGCTTCTCCCCCGCCCTTAGGCTGAGCGCATGCAGAAGCCGGTGCTGACTCCTCAACACGAGGACTTTCCGCGGTGGTACCAGGACGTCCTGACCAAGGCCAAGCTGGCCGACAACGGCCCGGCGCGCGGCACCATGGTCATTCGACCTACCGGCTATGCGATCTGGGAGCAGATGCAGGCCGAGGTCGACGGGCGCATCAAGGCCGCGGGCGCGCAGAACGCCTACTTCCCGCTGCTGATCCCGATGAACTTCTTCGAGCGCGAGGCCGAGCACGTCGAGGGATTCAGCCCCGAGCTCGCCGTCGTCACGCACGGCGGCGGCAAGGAGTTGGCCGAGTCACTCGCCATCCGTCCGACAAGCGAAGCGGTCATCGGCGAATACATGGCGAAGTGGGTCGACAGCTACCGCGATCTGCCGCTTCTTCTCAACCAGTGGGCGAATGTCGTCCGTTGGGAGCTGAGGCCGCGAATCTTCTTGCGCACCACCGAGTTTCTGTGGCAGGAAGGTCATACCGCACACGCGACGGAGGCCGACGCCAAACGGTACGCGCGCCGCATCCTGCATGGCGTGTATGAGGATTTTCTGCGCAACGTGCTCGCCATGCCGGTCATCGTCGGCCGCAAGACCGCCAAGGAGCGGTTCGCGGGCGCGGTCAACACCATGACCTGCGAGGGCATCATGCGAGACGGCAAGGCGCTGCAGATGGCCACCTCGCACGAGCTCGGCCAGCGCTTCAGCCGGGCGTTCAACATCAGCTACTCCAGCGCCGAAGGTGCGAGCGAGCTCTGCTGGACCACGTCATGGGGTGCCTCGACCCGAATGCTTGGCGGGTTGATCATGTGCCACGGCGACGACAACGGCCTCGTCCTGCCACCGGCCCTTGCGCCGGTGCAAGCCGTCGTCGTGGTCGTCAAGGACAGCGACGGCTCGGTCACCCGGGCCGGCTCCGCCATGGTTGATGAGCTCACCGCGCGGGGGGTGCGGGTACGGCTTGACGACAATGTCGAGGCGGCCTTCGGCTGGCGGGCCACCGACTGGGACCTTCAAGGTGTCCCCGTCCGAGTGGAACTCGGCCCGCGGGACCTCGCGGAGAACACCGCCCTGCTCTATCGCCGCGACACCCGGGACAAGACCAAGACCGGCATCGACAAAGTCGCCGACGAGGTACAGCAGCTGACAGACCGGATCCAGACCGACATGTTCGCGGCGGCGACGGCCCGCCGCGACGCCGCCATCACCGATTGCGCGACGCTCGACCAGGTCCGTGAGTCGGCGCAAATAGGTGTCGCCCGCGTGCCGTGGGACGTGGTCGGCACCACGGGCGAACAGGATCTCGCCACCAGCGGGCTGACGGTGCGATGCCTGCAGCTCAGCGACGGGTCGCTGCCCGCTACCGATGACGACGCGGGAGCGCTGGCGTACGTCGCCCGCGCCTACTGAGCCGCCGCGTGCCATCGCAACGGCTGTGATCGAATGTGGGCGTGGTTCAGCCAGCTGACGACTTGGACGCCGCGCTCGACAAGCTGCGCGCCGACTACGACACGACGCCGTACACCTCGAATTCCTTTCCACAGTCGGCACCGGGACTGCTGGCCGCAATCGCATATCTATTCGGGTTGGAGACCGCAGACGTAGCAACCGCGCGTGTGCTGGAAATCGGCTGTGCCGGCGGTGGCAACCTGATCCCGTTCGCCGCTGCGCATCCGCAAGCGCATGTCGTGGGAATCGATCTGTCGCAGGTGCAGATCGATCAGGGGCGCATGCGTGCGCAGGCGTTGGGCCTGGAGCACCTGGAGTTGTTGGCAGGCGATATCGCCAGGATGGATCTAGAGGCGTTTGGGCAGTTCGATTTCGTCATCGCCCACGGCTTGTACAGCTGGGTGCCGCCCGAGGTGCAGGAGGCACTCTTGGCGGCGTTCCGTCGGCTGCTCGCTCCCCAGGGCGTGGCGTACGTGAGCTACAACGTGTACCCGGGCTGGAAGAGCAAGGAGATACTTCGCGATGCCATGCTTCTTGCAAGCGGCGACAGCACCACACCGGACGAAAAGGTGCGTGACGCGAGGCGCATGGTCGACTTCCTCGAGGAGGTGTCGTCCGCCGACAGCGCGATGGCCAGAATAATCGCCGACTCGAAGGCACACGCCTTGGGTTTCGCGGATTCGTACCTCCTGCACGACGAACTCGAGACCTTCAACTCGCCCTGCTATTTCTACGAGATGCTGGGCCGGGCCAGCGCCCACGGCCTGGCCTTCCTGGCAGAAGCACGCCCCGAAGCGATGGTCCCCGGCAACTACGGCCCCAAGGTGGCGGACTATCTGCTCGAGAAATGCGGTGGCGTACAGGTTCTGGTGGAGCAGTACCTCGACTTCGTCGCCGACCGCACGTTCCGCGAAACACTGCTGGTTCATGCCGAACGTGCGCAACAGATTCAGTACAACCCGGACCCGGCTCGCCTGCGCCGGTTCCACATCGCCGCCTGGGCGCCCCCCGTCGACGGAGAAACACGTCTCGATTCCTCCCGTCAGGAGTTCGAGCAAGCCGACGGAGCGACACTGTTCACCAACGATCCGGGGATCAAGGCCGCGCTGGACGCGCTGAGCGCGCGCTGGCCGTGGACGCTGTCACGAGAAGAGTTGGTCGAAGCTGTGCACGATCGACTGGTTGACGCGGGCCTCACGCCGAGCGACAGCCTGCCTGACACCGTCGAGAATCTGATGGGGGTGCTCATCCTGCAAGGGCAGGCCCGCTACCGGCTTCATCCGGTGTTGCCGGATCCAGTGACGGCACCGCTGCGGCTCGACGAGACCGCGAGGCGGATGGTCGAGCTCACCGGAACCGAAAGCCAGGCAAGCACTTTCAATATCTGGCACGAGACGCAGATGTTGTCGCCGCTGGATCGCCATCTGCTGCCGCTGCTCGACGGCACGCGTGATCGCGATGCGTTGCTCGATTCGGCCCTTGCCGTGGTCGATGACAACTCGCTCGGGATGGACCGCGACGCGCTCGCCGAATACGTCGACGCCTTGCCGCAGCACCTCGTGGAGATGAAGCTAGCGCTCGTCAGCGGTCCCGGGCAGTAACGGCAGCACACTGTGACTGGCGGCGGTCGCGATGAGCAGAACCGCTGCAGCCGTCAGTGACGCCGTGAGCCCGAAACGGGAGGCGACGAGCCCCCACACGAACGCCCCGAGAGCCTGCGAACCGATCAGGACCACCAAGTAGATTGCCAGGCCGCGGGCCTGAATCCACTGCGGCAGAGCAAGTTGCGCGGCGATCGTGAGAGTCGTCAGCGTCGCGATCCACGCCACGCCGGCAAGCAGCAGCGACACCACGCCCGCCGCGAGCGGGAGATACGCCGCCGCAAGCAATCCCGCCGCGTCGATCAATGCCGCGAGTACCAGTAACGCGTTCGCCGAATACGTCATGCGCAGCCGCGACATCACGAGTGCGCCAAGCACCGCGCCCACCCCCATCGTGCCGAGCACGGCGCCGTAGCCGATCGCGCGGAGATGCCAGTGTTGCGATGCGGCGATGGGCAGTAACGCCCAGAGCGCGGACACGGGAAAAGCAAACAACGCCGCCCGCAACAGAGTTCGGCGAAAACCCCTGCTGTCGCGGACATATCGGAGGCCGGTGACCACCGACTGGCCCAGTGGCTCGTGGTCGACGACCGGCGTTGACGGTGGCCGTTTCCATGCCATCAGCGCCGCGACGACGATCCCGAAAGACGCCGCATTGATCGCGAACACGGCTTGCGGGCCTGCGACGGCCACCAGTACCCCAGCGATCGGAGGTCCGATTGCCCGCGCCGCATCGGCGGTGACGCCGCTGAGTGACGTTGCCGCGGGGAACTGCTCGCGTGGCACCAACTCCGGTTGGATCGCTTGCCACGCCGGCGTCGTCATTGCGGCCGCGCAGCCGATCGCGAACAGTAGCGACAGCAGGGAAAGCGGGTTGAGGGCACCTGCGACCGCGACCGCCGTCAACACCCCGGCGGCGACCGCGGCGTACACCTGCAGCACAATCAGCATCCGCCGGCGGTCGACGCGATCGGCCAGTGCGCCTGCGAAGAGCGCCAAGATCAACGTCGGTGACAGGCTGGCTGTCTGGACCAGCGCGACGGTGGTGGCGCTGGCGTGACGCTCGACCAGAAACCACTGTGCCCCAACGGTTTGCATCCACGTGCCGATGTTGGACGTGAGCGCCGCGAGGAAGAGCGCGCGAAATGCACCGCTTCTCAACGGTGCCCACGTCGATGAGGCGGAGCTGGCGTCGGATGACATCGTCGTCCCCCCGAGGTTCGATCTTTGCTGAAAATGGTATTGGCTGGCAACCTGGTTTGGACTGCCTTGAAGGGAGGTTCTCAATGGAAAGCGATCATGAGTTCACGGTCCAGCTGACCGGCGAGGGCACGTTCGTCATCAAGCTGCTCGAGGCCGTGCAGATCGAACGACGAGGCGATGCCGTCGTCGGTCGATGGTCCGCCTTCGATCTGGAGGCGAAGGGCGACACCGAGGCCGAGGTGTACCAGGAATTGCTCGGCGGTCTGCAGAAGCAGATCGGCCCCGGCCCCGGTTCGCCCGAGTTCGAACCGTTTGCGGCGTACGTGCGCGAGCACGGCACGCGGTTGTCCGACGAAGAGGCCGCGGCAAGGGAGCTGACCAGGCTGCGCGAGATCACCGTCCGCTGGCGCGTCACGGACGACGAGCAATACATGGTCCGGCTCTTCGAGGACGTCGACGTAGAGCGCGCCGGCGACACCGTCACCCTGCGCGCCTTCGGTCTGGAAGGCAGCGGTCAGCAGATCGGTGAGGCATTGCAGAGGCTCAAGCACGCCGTCGGCGAGGCCTGCGGCGAGCACGACGCACCTGGCCCGCGTTTCGACGAGCTGACGAGCTGGGTGCGATCGCACGGCGACCCGGTGCCGGCCGACGTTCTGGCGCAGGAGGCGAAGGACAAGCAGGCGTATGTGGTCGCGCGTGACAAGCTGGCCGCCATCACACCGGAAGACATCTCCGCCGAGAGCTCGACCGGGGTGCCATTGCTTGTCGACTTCTGGGCCGAGTGGTGCGGGCCGTGCCGCATGGTCACCCCGGTGCTGGCCGGCCTGGCCGAGCAGTGGGCCGGACGGATCGTGGTCCGCAAGATCGACGTCGACCAATTCGACGGCATCTGGGAGCGGTTCAACTTCCGCGGCATCCCGGCCATGATCATGTTCAAGGACGGCGAGGAGATCCACCGCGTGATCGGATTCGGCGGCAAGGCGCAACTGGTGGCCGAGCTCGAGCCACACCTCGCGTGAAAGTTGTTGCGATCCATATCGCCCCGGGCCGACGGCTGCCGATGCGCGCGGTCGATTCGGTCGTCGCCGAAGCGGGCACGGGGCTGATCGGCGACCGATATCACGGCAGCCGACACCGCCACGTGACGATCCAGTCCCAGGAGCTGCTCGACCGCGCGGCCGACGAACTCGGGCTCGGCTTCGACCCGGGTGCCACCCGCCGCAACCTGACGGTCGACATCGGTGAGATCCCCACCCGACCGGGTACGCGGTTGGCGATCGGCGAGGTCGAACTGGAGGTGGTGCGAGTCGCGGCGCCCTGCCGACTCCTCGACGACGGCATCGCGCGCGGCGCCGCGGCAGCGTTGCGTCGGCGGGCAGGCTCGGTGTGTCGAGTGCTCACCTCCGGCACGATTCGCGTTGGCGACACCGTCCTCGTGTCGGCGCACGCGGGGTAGGTTCCACTACATGGACCTTGGCGGAAAAACGGTATTGCTCACCGGCGCGACCGGAGGTCTTGGCAAAGCCATCGCGACGGCGCTCGCGGCCCGTGGCGCGCGGCTGATCCTGAGCTCGCGCAAGGCCGAGGAATTGGTGAAGGTCGCCCGATCACTGCCAGGCGCCGGCCACACCACGCTCGTCTCCGACCTTGCTGAGGAAGGCGCGGCGCTGGCGCTGATCGACCAGGCGGGCGAGATCGATGTACTGGTCGCCAACGCGGCGCTGCCCGCGTCCGGGAAGTTGGATGGCTTCAGCCAGAACGACATCGGCCGCGCGCTTCGCGTCAACCTGGAGTCGCCGGTGCGGATGACGCGCGAGCTACTCCCAGCCTGGCAGCAGCGCCGCAGCGGTCACTTCGTCTTCATCTCGTCGATCTCCGGCTTCGCGTCCACTCCCCGGGCTTCGCTGTATGCGGCGACGAAGTTCGGTCTGCGCGGGTTT
>DATJIX010000126.1:0-5063 GCA_035492865.1 Mycobacterium sp. | reverse complement strand
CGTCGCACTCGACCGTGACGTGTTCCGATGGTGGCTCACCGTGGCCACTCTGCGTTGGGGCGTCATCTGCCGCTTCCAGGCCGAGCGGCATCTGTCCGGACACACGCCGTCGGTTGAGCTGGCCGCAATCGGCCGTCGCGTCGCCGAAACCGAGTGGGATGTGCTGGATCTGCTTGAAGGAGGCGGTCCGCGATGAACATCTATGGCCGGCCGACGGCGGCCGAACTCGTCGCGGCGGTGGCCGATTTTCTCGACAACGACGTGCGGTCCGCAACCGAGGGGCAGGTCAGTTTCCACGCCCGCGTCGCGGCCAACGTGCTGCGCATCGTCGAGCGAGAGCTGACCGACGACTCCGCGGCAGACGTCACTGGCAAAATCACGGAACTCGGGTTCGCCGACGAGGCCCAGTTGGCTGCGGCCATCCGGGCCGGCGCGCTGGACGAGCGTGCGGACGAGGTGCTGCCGACGCTACGCACACTGGTCCGCCACCGGCTGGCGGTCGCTCATCCCGGCTACGACCAGTCGGCCTAGCTGCCGAGGTGCTGTTCAGACTCAGGATGGGCGACGACGTACAGCGTCTTCACGGCGCCCACGCTGGCGATTTCTGCACCAGGGTTGTGAATTGCGCCGATTCACAGCCATGGTGCAGAAAATCTCGCGCTGCTCATCCCGGCTACGACCAGTCGACGCCCGACAACTCCTGAAGAATCCGCAGGAACGTCGCGCGGTCGGTGGCCGACAGTGTTCCGAGCCACCGCTCCTCACCACGCTGAATCGCGGCCTGCACAGTCTCTTTCACCCTGCGGCCGTCTTTGGTGATCTCCAGCAGCCGCGCCCGCCGGTCCTCGGGGTCGGCCACCCGTTCGATCAGCCCCTTGCCCTGAAGCTCGTCGAGGATGGCGATGATGCGTGTCTTGTCCGCGCCGATCGCATCCGCGAGGGCCGCCTGCGTGCGTATCGCCGACCGGTCGAGTGCAACGAGCACGCTGTAGCCCCACATCGACAAGCCGTTCGCCTCCAGGACGGGAAGCTCCGCGGCGATCATGTCGCGGACCAGCGGCGCGAGCATCGCCGCCAGATCGGGCCGCTTACGCCGTGGGGTCACATCGGAATACTAGACATTGACCAATAATAAGCATCTGCATATGATCTGTTGATGCTTACTAATCAGGATGTCCGCTCGTTCCATCGCACCGCCGTGCTGTCCTCCGTCGACATCGTCGACAAGGTCACCCGCGAGGACCTGAATCGCGCGACGCCGTGCGAAGGCTGGGACCTGGCGCAACTGCTGGCGCACATGACCGTGCAGCACCGCGGATTCGCGGCGGCAGCCCGCGGCGATGGCGCCGACCTCGCACAGTGGGATGCGGCCACCGTCGCCGATGCCGTGGCGTCCGATCCGGCAGGCACCTACGCCGCCGCCGCGGCTGACGTACTCGAGGCCTTCGCCGTCGACGGCGTGCTGAACGCGTCATTCGCGCTGCCTGAATTCGGCCAAGGCGCCGCGTTTCCTGGCGTGCAGGCGATCGGTTTTCACTTCGTCGACTACGTCGTGCACGGCTGGGACGTGGCACGCGCCCTTGATGCACCGTTCGTCCTGCCCGACGAGGTGATCTCCGCGGTCCTGCCGCTGGTGTTCGCGGTGCCCGACGGAGACTTCCGGACCGCGCCTGAATCGCCGTTCGCACGCGCGATCGAGACCGGCCAGGGGGTCAGCGACCTCGAAAGGGCGCTGTTGCACCTCGGCCGCTCACCGCTCTGGACGCCGTCGGCCTGAGCCTCATTGCGTTTTGTGTGCGTTTAGGAGCGCTCAGCGCGCCAAAACGCACACAAACCACTCACAGCCGCCGGGCCCGCGCCAGCCAGGCCGGCTCGTCGACGCGTGAGCCCACAGGCAGACCAATCGCGTCAGCCTGCGCCGCCTGCACGACGCCGCGGTAGATCGTGGTGTCCAGCGCCTCGAGTGCCCAGCCGTCCCCGAACGCCGCGCGGATCTGGGCCTCGCTGACCTGGGGACCGAATCCCCGGCCCGCGTCGGAAAGGGCGAGCACATGCACCAGTCCGCCGCTGGCGACCGCGTTGTGCAGGCTGCTCACATATCGCACGCGGTCGGCGTCGTCGAAGATGTGAAACAGCGCGCTGTCGATGATGGTCTGGTACCCGGGTTCGGCGGCGAGGTTCATCGCGTCGGCCACCTCGAAACGGGCGTCGACGCCCTGCTCGGCCCCGTTCGCCATGGCCTGCTCGACCGCGTGCGGTGCGAAGTCGATTCCGAGCACGTCATATCCCAGCCGGGTCAGCAGGATCGTGTGTTCGCCTGTGCCGCAACCGACGTCGAGCACCTTGCTGTGAATCCAGCCCGCCCGTTGCAACTCGACGATCGCCGGCTGCGGTTCTCCGATGACCCATGGCGCGGTTCGGGTCTTGTAGGCGTCGTCGAACCGGGAGATGGTTGGTGTTGAATCCATAGAGACCAGAGTTCTACCTCAACCCCACTTGAGGTCAAGGGAGAAGGCAGATATGACCGTCGCGGATACCCAGGCCGTCGCCGACGTCGCAGATCGGCTGTTCGGTGCGATCGAACGCGGCGACATCGCGCTTGTCGGGCAGTTGTGGGACGACGACGTCGTGGTCTGGAAGGTTGCCGATCGCGACCGCGACCGAGAACGGGCACTTCGGGTCATCGCGTGGTTCGTCGACAGGACGACCGATCGCCGGTACGAGATCCTGGATCGCCAGTTCTTCGACGGCGGATTCGTGCAGCAGCACATCCTGCACGCCGACGGCCGCAACGGCGGATCGATCTCAATGCGGGTCGGCATCGTGATAAAGGTGGGCGCCAACGGTCTCATCAGTCGTATCGACGAGTACTTCGACCCGGCAGAAATCGCGCCCCTGCTGGGGTCATAGCGGAGGCGACATGGCAAGCACGCAAGAACTTCTCAGCAACCCCACATCGGTCGGCATCTGGAGCGTCGATCCGAATCGGTCGACGATCGGTTTCAGGGCCAAGTCGATGTGGGGTATCGCTCCGGTGAAGGGACACTTCACGGAGTTCAGCGGCGACGGCCAAATCACGGATACACAAACGGTTTTCGGTCGCATCGACATCCACACCGCGTCGCTGGACACCAAGCTGAGCAAGCGCGACGAGCACTTGCGCTCAGCCCACTACTTCGACGCGGAGAGGTTTCCAGACATCAGCGTGGTGGTCACCGGTGCCGAGGCGATCAACGGTGACACCGTCGACCTGCGAGCACAACTCACCGTCAAAGGAACTACCGCATCGTTGCCGCTGCGGGCCATGGTCGCGATGGTCGGCGACGGCGCGGTTCGGCTGAGCGCAAAGGCCACCGTCGACCGCAAGGACTTTGGCGTCGACGGAAACCTGATGGGGATGCTCACCGACAAGGTGACGATTTCCGGCGACGTCGTGTTCCGCCGCGGATAGCATCTGGCGCATGACTCAGGCTTCCCGCCCGCTCCGCATCCTCGTCTACAGCGACAATCCCAGGACCCGCGAGCAGGTGCAGCTGGCGCTGGGCAAGCGGGTGCATCCCGATCTCCCCGACCTGAGCTACGTCGAGGTGGCCACCGGTCCGATGGTGATTCGGCAGATGGATGAGGGCGGCTTCGATCTGGTGATTCTCGACGGCGAGGCCACGCCCACCGGCGGCATGGGAATCGCCAAACAGCTCAAGGACGAGATTGCCGACTGCCCGCCGATCCTGGTGCTGACCGGCCGGCCGGACGACGCTTGGCTGGCCAACTGGTCACGCGCCGAGGCCGCCGTTCCTCACCCGATCGACCCGATCCGGTTGGGCGATGCCGTGGTGTCTGTGCTACGCGCACCAGTGCAGTAAGTCCGGCACCAATCACCCTGTTGCCCTTACCTTTTCGAGGCACGCCAACATGGCCGCAGGCAGCTAGTAGCGACTCTAACCAAAATGCGTGGCACCCGTCATAAAGCTCGCTAGGGTGTGGGTAAGCTCACATCGACAGCCCACGAGGGAGCGTTAGCTCGGTATGGATTTGTACACGCCAATCCTGGTTCTTGGCGCCATTGCGGCTGCGTTTGCAGTCGGTTCGGTCGGCATTGCTCTGCTGGTCGGACCAAGGCGCTACAACCAGTCGAAATTAGAGGCCTACGAGTGCGGTATCGAACCGGTGCCGGAACTCGCATCGGCTCACGCGTCAGGCCAGCGATTTCCGATCAAGTACTACCTGACCGCGATGTTGTTCATCATCTTCGACATCGAGATCGTGTTCCTTTACCCGTGGGCGGTCGCGTTCGACAGCCTCGGGCTGTTTGCCCTGGTAGAGATGCTGCTCTTCATGGTCGTGGTGTTCGTGGCCTACGCGTATGTATGGCGGCGGGGAGGCCTGACATGGGACTAGAAGAGAAGCTGCCCGGCGGCATTCTGCTGTCCACCGTCGAGAAGGTGGCCGGCTACATCCGCAAAGGCTCGCTGTGGCCCGCGACGTTCGGGCTGGCCTGCTGCGCCATCGAGATGATGGCCACCGCGGGGCCGCGCTTCGACATCTCGCGCTTCGGCATGGAACGGTTCTCCGCGACGCCTCGACAGGCTGACCTGATGATCGTCGCCGGCCGTGTCAGCCAGAAGATGGCGCCGGTGCTGCGCCAGATCTATGACCAGATGGCCGAGCCCAAGTGGGTTCTTGCGATGGGCGTGTGCGCCTCGTCTGGCGGGATGTTCAATAACTACGCGATCGTCCAGGGCGTCGATCATGTGGTGCCCGTCGATATCTATCTGCCGGGGTGCCCGCCGCGGCCGGAGATGCTGCTGCACGCAATTCTCAAGCTGCACGACAAGATTCAGGAGATGCCGCTTGGCGTGCACCGCGAGGAGGCGATCCGAGAAGCCGAGCAGGCAGCGCTGGCGGTCACGCCGACCATCGAGCTCAAAGGTTTGCTGCGGTGAGCGAAAACGGCAACGGATCCCCTTCTGAAAACCCGTCACCCGAGGTCATCGGCGTGCGCCACGGCATGTTTGGCGCAACGGGCTCCGGAGACACGTCGGGCTACGGCCGCCTGGTCCGTC
>DATJIX010000125.1:0-12708 GCA_035492865.1 Mycobacterium sp. | reverse complement strand
ACCGCAGTCTGAGTAAGCGCGCGCCTCGCGGCGCGCGTTCACCCATGACAGTTTGCCCAGTACGGGCAGTTCGTCGATATTCCTTTTCCTAAGCCACGTTCTCTTCGGCCTCAGGCTCGATCATGTCGGCCAGTCGCCCGGTGATCAGTTCCTCGGCCTCTTCCACGATGCGCGCCACCAGATCGCCGCATGTCGGAATGTCGTTGATCAGGCCCATCGCAGTGCCGACCGACCAGATGCCGGCATCCAGGTCGCCGTTCTCGAACACCTTGACTCCGCGCACACCCGCGACCAGGTCCTTGACGTCGGGGAACTCGCCGCCTCGATTGAGGATCTCGACGACCTCGCGCGACACCGCGTTGCTCGCCACCCGCGCGGTGTTGCGCAGCGGCCGGAAGATCAGCTCGGTGTCGAGCTCGCTGCCCGCGACGATCGCTTCCTTGACGTTCTGGTGAATCGCCGACTCAACCGTGCACATGAACCGTGACCCCATGTTGATGCCGTCGGCACCGAGGGCCAGCGCGGCGACGAGGCCGCGCGCGTCGGCGAAG
Organism: Mycobacterium sp.; assembly: GCA_035492865.1. GTDB lineage: Bacteria > Actinomycetota > Actinomycetes > Mycobacteriales > Mycobacteriaceae > Mycobacterium. The sequence continues at coordinate 12,157 of DATJIX010000125.1, read as the reverse complement.
CCACCCGAGGCGATCATCGGAATGTCGATCTTGGCCGCCGCGGCCGGGATCAGCACCAGACCCGGGATGTCGTCCTCGCCGGGATGCCCGGCACATTCGAACCCGTCGATGCTGATGCCGTCGACGCCCAGGCTCTGCGCCTTGACGGCATGGCGCACCGACGTGCACTTGTGCAGCACCTTGATCCCGTTGTCATGGAACATCGGCAGATGCGGCGCCGGGTTGGAGCCAGCCGTCTCGACGATCTTGATACCCGCGTCGACGATCACCTGGCGGTACTCGTCATAGGGCGGCGGGTTGATCGTCGGCAAGATGGTCAGGTTGACCCCGAACGGCTTGTCCGTCAGCTCGCGACACTTGTCGATCTCCTTGGCCAGATCGGCGGGCGTCGGCTGCGTCAGCGCGGTGATGAAGCCGAGCGCACCCGAATTGGCTACGGCGGCGACGAGTTCCGCTCGGCCGACCCACTGCATGCCGCCCTGCACGATCGGGTGCTCGACGCCGAACGTCTCGGTGAACTTCGTGTTGATCGTCATCTGGACTCCTTGTCCCCTGCACTTCGTGCGTGGCCCCACTTCGCGCGAGCGCTCATCGCGGCGCCATCCTGATCGCGCCGTCCAGACGGATCACCTCGCCGTTGAGCATCGGGTTCTCGATGATGTGCACCGCCAGCGCGCCGTACTCGTCGGGATCTCCGAGGCGCGCGGGATGCGGCACCTGCTTGCCAAGCGACTGCTGCGCCTCCTCGGGCAGTGAACCCAGCAGCGGGGTCTTGAACAGACCGGGGGCGATCGTGACGACGCGGATCAATTCACGCGACAGGTCGCGCGCGATCGGCAGGGTCATGCCGACGACGCCGCCCTTGGATGCGGAGTACGCGGCCTGGCCGATCTGACCTTCGAACGCCGCGACCGACGCGGTGTTGATGATGACGCCGCGCTCACCGTCGATCGGTTCGCTCTTGGCGATGCGCTCCGCGGACAACCGGAGCACATTGAAGGTACCGATCAGGTTGACCTCGACGACCTTCTTGAAGGCGTCGAGCGGGAAAGGGCCGTCCTTGGACAGCGTCTTCGCCGCGTTGCCGATACCGGCGCAGTTGACGTTGATGCGCAACGGACCGATCTTTTCGGCGGCGTCGAGTGCTGCGGTCACCGCGTCGGGATCGGTCACGTTCGTCTCCACGAACTGAGCGCGATCGCCGAGTTCCTTGACCGCCTCCTCACCCCTGAGGTCGATGACCACCACGGAGGCGCCCCGGTCGAGCAGGCGCTTCGTTGTCGCCAGCCCCAACCCGGATGCACCACCCGTGACAACGGCTACGGCGTCTTTGATCTCCACTGATTGCGTTCCTTTCTCTAAACCCAGTCGCGTAGGACAGCGTCGGTGTCGGCGCCGGGCACGCCCGGTGCTTTCGGCTTGGCGGGTACGGTGCGCGAAAACCGCGGCGCCGGTGAGGGATACAGGTAGTCGTTCTCGCGGTAGAAGGTGTCGCGCTCGGTGTTATGCGGTTCGCTCTCGACCTCGGCGAACGACAGCACGGGTGCCACGCAGGCGTCGCTGTCCGCGAACACCTTGGCCCAGTGGTCGCGGTCCTGGGAGGCGAACACCTCGGTGAACTTGGCGCGCAGTTCGGGCCAGCGACTCATGTCGTTCTGGTCGGGCAGGTCCTTGGCATCCAGGCCGAGCTTGTCGAGCAGCTCGGCGTAGAACTGCGGCTCGATCGAGCCCACCGAGACGTAGCGGCCATCGGCGCAGGTGTAGGTGTCGTAGTACGGCGCGCCGGTGTCGAGCATGTTGACACCGCGCTCGTCGCTCCACATGCCCATCCCGCGGAAGGCCCACATCATGGCCGACAACACGCTCGAGCCGTCGACCATGGCCGCGTCGATGATCTGGCCCTTGCCCGAACGCTCGCGCTCCCACAGCGCTGAGAGGATGCCGACGACGAGAAACATTGAGCCACCGCCGAAGTCGCCGACCAGGTTCAGGGGCGGGACGGGTCGTTCGCCTGCGCGGCCGATCGCGTGAAGCACACCGTTGAGCGAGATGTAGTTGATGTCGTGGCCGGCCTGCTGGCTGCGAGGGCCGGTCTGGCCCCAGCCGGTCATGCGCGCGTAGATCAGCTTGCCGTTGACCTCGGCGCAGTCCTGCGGGCCCAGGCCGAGGCGTTCGGTGACACCGGGTCGGAAGCCCTCGATGAGCACGTCGGCCTTGGCGATCAGCTGCAGCACGAGGTCGCGACCCTCTTCGCTCTTCAGGTTGGCAGCGACCGAGCGTCGGTTGCGCAGCAGGTAGTCGCGGCCGGGTTCAGTGGCGGGCCCTGGGCCCTTGCCGGGGCGCTCGACGCGAACGACGTCGGCGCCAAGGTCGCCCAGCAGCATCGCAGCGTGCGGACCTGGGCCGATGCCGGCCAGTTCGACGACTCGCAGTCCGTGCAGTGGTCCAGCCATGTCTGACAGCCCTCTCCGTTGAAGCGCTTAGGTGACCGCCGACATAGCTTACTTGTATAACCATGTGGCTCGACCTAGGGTGCCTTCTATGACGACGACCGACTCCCGCACGGACGCCTACACCAGCATCGACGACCTGGTTGTCGAGCTTGCCGACGGTGTGCTGACGGTGACGCTGAACCGCCCGGACAGCCTGAACTCGTTGACAGCCGGGATGCTCCGCGGCATCGGCGATGCGCTGGAGCAGGCGGCGGGCGATCCGCGGGTGCGGGTGGTGCGCCTCGGCGGCGCGGGCCGCGGCTTCTCGTCGGGCGCGGGGATCAGCGAGGAAGACCACGCCAACCCCGGTGCCTCAGGCACGCCGGCCGACGTGCTGGACGCGGCCAACCGTGCGGTCCGGTCGATCGTGGCGCTGCCACAGCCGGTTGTCGCGGTGGTGCAGGGGCCCGCGGCGGGTGTCGGTGCATCGCTGGCGCTGGCGTCGGACGTCGTATTGGCTTCGGAGAAGGCATTTTTCATGCTGGCCTTCACGAAGATCGGGCTGATGCCCGACGGCGGTGCGTCGGCGTTGATCGCCGCTTCTGTCGGCCGTCACCGCGCCATGCGGATGGCACTGCTGGCCGAACGGATCACCGCGGCGGAGGCGTACGAGTGGGGGCTGGTGACGGCGCTGTATCCGGCCGACGAGTTGGAGGCCGCGGTCGCCAAGGTGGTGGCGACTTTGGTGTCAGGGCCCGTAGTGGCGTTGCGTAAGACCAAGGACGCGATCAACGCCGCGACGCTCGTCGAGTTGGAGCCGGCGCTCGAGCGCGAGAAGCAGGGTCAGTTGACGCTGCTCGAGTCGGGCGATTTCCGCGAGGGGACGCGGGCGTTCCAGCAGCGCCGCGCGGCCAAATTCACCGACTCCTGACGCGATTTGTGTGCGTTCAGGAGCGCTGAGCACAGAGCGCTGAGCGCAACACAACGCACACAAATCGCCGGTTGAAAATCGGTGGACTGCGGGCTGGGCTCTCCGCGACCATCTAGAGGTGAGTACGCAATTCGACATTGAGCAGCCGGTGGTCGACGCCGGCGGCTGGCGTGTGCTCGCACCGTTCAAGTCCCGCGAGTACACCCTGCTGATCGCCGCGGTATCGCTGTCGATCTTCGCCGAGGGCATGTGGGCCGTCGTGATGGCGCTTCAGGTCATCGAACTCGACAACGACCCCGCATCGCTGTCGCTGGTCGCCACCTGTCTTGGCGCAGGCCTGGTCGCCTTCGTCTTGGTCGGCGGCCTGGCGGCCGACCGAATCAGCCAGCGCGCCATCATCATCGCCGTCGAGACCGTCAACGTGATCGCGGTGTCCACCATCGCGATCCTCGGACTCACTGGCGCCCTGCGGATCTGGCATATGGCGGTGGCCGCCGCCGCACTCGGCATCGCCGCGGCATTCTTCTTCCCCGCCTACAGCGCGATCCTGCCGCGGATCCTGCCCTCTGAGCATTTGCTCGCCGCCAACGGCGTCGAAGGCGTCGTACGGCCGGTGTTCCAACGCGCCGTCGGCCCGGCCGTCGCAGGCCTGATCGTCGGCGCGACGTTCCCGTCGCTCGGTGCGGTCTTCGTGGCGGTGCTGTTCGCCATCGGCCTCACCCTGCTGGTTGCCACCAGGCCCGCACTGAAAACGCCTGTACACCAACCGGATCAGGAGCGGCCACACCTGCTACGCGACCTGCGCGACGGATTCGTGTTCATGGTTCGCACGCCGTGGCTGTTGTGGACGCTGCTGTTCGCGAGCACGTTCGTGCTCGTGGTGCTCGGGCCGATCGAGGTGCTGCTGCCGTTCATCGCAAAGCAACGCTTCGAAGACGGCGCCCAAACGTACGGCTTCATCCTCGCGTTCTTCGGCGTCGGCAGCGCACTCGGCGCACTCACGGTGTCGTCGGCACGACTGCCGCGCCGCTACCTCACGGTGATGATGACGATGTGGAGCGTCGGCTCGATACCACTCGTGATCGTCGGCATCACGTCGTCGTTCCCGCTGATGGCAGTGGCGACGTTCGTGATCGGCGTCACCGACGGCGCGGGCATGGTCATCTGGGGCACGCTGCTGCAGCGGCGGGTTCCGACGGAGATGCTGGGACGCGTGTCGAGCCTGGACTTCTTCGTCTCGCTGGCGTTCATGCCGGTGTCGTTCGCGATCGTCGGCCCGCTGTCGAAAGTCGTTTCAATGCAGACGATTTTCCTGGTGGCAGGCATCGCGCCGGTGCTGCTCGCGGCGGTCGCCATGTACGCCGCGAAGATGCGCAGGGACGAACTCGCCCATCCGTTGCGTTAGACGCCGAACACCGGCGGCAGTGCGAGCACCATGACCAGACCCCAGAAGAAGTGGGTCAGCACCGGTGCGAGCACGCCGCCGGTGGCACGGCGTTCGAAAGCGCACACGCCACCGACGATCAGCCCTGCGAAGCCCAGCATCGGGTTGCCCGTGGTGGCACCGGTAGCGACGACATAGACGACCGTCGACACCAAGACGGGGTGCCACTTGCCCAGCGCGGTGTACAGCGCACCGCGGAAGAACAGCTCCTCCGCGATGCCGTTGATCACGGTGATGAAGGTGATGAGCGCCAGCGGTCCGAAGGTGGCGAATTCCAGCACCCTCGTGATGTATTCGCGGACCCCCGGGATTTCCCGGGCGATCAAACCGCCGACAACGAATGCCGCGCCGAGCCCAAGGCCGATCGCGGTGCCTGTGATCACCGGCCGCTGGTTGCGGCCACGAAACCGGACGGACCCCAGATGCAACGGTCCAGATGCGAAGGCGCCCAACGCCCATACCGCCGCAAGCGCCAAGGTCAGCCAGTAGAACGACGCATCGCCCGGTCGCCGTGTCAACGAATATCCGAGCAGCGCAGCGCCGATCACCAACACCAGAACAACGACGATCCTGCGGCGGCGCACCGTGGTGGGCGGCTCATGATGCGGCACCGCGACGGTGCCGGCGATACCGCGGATGTCGTTCCGTATGGTCATGCCGGTTTCGCCTTGGGCACCAGGCCGATCAACGTGTCGAGCCCGGTTCGCACCGCGGCGGCCACAGGCCCGGGCACCAAGCCCAGCAGGCCGAGCACGGGCTGCACGAACGGCGGCGTGACGGCACGCGCCAGCTGCCGGATGCGCGCCGCGTCGCCACCGGCCCACGACGGATCCGTGTCGGCCAGATGGTGCGGATCGGCGAGATCGTTGACGGGTCGCGGCCGGCCACTCGACAGCGCACGAGAGATCGCGTCGTCGATGCCCAACAGGCCGCCGGGCGGGTCTGGTATCACATCGCGCAGGCGCGCCTCCGAAGCCAGCATCGGATAGTCAAGGGACTCCACCAGATCGCCGACCAGGCCGCCAGGGACGGGCAGCACCGCGGCGGTCACCCACGACAGCACGCCTGCGTCCACCATCGGCACGGGCAATTCCGCGCGCCACTTGCCGGAGATTCGCGCATAAGCCCGCAGCAGGTCGCCGTAGGAGGTCGTGTCCGGGCCGAAGATGTCGTAGGCACCCGCCGGTACGCGCTCGCCATCGGCGGCGGCGACCAAGTAGTAGAGGACATCGCGGATCGAGATCGGGTCCATCGGGTTCGCCGACCAGGCCGGCAGCGGAATAAGCACAAACCGGTCGCCGACGTAGCGGAGCATCTCAAAGGACGTCGAACCGGACCCGATGATCATCGCCGCGCCCAGCCACACCACATCGGGGCCGCCGTCGACGCTCAACGCGTGTGCCACCTCGGCGCGACTGATCAGGTGTTCGGACAGTACTTCGTCATCGGGGACGAACCCGCCCAGATACACGATCCGCCGGACCCCGGCGTCCTTCGCCGCGTTGGCGACGTTGGTGGCCGCCCGGTTGTCGGCGTCGCGGAAATCCGGTTGGCCTATGCCGTGCACCAGGTAGTAGACGACGTCGATCGGTCCGGCGTCCGCGAACGCCTGCTTGGCCGAGGCCTCATCGTTCGCATCCAGTGCGACTCCTGTGACGTACTCGTGCCAGCCGAAGTCCACCAGCCGATCGGGGTTTCGGGTAGCGGCGATGACGTCATGGCCCTCGTCGAGCAGAGCACTGACGAGCCGCGAGCCAACATAGCCGGTAGCGCCGGTAACCAGAATTCGCACGGGAGTCACCGTACGGATATACCCCCACCCGCCGAATCGGAATCGTGTCATCTCCTTGTGCTGCGCACGAAGGCGCCCGCCGTGATGGCGGCAATCGCGGCTTCGACCGCGCGTTCAGCATCCTTTGCAGTGAGAGGTCTTGTGCTGGTGAGGAATTGGTAGTATAGGGGCGCAGAAACCTGGCGGATCGCGGCCCCGGCGTCGGTCCCCTTCGGCGCTTCACCCCGGCCCACCGCATCGACAACACATCCCGACCACTCCGCGACGCGCCGGTCGTAGAACGTCGACAGCGCCTCGGCGGTTCTCTGGTCGTAGGTAGCCGCGGCGATGATCGCCTTGAACAGCCGGCCCTGCCGCGGATCGGAGAGCGTGCGGCGCACCAGTGCAGCGTTGGCCCGCAGGTCGCCGCGAAGCGACCCGGCATTCGACCGGCTCACTGACTGTGCCGCCATGTCGCAGAGCAGATCGGTGACCAACCCCGGAACCGATCCCCACCGGCGGTAAACGGTCGACTTGCCGACCCCGGCACGCTCGGCAACCGCGGTCAATTCGAGCCCATGTAGCCCGGATTCCACCAGCATGTCGCCGGCGGCGCGTAGAACGGCTTCCCGGACGGCCGCCGTCCGACCGCCGGGTCGCGTCAAGCCCGGTCCCGTCATGATCCGATATTAACGGGAATACGGTTTCGTTAGCCGCAGTTGTGCCGTTACAGTGTTAACGGGACGGCATTCCCTTTAAAGGAGGAGTCATGGAGTATCGACGGGTCGGCAACTCAGGCCTTGTGGTTTCCGAGTTGAGCTTGGGCACTGCCACATTCGCAGGTGTCGGGGACTTCTTCGGCGCGTGGGGCGACACCGACGTCGACCAGGCCCGGGCGCTGATCGACCTGAGTCTCGAGGCTGGCATCAACCTGTTCGACTCGGCAGACGTGTACTCCGACGGCGCGTCGGAGGAGGTCTTGGGCGAAGCCCTGCGAGGCCGTCGAGACGATGTGCTCATCTCCACCAAAGCCAGCCTGCCCACCGGCCCGGACGACTGGGGCTCGTCGCGGTCACGGCTGCTGCGGGCCGTCGACGGCGCGCTGCGTCGACTACAGACCGATCACATCGACCTGTTCCAGTTGCACGGCTTTGACGCGTATACGCCCATCGACGAAGTGCTGCAGACGCTGGAGATGCTCGTCGAGCAGGGAAAGATCCGCTACACAGGCGTGTCCAACTTCTCCGGGTGGCAACTGATGAAGTCGCTGTCGCTGGCCGACGAAAACCACCGTCCGCGCTATGTCGCGCATCAGGTCTACTACTCGCTCGTCGGCCGCGACTACGAATGGGAACTCATGCCGTTGGCCGTCGAGGAAGGCGTCGGGGCGGTCGTGTGGAGCCCTCTGGGCTGGGGCCGGTTGACGGGCAGGATCCGCCGCGGTCAACCGCTGCCCGAACGGAGCCGGCTGCACACAACGGCGGCCGCGGGCCCGCCCGTGGACGACGATCGACTTCTCGCGATCGTCGACGTGCTCGACGAAATCGCAACCGAGACAGGTAAATCCGTCCCGCAGATCGCACTCAACTGGCTGCTGCGCAGGCCCACAGTGTCCTCGGTGATCATCGGCGCGCGCGACGAACGGCAACTACGCGACAACCTCGGCGCGGTGGGCTGGCGGCTCGACGCCGCCCAGATCGCGCGGCTGGACGCGGTAAGCAGCCGGGAGGCCCCGTACCCCTATTTCCCGTACTTCCGGCAGGACGGCTTCGCGCGGCTCAACCCGCCGATCTCGGTCTAGCTCAGTGCGTCGCGATGCAGCTCGGTCATTGCCTGATACACCTGGGCGTTGTTCCTGTTGTGCGCGACCTCGGCGTCGCTGAGCTCGCGACGGACCTTGCCCGGCACGCCCGCGACCAGCGATCGCGGCGGCACCACCATGCCCTGCGGCACCAATGCGCTCGCAGCGATCAGTGACCCCGCGCCGATCTTGGCGCCGTTGAGGATCACCGCTCCCATTCCGATGAGGCACCCGTCCTCGATCTCGCACCCATGCAGGACGGCGTTGTGCCCAACACTCACGTGGGCGCCGATCCGGACCGGAAAACCGGGGTCGACGTGGATCGTCGCGCCGTCCTGGACGTTCGCGCCGAACCCGACCTCAATCGGCTCGGCCTCGGCGCGCAGCGTCGCGCCGTACCAAACGCTCGCGCCTGCTGCCAGCGTGACCTGGCCGATCACACTGGCGTTGGGCGCAACCCACGATTCGGCGTGCAGCTGAGGTGCGCGCCCGCGAATGGGCAGGATCAGCGGTTCAGGCATGGCGGACATCGTATGCGCACGTCAGTTATTGCAGACAACTACACTCTTGCAGTTGACTGCAAGAGCTCGTAGTGTCCCTCAGCATGGCGACATCGCAGTCCACCCGGACGGTTGAGCAGTTCATGGACGACCCGATTTCGTTCTTCGGGGAGTCGTTGACCCAGATGCACAGCATCGCCCGCGATGAGTTGGAGGAACTCCAACGTCAGGCGATGGCCATCCGGTTCCAGCAGCACCTGCAGAGCATCGAGATGGTGCGCAAGCTGGCCAATCGATTGGGCATAACGGAAGTCAATGAGTTCAACGACCTTGTCCCGCTGCTATTTTCGCACACAGCGTTCAAGTCCTATCCGTCGGCGCTGATCGACGGCAAGCGCTTCGACCTGATGACGCAGTGGCTGGACAAGCTCACCAGCCACGACCTGTCCGGCGTCGAAACGGAAGGCTGCCACAGCATCGACGAGTGGATCGACCGCCTCGACGACCAGACCCCGCTGGAGGTCATCACTTCCAGCGGCACCACCGGAACCCTGTCGATCATCCCGAAGGACAAGCACGGTGCGCGCGAAGGCATGGTGCTGTGGAAGATCTGCCTGTTCCAAACGTTCGGCCATGAGCCGACCGAAGAGGAGCTTCACCCGGCCGTCGACGTCATCTGGCCCAACTATGCCAAGGGCAAGCTCGGCCACCTGCGCATCGCCAACATGATCAAGCGGGGATTCACCGGCGGCGACGAGAGCAAGTTCCATGCGCTGTACCCCGACGCCATCGACACCGACCTGATGTTCCTGGCGTCGAAGATGCGCGCTGCCGCGTCACGGGGCGAGCTGGACCGGCTGGTGATCGACCCGGCGCTGGCCGCCCGCAAGGACGAGTTCATCGCGATGCAGGCGCGGCAGCCCCAGGAGCTGGACGCGTTCTTCACCGAGATCACCGAGAAGCTGCGCGGCAAAAGGGTTTTCATGATCGGTGCGTACAACATCATGTACGACATCGCCAGGGCCGGCCTCGACCGCGGCGTAAGGAACGTCTTCGCAAAGGACTCGGCGATCCTGACCGGCGGCGGGCTCAAGGGTGTTGCACTGCCGGACGACTACATGGATGTGATCGGTGAGTTCCTCGGAGTCGACCGGATTCAGGAAGGCTACGGGTTCTCTGAGCAGAGCGCGTTCCACTGGGGCTGCAGCGAGGGGCGATACCACGTGCAGCCGTGGGTGATTCCGTTCATCCTCGACCCGGATACCAGTCAACCGCTGCCACGCACCGGCAGACAGACCGGCCGCGCCGCCGTCTATGACGTTCTGCTCAAGGCGCATTGGGGCGGGGTGATCTCCGGCGACGAGGTCACCATCGACTGGGGCCTGCAGTGCCCGTGCGGCCAGACCAGTGTCGCGTTTGAACACGACATCGTCCGCTACAGCGAGAAGCGGGGCGTCGAGGACGACCGCATCACCTGTGCGGCCACCCACGAGGTGCACAACGAGGCCGTCGAGTTCATGAAGGCGTTCGAATCATGAGCAGCGCGTACACCGTTCCGCTCTTCCTGCGCGGTGAGACGATCACCGACGATCTGGTGTCCTTCGGCACCCGCAGCGGCGCTGCGCAGTTCCAGGCGCCCGACATGGCCCGTCACGTGCACCGGCTACCGCTGTCGAGTCCGATGGCGATGGCCGACCTCTACGAATTGGCCTTCGATGAGATCCTCGACGTCCTCGAGGCGTTGGGGGACGCACTCGACTTCGAGTGCAACCCCCATCTGCAGGAGGCCTACGAGGCCGCGTTGCTGGCCAATCCCCTGCCGCCGGACATGCTCAAGAACAGTTACCGGATTCTGCGGCCGCTGTTCTCCCGCGGGAACGTGCTCGAGGTCGCCGACAGCCAGGTCGGGCTCGACTATCTCAACGGCTGGGTGGCGCAGACGCTCGGCGACGGACGGGAATTGCGCGTCCGCGCTTTCGGATCACGGGTGCTGCACATCCCGGCGGGCAACGGTGGTCTGGTGTCGGCGGTGACCATCCTTCGCTCGGTGATCACCCGATGCGACGCGATCATCAAGGCGCCGTCCAACGATCCGCTGACGGCGGTCGCCATCGCGCGCACACTCGCGGACGTCGCCCCCGACCACCCGATCACCAAACACCTCGCGGTCGGGTACTGGAAGGGCGGTGACGTCGCCGTCGAGGAGCCGCTGTACCGACCGGAACACATCGAAAAGATCGTCGCCTGGGGCGGTTTCGCGTCGGTCAAGCACGTCACCCGCTACATCCAGCCCGGGCTGGAGATGATCGCGCTCGATCCCAAACGCAGCGCCACCATCATCGGGCGGCAGGCCTTCAGCGACGACGAGACCATGCGCGAGGTGGCGCGCTGCGCGGCCGTCGACATCGGCGTGGCCAATCAAGAGGGATGTGCCAACGCCCGCGTCATCTACGTGATGAGCGGCACCGACGCCGCGGGCATCGCCGACGCCAACAAGCTCGGCCAGATGATCTACGACGAGCTGACGCGGCTGCCGTCGTTCATCAGCACGCCGCCGCTGCAGGTCAGCCGCGATCTCTACGACCATGTCGAGGCGTCCCGGATGACCGACGACTGGTACCGGGTGATCGGCGGCGAACACCACGAAGGGGCGATCATCGTGTCGCAGTCCGACTCCGCCGTCGACTACTCGTCAATGCTGTCCGGTCGGGTCGCCAACATCGTGCCCGTCGACAGCATCGACAAGGTGACCGAGGCCGTTACGGCCTACACCCAGACGATCGGCATCTACCCTGAGTCGCTGAAACGCGAACTCCGAGACAAGCTTCCGCTCTTCGGCGCGCAACGGCTCACGACGCTCGGGTACGCGTGCAGCGTGCCGATCTCGGCGCCGCAGGACGCGATCGAGCCGATGCGGCGGATGTGCAAATGGATCGTCGAGGAGGCATGCGATCCTGATGTGGTGACACCGTTGTGGCGCCTCGGCGAGGTCAACGCGTAGTGGGAACGCCAACCACGCTCGAGGTCGTCGAGGGCGTCGACCTCACCGGTAAGACCTGCGTGATCACCGGTGCGTCCGCCGGACTCGGACGGGAGTCGGCCCGCGCACTGGCCAAGACCGGTGCACACGTGATTCTCGCGGCTCGGAATCTGGCCGCTCTACGCGACGCGCAGGAGTGGATTCGCGGCGACGTGCCCGATGCCGTGACGTCGATCGTGGAACTGGACCTCACCTCGCTGGCCAGTGTGCAGACCGCGGCGGCGGCGGTACGGGACCT
>DATJIX010000124.1:0-5653 GCA_035492865.1 Mycobacterium sp. | reverse complement strand
TGTCGGTCGGCATGCTCGGCGGCGTTGGCATCAACACCGCTCACGAGATGGGGCACAAGAAGGACGAGCTGGAACGCTGGCTGGCCAAGATCACGCTGGCGCAGACCTGCTACGGCCACTTCTACATCGAGCACAACCGCGGCCACCACGTGCGTGTCGCCACTCCCGAGGATCCGGCGTCGGCCCGATTCGGCGAGACGTTCTGGGAGTTCTTGCCGCGCAGCGTGTTCGGCAGTGCCAAGTCGTCGTGGGAGCTCGAGGCTCAGCGCCTGCGTCGGGCCGGCAAGAGTCCGTGGCACTGGTCCAACGACGTGCTCAACGCGTGGGCGATGTCGGTGGTGTTCTACGGCGCGTTGATCGCGGTCTTCGGTCTGGCGCTCATTCCCTACATCGTGATCTCCGCGATCTTCGGCTTCACACTGCTGGAGACGGTCAACTACCTGGAGCACTACGGCCTGCTGCGGCAGAAGCTGGAAAGTGGTCGCTACGAGCGGTGCGCGCCGGTGCACAGCTGGAACTCCGATCACATCGTGACCAACCTGTTCCTGTACCACCTGCAGCGGCACAGTGATCACCACGCCAACCCGACGCGCCGCTACCAGACGCTGCGCAGCATGGAAGGCGCGCCGAACCTGCCCAGTGGGTACGCGTCGATGATCTCCCTGACCTACTTCCCACCGCTGTGGCGCAAGGTGATGGACCACCGGGTGCTGGCGCACTACGACGGCGACATCACCCGCGTCAACATCCACCCGCGGATGCGCGACAAGGTCCTCGCCAAGTATGGAGCGGCGGCATGACCGCTTACCAGTGCCCCGGCTGCGACTACGTGTACGACGAGGCGAAAGGTGCACCGCGGGAAGGCTTTCCCGCGGGCACCGGATGGAACGAAATCCCCGAAGACTGGTGCTGCCCGGACTGTGCAGTACGCGAGAAGGTCGACTTCGAAGTGAAAGATGAGGCAATGAAATGACCGACTACAAATTGTTCATCTGCGTGCAGTGCGGATTCGAGTACGACGAGGCAAAGGGTTGGCCGGAGGACGGCATCGCCCCCGGCACTCGGTGGGACGACATCCCCGACGACTGGAGCTGCCCGGACTGCGGCGCGGCGAAGTCCGATTTCGAGATGGTCGAGGTCGCGCGCTCTTGAGCGTTACCGTTGCGACTGTGAACGAGAGTCGAACCGCGCAGCGCATTCCGTACGCCGAGGCGTCCCGGGTGCTGCTGCGCGATTCGATTTTGGACGGCATGCGAGAACTCCTGGTGACCCGCGATTGGTCATCGATCACGCTGTCGGACGTCGCGAAGGCGGCGGGCATCAGCCGCCAGACCATCTACAACGAGTTCGGGTCGCGGCAGGGCCTGGCGCAGGGCTACGCACTGCGGCTCGCCGACCGGCTGGTGGACCAGATCGCAGACGCGATCGACGGCAACGTCGGCGACATCTACGCCGCGTTCCTGCAGGGGTTCCGCGACTTCTTCGCCGAGTCGGCTGCCGACCCATTGGTGATCTCGCTGCTCACCGGCACCACCAAACCCGACCTTCTGCAGCTGATCACCACCGATTCGGCGCCGATCATCACCCGCTGTTCGGCGCGGCTGACGGAAACCTTCATGCATAGCTGGGTGCGCACCAGTGAAGAGGACGCCGGCGTGCTGGCGCGGGCCATCGTCAGGCTCGCGATGAGCTATGTTTCGATGCCGCCGGAGGCCGACCACGACGTGGCCCGCGACCTCGCCCGTTTGATGACCCCGTTCGCCGAACGCTACGGTGTTGTAGATACCCCTTAGCTGTCAGAGCGCCGATGCGCCTGTCCCGCGAGCCCGCAGGCTTTGGGTTTTCGCATAGGTGTCGCCGCAGCGCACACACCTGTGCGCACATTGGCAATCACGAAAGAAGAAGGGCTCTACATGACTGAGTTGAAGGCGGACGTCGTCAACGGCATCGACTTCAAGGTGGCCGACCTGAACGAGGCCGAGTTCGGCCGCAAGGAGATCCGGCTCGCCGAGCACGAGATGCCAGGCCTGATGGCACTGCGTCGCGAATACCACGACGTGCAGCCGCTCAAGGGTGCGCGCATCTCGGGTTCGCTGCACATGACCGTGCAGACCGCCGTGCTGATCGAGACTTTGGTTGCGCTCGGTGCTGAAGTTCGATGGGCATCCTGCAACATCTTCTCGACCCAGGACCATGCGGCCGCGGCCGTCGTCGTCGGCCCGCACGGCACCGTCGAGGAGCCCAAGGGCACCCCGGTGTTCGCGTGGAAGGGCGAGACCCTCGAGGAGTACTGGTGGGCCGCCGAGCAGATGCTCACCTGGGAAGGCGAGCCGGCCAACATGATCCTCGACGACGGCGGTGACGCCACCATGCTGGTGCTGCGCGGCGCGCAGTACGAGAAGGCCGGTGTGGTGCCTCCCGCCGAGGACGACGACTCCGCCGAATGGAAGGTCTTTCTGAACCTGGTGCGGACGCGCTTTGAGACCGAGAAGGACAAGTGGACCAAGATCGCCGCGTCGGTCCAGGGCGTCACCGAGGAGACCACGACCGGTGTGCTGCGGCTCTACCAGTTCGAGGCGGCCGGTGAGCTGCCGTTCCCGGCGATCAACGTCAACGACTCGGTCACCAAGAGCAAGTTCGACAACAAGTACGGCACCCGGCACTCGCTGATCGACGGCATCAACCGCGGCACCGACGTGCTGATCGGCGGCAAGAAGGTGCTGATCTGCGGCTACGGCGATGTCGGCAAGGGTTGCGCTGAGTCGATGGCGGGCCAGGGCGCACGTGTGGCCGTCACCGAGATCGACCCGATCAACGCGCTGCAGGCGCTGATGGACGGCTTCGACGTGGTGACCGTCGAGCAGGGCGTCGCCGCGGCCGACATCATCATCACCTCAACGGGCAACAAGGACATCATCACGCTCGATCACATGAAGGCGATGAAGCACCAGGCCATCCTGGGCAACATCGGCCACTTCGACGACGAGATCCAGATGGCCGCGCTCGAGAAGTCCGGCGCCAAGCGCCTCAACATCAAGCCGCAGGTCGACCAGTGGACCTTCGATGACGGCAAGTCGATCATCGTGCTGTCCGAGGGACGCCTGCTGAACCTGGGCAATGCGACGGGTCACCCGTCGTTCGTGATGAGCAACAGCTTCTCCAACCAGGTGATCGCGCAGATCGAGCTGTGGACCAAGAACGACGAGTACGACAACGCGGTCTACCGGCTGGCCAAGCACCTCGACGAGAAGGTGGCGCGCATCCACGTGGAGGCGCTGGGCGGCACGCTGACCAAGCTCACCAAGGAGCAGGCGGAGTACATCGGCGTCGACGTCGAGGGCCCGTACAAGCCCGAGCACTACCGCTACTGACGTATCGCTAGCCCGCGAAACTGCGGGCAGATCGCCATATCAGCGAAAAGTGCGATCTGCCCGCAGTCTCGGCATCGGCGCGCGGCCCGGCCGTAGGCTTCTGGGGTGAGCGCCCCCTTTTCGTGGGACTTGCCGTACGCGTGGCCGCGAAAGCCCGTGCTGGCAGGCAATGTCGTGTGCACGACGCAACCGTTGGCCGCACAGGCCGGCCTCGCGATGCTTGGCGAAGGCGGCAACGCGGTCGACGCAATCATCGCGACGGCGATCACGATCACACTGGT
The DNA here is from genome assembly GCA_035492865.1 of Mycobacterium sp. GTDB lineage: Bacteria > Actinomycetota > Actinomycetes > Mycobacteriales > Mycobacteriaceae > Mycobacterium. The sequence continues at coordinate 2,001 of DATJIX010000124.1, read as the reverse complement.
CGAACCGGTGTCGAACGGCTTGGGCTCAGACGCGTTTGCGATCGTGTGGGACGGCGAAAAGCTTCACGGGCTCAACGCATCCGGGCGTTCCCCCGCGGGGTGGACACCCGAATACTTTGGCAACGCCAACGTTCCACAGCGCGGCTGGAATTCGGTCACCGTGCCGGGTGCGGTCTCGGCATGGGTCGAGCTGCATGCCAAGTTCGGCAAGCTACCGTTTGAGCGACTCTTCGAGCGTGCGATCCACTATGGCCGCGACGGCTTCCTGGTCTCTCCGACGATCGCCGGTCAATGGGCCGCACAGGTTGCGGAGCTGAAATCACAGCCCGGCTTCACCGGCGCCTTCACGCCCGGCGGCCACGCGCCGTCGTCAGGAGAACGGTTTCGGTTTCCCGAGCATGCGGCGACTTTGGAGAAGATCGCGCGGACCAACGGGGAGGCGTTCTACCGTGGCGAGCTCGCAGAGGCGATGGAAGCGCACTCGACGGCTAACGGAGGCGTCATGCGTGCAAGCGACCTCGCTGCGCATCGGGCCGAGTGGGTGGGCACTATCAGCCACGACTACCGGGGCTACACGCTTCACGAGATACCGCCGAACGGTCAGGGCATCGCGGCTCTGATCGCCCTTGGCATCCTTGAACACTTCGATATGGCCTCTCTGCCGGTGGATTCGGCTGACAGCCTTCATCTGCAGATCGAGGCGATGAAGCTGGCGTACGCCGACGCGTATGCCTATGTGGCCGACAGCGAGTTCATGCCTGTCACACCGAATGGTTTGTTGGGCACCGACTACCTGGCACAGCGAGCCAAGCTCATCGACAGGAATCGGGCCCAGGTGTTTGGGCCGGGAACCCCGCCTAGCGGTGGCACGGTGTATCTCACTGCCGCCGACGCGGCAGGGATGATGGTATCGATGATCCAGTCCAACAACATGGGCTTCGGCTCGGGTGTGGTGGTACCGGGTACCGGGATCTCACTTCACAACCGCGGCGCGAACTTTGTTGCCACCCCTGGGCATCCGAATCAGGTCGGCCCGCGAAAGCGCCCGTACCACACCATCATTCCCGGCTTTGTGACCAGGCAGGACGCTCCGGTGATGACGCTGGGTGTCATGGGTGGCCCGATGCAACCGCAGGGACACCTGCAGGTCATGGTGCGGATCGCCGACTACGGGCAGAACCCGCAGGCCGCCTGCGACGGACCTCGGTTCCGCTGGGTGCAGGGGCTGCAAGTCACCGTCGAGGACGGCTTCTCCGCGGATACCCTGAACGAATTGCGCGGCCGCGGCCACGACCTAGTCAGTGTCGGCGACTACAACGCTTTCGGGGCCTGTCAGGCGATCTGGCGACTGGGGGACGGTTACCTCGGCGTGAGCGACCCACGCCGGGACGGGCAGGCGGCGGGCTTCTAACCACGCCATCGCACGGCCGCCCGAGAAGCTTGGCGAGTTCGGTGAAAATCGCTTGACCTCAACCCCACTTGAGGTGCCAAGCTCGTCATATGAGCAACCAGACAGATGACCTGTCGGCGCGGTTCGACCGCGACGTGTTGCCGTTGACCGACCAGCTGTACCGCGCGGCGCTTCGGTACACGCGGCGGCCTGCCGACGCCGAGGACCTTGTGCAGGAGACGATGGCCAAGGCGTACGCCGGTTTTCACAACTACAGGGTCGGAACCAATGTCCGCGCGTGGCTTTTCCGCATCCTGACCAACACGTGGATCGGCTCGTACCGCACCGCGCAGCGGCGTCCGGACGAAGTGCTGGCCGCCGATCTCGCCGATACGTGGCCAACCGCGCCCAGGAGCCAATCGGCCGAACTCGCTGTGCTGGAAGCGATGGCCGACGACGACGTGCGCGATGCCCTGCAGGCCTTGCCGGAAGGCCAGCGGTTGGTCGTCTACTACGCCGACGTAGAAGGCTTCCGGTACAAGGAGATTGCGTCGATCTTGGACGTGCCGCTCGGCACGGTGATGTCACGACTGCACCGCGGCCGCGCGAAT
>DATJIX010000123.1:0-5723 GCA_035492865.1 Mycobacterium sp. | reverse complement strand
TCTGCGCCCATCTCGGCCAGTAGTTGCGCGACGCGCACCGCAGGCGACTCGCGAGCGTCGCCGGTGTTCTTCTTGTACGACAACCCGAGCAACAGCACGCGGGAACCGTTGACGGCACGCCGCCGGGCGTTGAGGCCCATCGTGATCCGGTGCACCACGTGGTCAGGCATGTGTCCGTTGATGTCGTTGGCCAATTCGACGAAGCGGAAGTTGTGGCCGAGCACGCGCTCCACGCGCCACGACAGGTAAGACGGATCGATCGGCAGACAATGCCCACCGACCCCCGGACCCGGCGTGAAACGCATGAATCCGAACGGCTTCGTCGACGCGGCGTCGATCGCGTCCCATACGTCGATGCCAAGCTCGTGAGCGAAAATGGCGACTTCGTTCACCAGAGCGATGTTGACGTGGCGGAAGGTGTTCTCCAGCAGTTTGGCCAACTCGGCCTCCCGCGGCGAGGCCACGGGAATGGTCTTTTCCACGAGGGTGTCGTAGAACGCTTGAACCGCCGTCAGCGAAGCATCATCCACACCCGAGACGATCTTCGGTGTGGTGACGAGCGTCCACGTGGAGTTGCCTGGATCGATGCGTTCCGGGCTGTACCCGAGATGAAAGTCTTGGCCGACAACCAGACCCGAGCCATTCTCCAGAATCGGCGCGACCAGTTCCTGGGTCGTTCCCGGGTAGGTCGTCGACTCGACGATGACCGTCGCCCCGGGTCGCAAGTAGCGGGCGAGTGTCTCGGCGGCCTGCTCGATGTAGCGCAGGTCCGGCACCCCCTCGTGCAACGGCGTGGGTACCGCGATGATCGCGACGTCGAAGCCTGAGCATGCGCGAGCTTCGCACGATGGGTGCAGCGTTCCTGCCTCGATCACCGCATTGAGGTCATGGTCGGAGATGTCCTCGATGTACGACTCTCCGGAAAGCAGCCGTTTCACCCGCGTTGCATCGACGTCGAACGCAACGACCTGGTGGCCGATTTGCGCGGCGCGGACCGCCAGCGGCAGCCCGACGTATCCCTGCCCGACCACTACGACGCGCATTTCCCCCCCTCCCTGTAACGGCGTACGCCGATGCGGTTGCCAACCGTCAGTGTCGAGACGATTCGCTTGGCGTCCAGCCGCCATGAGCTGTCGTGTTCGAACGCGGAGGTTCGCGGAATCGCATGGCGGCCAATACCGGACCACGGCTGAACCGCGCAGGCATAGTCGTAGCCCGCGGTCCTCACCGCCTCGACGACGCGCGCATCCGAGTGCCCGTACGGGTAGGCGAATCCGCGGATCGGCTCTCCGAGCAGCTCCTGCAGGATGGCGCGGCTCCGCACGGTTTCATCTCGCAGTCGGGCGTCGTCGGCCTGCAGCAAAGACACGTGCTCCAGCCCGTGCGACGCGACTTCTGTTCCAGCATGGGCGATCTCGCGCACTTGGTCCGCCGTCAACAGCGGCTTGCAGGGCCCGGGCCTACTCCACGCATTGTCACCGCCGAGCCGTCCCGCGAGCACGAACATGGTGGCGGAGAAGCCGTATCGCCGAAGGATCGGCATCGCGTTCGGGACGAAGTCGGCGTAGCCGTCGTCGAACGTCAGCCCCACCATGCGGCGCGCCCGGCCGTCGGCCGTTGCGTCGAGCAACTGACCCATCGAGACGCCTCGCAGTCCCCTGCTACGCAGCCAACGCATCTGCCGCTCGAACCGCTGCGGCGTCAGGGTCACCTCGAATGGATCCTCGTCATACTCCGCGATCGAGTGGTACATCAAGACCAGCGGAATCCTCGTCATCTCCGCGCTTTTCGAGGAGCCCTCAGCGGTGGAAGCCGTCATCGCCGACGCCCCCTTGCCGAGACATCGCCCAGGGCCCGCAGATACACCTCGTCGAGCCGGGGCACGACGTGTGACAGCGTGAAGCCGGCTGCCTTGGCTGGTCCTGCCGCGCCGAGCCGTAGCCGCAGCGTCTCGTCCTCGAGCAGGCGCCGAATGGCGCGGCTGAGTGCCCCGCCGTCGCCTGGCGGCACGTGTAAGCCTTCGACGCCGTCGGTGACCACGTCAAGCAGACCGCCGAGCGCCGAGACCACGCAAGGTGTCCCGGCCGCAAGGCATTCCACCGCGACGCGGCCGAATCCCTCGGGCACCAAACTTGGCACGATGCCCACGGCGGCGTGCCGCCATGCGGCGATCACCGCCTGCCGCGGCACGTTGGTCACGACGACGACCCCCGGCCGGTCTTCAAGCCGGAAGTCGGCTCGGGGCAGACCCGCCAGAACCAGTGGCACGTCGACCCCGTCTGCGCGAAGTCGCGCGTGCGCGTCGACGAGCACGTCGACACCCTTGAACGCGCCGAGCACTCCGGCATAGAACAGATAAGGCCCTGCGGCAGGGACGAATTCAGGCCGCATCGCGGTCCGCTCGTCACTGGCGAGGGCGAGCAGATCATCGTCGATGAACGTCGGGATCACGGTGATCCCTCTGCTGTCCGAGGGCCGGGGGGCCGAACCGCGGGCGGCGAGCGCAGAGGAAGTGGCCGTCCACTCGGCTACCTGACGGTGCCGCCGCGATCCCAATTGGTGCAGACCGGCGGCCAGGGGAATCCCCTTGAGGCCGTAGTGGGAGAACGCGCAACTCACACACTTACCGAAGGCAGGTCCCGAACACAGGGTCTGTCCGTGGTCCAGCATGATCTTGGTGGCACAAACGTGGCTGTGATCGTGTGCGCTTGCGACGACTGGTACGCCTGCGCGGCGAGCGGCCCCCAGCACGCTATAGAGAATCCAGCCCCGAACATGGATGACGTCCGGCTTGAAACGGCTGACGAGGTCAGCGAACGCACGCGCGAACAGCGGATCCGGAACCGGCGGAAACCAAAGGTGTGCCGGGTCTGCGTAGGCGCCCGGTACGTGCGACATCGCCATGGGCAGCCGGTGCACCTCGGCGCCGTCGAGAGTCTCCCGGTCTGGAGCCTCGGGATGCCGTGGCGTCGCCACGGCGACCAATTGGCCCCGGTTCACCTGGGCGCGCGCCAATGCCGCGGTCGACAGTTCCAGGCCGCCGACGTTCGGGAGAAAGGTGTCCGTGGCGTGCAGGATGCGCAGCCCCCGCGCCAGGTCGTCGTTGGAAGGACGTGATCGCATCGGCGTCGTGTCTGCGGGCGACGTCACGAGAGTTCCATCGCGGGCTTATCGGCGATGTCGGCGCCCGTTGTGCTCGCGCTGCCGACGGTGCGCGTGCCGGCGAATGATCGGTGGCACACGATGGCGGTCAACGTGGTGGCCACAATCATCGGTGAGGCAAGCGCGGCCCAACCCGCGCCCATGATGCCCAGATGTGGCATCAGCAGCCACGACAAACCAATGGAGATGGTTGCCCCCGCCACCGAGATAGCGGCGACGGCGACCAGTCGCCGCTGCACACGCAGCATCGCCACCGCCACGTTGATCAACGCGTCCGGGAAGGTGGCCAACAAGCCAAGGACGAGCAGGGCGCTGTGCGGGGCGTACTCAGCACCGAACAGACCCAAAATCTTTGAGGCCAGCAGGCAGGCGATGACTACGGGAGGGACCAGGAGCAGACCGATCAGCGCGAAAGCGCGGCGCGCTTGTTCTGGCAGTCGGTCCGGGCGGTCCGCGCACCCTGCCAGCAACGCGTTGGATACCGCGGCGGCCACCGCATAGAACGCGGTGGCGATCATCGCCGCGATCGACAGGTACCCGACCTGGTCGGGCGGGAAGAGTGCGGCGGCGAGGATCGGCACCAGGTAGAAGGGTGACCGGACGGCAAGTGTGGCGATGTGGTCCCACGCCACAACGCGACGCAGTCGGGAAAACCAGATCCGGCCGGGGTGGAACCGGAAGCCAGGTGTCGCACGCACGAGCAGCACCACAGAGAGGCCGAAGGAGAGCATGAGGGAGGCAACCCAGAGCGTGAGGATCATGTGGGCGCTGCTGGCATCGGCGCCCGCCGCGACCACTCCCAACGACAGAAGTGCCGCGACTGAGACGAGTCGCGACACGCTGCCCACGACGGTGCCCAGCAGCGAGAGCTCTGCCCTGCGGACACCCAGTAGCGCCGAGTTCATCACGAACATCAAGGCGGTACCCACCGAGCCTGCAGGCAACAGTGCGAACAGCCAACCGGTGCCGATTGCGGTCCGCAGTGAATGCGGCAGCAGCAGCACGCCGACGACGCCGGCCAGACCCGACACCACGACGGCGACGACGAATGCGGTACTGCAGAGCCCGCTGCGTTCCTCCGAGCTGGCGCCCGGCAACAGCCGCGTGAGCATCGGCATGAACCCGGCGACCGCCACCAGCGCGATTAATGTCATCGCCCCAGTTACCGTGCTGGTCATACCGATAACGCTGGCGGACACGCCGTGCGCGCAGACCATCCAGAACACATAGCCGAGCAACGAGCTGATGTGCGTCATGGCCAGGAGGGCGATGCTGTTTCCCACCAGACCGCGGGAGATGCGCGGGCGCATTGTGGTCATCCGGCGCACCACCCGATCGGCACGTCAGCTTGAGTGAGCAGTCCGGAAACCTGGTCACGCATGGTGATTTTCAGCGGAGCGCCGGCCTGGATCGCCTTCTCCATGCGCCCCTCCCCGCACAACATCGGTTGACTGCTGCGTTCCAACACGACCAGTAGGGTCACGCGACCCCCTGTTTCGCTGGCGGGCTCGAACTGCGTGATGACGGAAACCGGACGGCCGGTGTCATCGGAGACGGTGAAGTTGGCACGGCGAATCAGTTCAGCTCCCTCGGGCCCGATGGCGGCCAAGGTGAACGCGATGTCGGCACCGGCCGGCGCCGCAACCTGCTCCACGCTGAATGCGGACGGCATCTGCTGCGCCGGCGACCACCGCGCACCTAAAGCCAGCAGTGCCGTGGCGGTGACCGCAATAACCGCGAGTGCGATGACGGGCGTGCGAATGTTTCTGGCCGTTGGGATGGGCGGAAGCTTGGGACGGCTGAGCGCTCCGACGACGACGAGCAGCGCACACCCGAGCACAATCAAACTGTCCAAGCGGAAGTGTGAGTAAGCCCTGTCGTCACTCCACTTCAGGCTCGATGCCCAGATTGCCACCTGGGTACCAGCAGCTCCGACGATTGCCGCGATCAGGATCCGAGGCCAACGGCCGGCAGGCCTGCGCATCAGGCCGAGCGCAACGCCGAGCGATACCGCCGCTGTGGCTGCCATCGTTACGGTGAGAATGCCGACGGTAGTCACCGAGGCCCCTTCGGCCGATCGGTGGATTACCGGACCGACCAGGGCATACCAGGCCAGCGTTGTCGCGATCCTGGTACCGAGCCACGCCGCCGGGCCCACTCCGAAACGCATCATTACCGCGGACAGCCAAAGTCCAGGCACCAGCCAGATCCCGACGATCCCGCAGATGATTGCCAACCATGCAACCGCGCCAGAGGGCACAGCGAACAACGAACCTTGTGCGGGAGCGAGCCCGTTGGCGACGAAAAGGCACGCCACGCCGATAGCTGAGCCTGCAAGAACCCTGAGTCGGGCAGTCCGGTCGCGCGGCGTTTCCCCATCGTTGCTTTCGGCGCCCAGCCGCCAGCGGACCCTATGACGTGCTCGCGCAGGCATGCCGTTTACCGCGTGCCGAGTCTCCGCGTCATCGCCCGAAGTAACCGGATGGGTCTTGAGCTCGCTCATCCCTCGGCCCCTTCGCAGGTGTTCGCCCGCGTACGACGCAAAGCGGCGGCGTTCACCT
>DATJIX010000122.1:0-15412 GCA_035492865.1 Mycobacterium sp. | reverse complement strand
CTGTTCGACGCCGGCAGCATCCGGACGCTGATCGAGCGGTTCAAGCGGGTGGTGTCGGCCATGACCGCCGACCCGACCCGGCGCCTCTCGTCGATCGATCTGCTCGATGACGGTGAGCATGCCGAACTTGATGGGTGGGGTAACCGGCCGGTGCTGACCCGGCCCGCACCCGCCTCGGTCTCGATACCGGCTCTGTGGGCCTGCCAAGTCGCGCGTACGCCCGCGGCGGTGGCGCTGACTTTCGAGGGCCGCTCGATGACCTATCGCGAGCTCGACCATGCGTCGAATCGGCTGGCGCACAAGCTCGCCGCGCACGGTGTGGGAGCTGGACAATCTGTCGCGCTGCTGTTGTCCCGGTGCGCCGAGGCGATCGTCGCCATCTTGGCGGTGCTGAAGACCGGGGCGGCATATCTGCCGATCGACCCGTCGTTGCCCACGGCCCGGATCGGGTTCATGCTCGCCGATGCCGCGCCGAGCGCTGCGATCACCACCGCAGCGCTGGCCGACCGGCTGGGCGAGCACGAACTGCCGGTCATCGATGTCGACGACCCCGATCTCCTGAACCAGGCGTGTGAGCCATTGCCCGCGCCGGACGCCGACAACATCGCCTATTACATCTACACCTCGGGCACCACGGGCGTCCCCAAAGGCGTTGCCATCACCCATCACAACGTCGTTCAGCTGCTGCAGTCGCTGCACGAACAGCTGCCGCCCGCGGGGGTGTGGTCGCAGTGGCATTCCCTGGCCTTCGACGTTTCGGTATGCGAGATCTGGGGTGCTCTGCTGAGCGGAGGGCGGCTGGTGGTGGTGCCCGATTCGGTGGCCCGCTCACCCGAAGACTTCCTTGCGCTGTTGGTCGCCGAACAGGTCAGCGTGTTGAGCCAAACCCCATCCGCGTTCTACGCGTTGCAAACCGCCGATGCGCTGCTGCCCCACCTCGGCCGTCAGCTGGCCCTCGAGGCCGTGCTGTTCGCGGGCGAAGCGCTGCAACCACAGCGCCTCGTCTCGTGGTTGGACAACCACCCGGGATCGCCGCGCCTGCTCAACTTGTACGGCACCACCGAGACGACGGTGCACGCCTCCTTGCGGGAGATCACCAGCGACGACGCCGACGGCACTGTCAGCCCGATCGGGGTGCCGCTGGCCCATCTCGGCTTCTTCGTGCTGGACGGCTGGATGCGTCCGGTGCCGCCGGGGGTGGTGGGGGAGTTGTATGTGGCCGGCACCGGACTGGGTCCGGGCTACATTCGGCGGGCCGGGTTGACCGCGTCGCGGTTTGTGGCATGTCCGTTCGGGGAGCCCGGGGCGCGCATGTATCGCACAGGCGATCTGGTGTGTTGGGGCACCGACGGGCAGCTGCGCTACGTCGGCCGCGCCGACGAGCAAGTCAAGCTCCGCGGGTACCGCATCGAGTTGGGCGAGATCGAGAACACCCTGCTTGATTGCCCGCAGGTCGACCAGGCCGTCGCCACCGTGCACCGCAACGACACCGGAAACGCCAACCTCGTCGCCTACCTCACCCTCGCGCACACCACCAGTAGCGCCGCTGCGGACGCCGAGAAGGTCGAACAGTGGCAAGACGTGTACGACGAGCTGTATGGCGTTGAGGAAGGGGCGTCGGCATTCGGGAGGGACTTCCGGGGCTGGAACAGCAGCTACACCGGCGATCCGATTCCGCTCGAGGAGATGGAGGAGTGGCGTGCGGCCACGGTCGACCGGATCATGGCCCTGCAGCCGCGACGGGTGCTGGAGATCGGTGCGGGCTCGGGTCTGCTGCTGTCGCAGATCGCCCCGCACACCGAACACTATGTGGCCACCGATATTTCGGCGGCGGCCATCGATACCCTGGCCCTGTCGCTCGAACAACTGCAGATTCCGTGGCGTGACCGCGTCGAACTGCTTGCTCAACCCGCCCACGTCACCGAGGGACTGCCGCAGCACTACTTCGACACCATCGTGGTCAACTCGGTCGTGCAGTACTTCCCCAACGCGGGATATCTGACCGACGTCATCGACAACGCCCTTGGGCTGCTGGCCCCCGGCGGGTCCCTGTTCATCGGCGACGTCCGTAACCACGCCCTGCAGGATGCGTTTCACACTTCAGTCGCACTGGCCCACACCACCGACGCTGCAGAGATCCGCCAACGCGTCCACCGCGCCAAGGTCAGCGAATCCGAATTACTGCTCGCCCCAGAGTTTTTCACCACGTGGGCCGCCGACCGCCCGTCCGTCGCCGGGCTCGACATCCAAGTCAAACGCGGAGTCGCCGACAACGAACTCAACCGGTACCGATACGACGTCGTCGTGCACAGCACTTCTATTCCGGTGGTGACTTCGTTGGCCTGTGTGCCCGCCGCGCCGTGGGAGGAATGCCGGGACCTGCACGGACTGCAGGCCCTGTTGGCAACCAAACAACCTGCGGCCGTGCGCATTACCGGTATTCCGCGATATGGCCTGATCGCAGATGGCCAGGCCGGCGTCATCCCAGAGGATTTGCACCGCCTCGGTGACACCAGCGGGTATCACGTCGCTGTCACCTGGGGTGCGCAGACCGGCACCCTCGACGCTGTTTTCACCACGGCCCCCGGCCCGCTGACCGACGTCTACCTGCCCGCCGCCCTCCAGCGCAGTCGCCACGCCAACGATCCGCAGACCAACACCAAGATCAGCGCGGTACGTCAACGGCTGAGCGACCGGCTGCCCGGTTACATGGTGCCGACGCAGATCGTGGTGCTCGACGAATTCCCGTTGACCTCGTCGGGCAAGCTCGACACCCGCGCGCTGCCTGCGCCGGTATTCCAGGACGCCGACCATTACCGGGCCCCGGCCACTGTGCTCGAGGAAATCCTGACCGGAATCTATGCCCAGGTATTGGGGCTCGAACGGGTCGGCGTCGACGAGTCGTTCTTCGAGCTCGGCGGCGACAGCATCCTGTCGATGCAAGTGGTGGCGCGGGCGCGCGCCGCGGGCGTGCTGTGTCGGCCGCGCGACATCTTCGTCGAGCAGACCGTGGCCGGGCTGGCCAGCGTGGCGCGGGTGGCCGACAGCGCGGGCGGCGTGGTCGACGAGGGTGTGGGGCCGGTGGTGGCTACCCCGATCATGCGGTGGCTGCAGAGCGTCGACGGCCCGATCGGACAGTTCAACCAAACAGTGCAGTTGCAGGCTCCATCAGGCGTCACCGAGACCGATGTCGTTGCGGTGCTTCAGGTTTTGTTGGATCGGCATGCCATGTTGCGGTTGCGGGTCGACGACGCATGGTCGTTGCATGTGGGTGAGCCGGGTTCGGTGAACGCGGCTAGCTGTCTGCAATCGGTGGATGCGTTGTCCGATGAAGCGCTGGCCGCTGCTCGCTCCCGGTTGGACCCGGCCTCCGGCGCCATGGTCAGCGCATTGTGGGTGGCCGCCACCGGGCAGCTGGTGTTGATGGTTCACCACCTGGCGGTCGACGGGGTGTCGTGGCGAATCCTGTTGGAGGACTGCAACATCGCCTGGGCTCAGCATCGGGGCGGGCAGCCGGTGGTGTTGCCTGCGGCGGGTACGTCCTATCAGCGGTGGGCTTCGGTGTTGAGTGAGCATGCGCGGTCGGCGGCGGTGGTGGCGCAGGCGGATGCCTGGCGGCGGGTGGCGGCGGTCCCTGCCGCGCTGCCTGCGGTGCGCCCCGAGGTGGACACGTTCGCCACGGCAGGGCGCACGTCGGCGTTGTTGGATACGGAGACCACTCGGCTGCTGCTCGGTGAGGTGCCTGCGGCGTTTCATGCTGGGGTGCAAGACATTCTGTTGATCGCGTTCGGGTTGGCGTGGAACGAGTTCTTGAACAACGGCGACGCACCGATCGGTATCGATGTCGAGGCCCATGGCCGCGACGAAGACCTTGTGCCAGGAGTCGACCTGTCCCGCACTGTCGGCTGGTTCACGACCAAGTACCCGGTGGCGTTGGCACTGGGTGGGTTGACCTGGGCGCAGGTAGTGGACGGAGATGCGGCGTTGGGGGAGGCGATCAAGGGGGCCAAAGAACAGCTACGCGCGCACCCGGACGGGCTGACCTACGGCTTGCTGAGATATCTGAACCCCGATGTCGACCTTGGCGGAGCGGACCCGACGATCGGGTTCAACTATCTCGGACGCCTCGGCGCCCCCGCTCAGGGGGACGGCTGGCGGATCTGCCCCTCGGCGACCGGCAGCAGCAGCGCGGACCTGGCCATGCCGCTGATGCACACCGTCGACCTCAACGCAGGCACGCTGGACTCCGACGCCGGCCCGCAACTGCAGGCCGCCTGGATGTGGGCGCCGTCGGCGGTCGACGCCGACCAGATCGCCCGGCTCAGCCGACTGTGGTTTGACGCACTCGCAGGTATTTGCGCGCATGTGCGACGCGGCGGGGGCGGGTTGACCCCGTCCGACATTGCGCCTGCGCGGTTGAGCCAGTCGCAGATTGACGATCTGCAGCAGCAGTACGAGATCGCCGATGTGCTGCCACTGACCCCGTTGCAGCAGGGTCTGCTGTTCCACGCCAGCACGCTGCGGGGCAACGACGATGTGTATGCGGTGCAGGTTGACCTGACGGTGACCGGTGTTCTTGACCCGGACCGGTTGCGCGATGCGGTGCACGCGGTGGTGAGCAGGCATCCGAATCTGGCCGCGCGGTTCTGCGATCGGTTCGACGAGCCGGTGCAGATCGTTCCGGCAGACCCCGTCGCCGGCTGGCGGTACGTCGAACTCGATGCCGGTGTCGATGTCGACGAGCAAGTCGGGTTGGTGTGTGCCGCCGAGCGTCTGGCGGTGCGCGATCTCGCCGAGTCCCCGGCTTTTCGGGTGGCGTTGATCCGCACCGGTATTCACCGGTACCGGTTCGTGCTGACCAATCACCACATCGTGATTGATGGCTGGTCGGTGCCGATTGTGTTGCGCGAGATCTTCGCCGGGTATCACAACCAACGGCTGCCCGCGGCCGCGTCCTATCGCAGGTTTGTCAGCTGGCTGGCCGATCGCGACCTCGATGCCGCGCACGCGGCCTGGCGTGACGTGTTGAGCGGCTTTGACACTCCGACACTCGTGGGTCCACCGGACCGGTTGGGGATGGGCCCCCGCGCCGCCACCGCGTTCCGCGTGCCCACGGCCACCACGAAGGCCCTCACTGAGCTCGCTCGCTCGTGCCATACCACCGTCAACATCGTGCTGCAGGCCGCCTGGGCGCAGCTGCTGGTGTCGTTGACCGGTCAGCATGATGTCGTTTTCGGCGTCCCCGTCTCGGGGCGGCCGACCGAGTTGGCGGGCGCGGAATCGATGGTGGGACTGTTCATCAACACGGTGCCGGTGCGGGCGAGTCTCACAGCGGCAACCACCACTGCAGACCTGGTGGACCAGCTGCAGAATGCCCGGAATCACACCCTCGAGCATCAGCACACAGCGCTACGCGATATCCACCGCATCAGCGGCCACGAAAGACTTTTCGACACGCTTTTCGTCTACGAGAACTATCCCATCGACACCGGTGCACTATCGGGCGACGACGACCTTGCCATCTCCGACATCACCACCCGCGACTCCACCCACTACACCCTCGTGCTGCAGGCGTCGCCGGGGCGGGAACTGGGCCTTCGTGTCGACTACCGCACCGATGTGTTCGACGAGGCCGCTATCGAGGCACTGGGCGAGCGGTTGCAGCGGCTGCTGGTCGCGATGACAGCAGACCCGCGGCGCTGGTTGTCATCGATCGATCAGCTGGATTCCGATGAGCATTCCCGACTGGATGACTGGGGTAACCGCGCGGTACTGAGCCAAGCCGCGCCTGGGGCGACGTCGATCCCCGCGGTGTTGGCCGCGCAGGTCGCGCGAACCCCCGACGCGGTGGCGTTGACCTGCGGTGCCGTGTCGATGACGTATCGCGAGTTCGATGACGCGTCCAATCGGCTGGCGTATTTGTTGTGCGAGAGCGGTGTTGGCCCGGGAGCGGTTGTGGCGTTGCTGCTTTCCCGTTCCATCGAGGCGATCGTGGCAATGACCGCCGTGCTCAAGACCGGCGCGGCCTATCTGCCGATCGATCCTGCGCTGCCGGACAAACGGATAGAACTCCTGCTCGCCGACGCCGCACCGGTGGCCGTCATCACGACCGCCCCACTGGCCGACCGACTGGATGCGCCAGACCTGCTGGTGATCGACGTCGATGATCCCCGCATCCATGACCGGCCGTGCAAGGGCCTTCCGGCTCCGGCCGCTGATGAGATCGCCTACTTCATCTACACCTCCGGCACCACCGGCGCTCCCAAAGGCGTTGCGATCACCCACCGCAACGTCATCCACATGGTGGAATCGCTGGATGCCTCGCTGCCGCGCGAGGGGGTGTGGGCGCAGTGCCATTCCTATGCGTTCGACGTCTCGGTGTGGGAGACCTGGGGTGCGCTGTTGCGCGGGGGCAGGCTTGTCGTCGTGCCCGAAGCGGTGACGGCCTCGCCCGATGACTTGCACGCCCTGCTGGTCGCCGAACAGGTCACCGTGCTCGACCTGAGCCCGTCCGCGGTGGCCATGTTGTCACCGCAGGGGCTGGAATCGATGGCGCTCGTCGTCGGTGGCGAGGCCTGCCCGCCCGCGGTGGTCGACCAGTGGGCGCCGGGCCGGGTGATGATCAACGCCTACGGTCCGACCGAGACGACGGTGGATGCTGCCAGAAGTGCGCCGTTGGTGCCTGGGTCGGAAGCACCGCCGATCGGCTCACCGGTGCCAGGGGCGGCGTTGTTTGTGCTCGACGCATGGCTGCGGCCGGTGCCGCCCGGAGTGATGGGCGAACTGTACATCGCGGGTCACGGTGTGGGACTGGGATATTGGCGCCGCAGTGGACTGACGGCGTCGCGGTTTGTGCCGTGCCCATTTGGCGAGCCCGGCTCGCGCATGTATCGCACCGGCGATTTGGCGCGTTGGCGCCCCGATGGTCAACTGGAATACCTCGGACGCGGCGATGAACAGGTCAAGATCCGCGGATACCGAATCGAACTCGGCGAAGTTCAGGCCTCGCTGGCGCGACTCGACGGTATCGACCAGGCGGCGGTCATCGCTCGTGAGGACCGTCCTGGCGACAGTCGCCTCGTCGGTTACGTCACCGGTACAGCCGATCCCGCCGCCGCGCGTGCGGCGTTGGCCCAAACGCTGCCGCCCTACATGGTGCCTGCCGCAGTCGTGGCGCTCGATGCGCTGCCATTGACCGTCAACGGAAAACTCGACATCCGCGCTCTGCCCGCGCCGGAATATCACCGCAGCGGCAACTACCGTGCCCCGGCCAGTGCGACCGAAGAAGCCGTGGCAGGCATCTACGCGCACGCACTCGGAATCGATCGTGTCGGCGTCGACGACTCCTTCTTCGACCTCGGTGGGGACTCGATCTCGGCAATGCGTGTCGTGGCCGCCATCAACAAATCCTTCGATGCCCAAATGAGTGTGCGCACGCTTTTCGCGGTGCCAACCGTGAGGGGGCTGAGCCTGCGACTGGGCGGAGCCGCCTATTCGGTGGATCCGGCCACCGATCTGCGCTTCGAGGCCGTGCACGGTCGCGGTGCCACCGAGGTGCATGCCGCGGATCTGACGCTGGACAAGTTCCTCGACGCCACCACGCTGGCGTCCGCGCCCGCGTTGCCGGGGCCAAGTCCGGAGGTGCGCACTGTCCTGCTGACAGGAGCCACCGGCTTCCTCGGGCGCTACCTGGCCCTCGAATGGCTGGAGCAGATGGAGCGGCTGGGCGGCAAGCTGATCTGTTTGGTGCGGGCCGAATCCGACGAGGAGGCACACCGTCGTCTCGAGGGCACCTTCGACAGCGGTGACCCAGAACTGTTGCGGCGCTTCCGCGAACTGGCCGCTCACCACTTGGAGGTCGTCGCAGGCGACAAGGGAGAGGCCAACCTTGGCCTCGACCAACAGACGTGGCAGCGACTCGCCGATACCGTCGACATGATCGTCGATTCTGCGGCCGTGGTCAACGGCGTGCTGCCCTACAGCGACCTGTTCGGGCCGAACGTCGTTGGTACCGCGGAGCTGATCCGCATCGCACTGACATCGAAGCTCAAGCCCTACAGCTACGTCTCGACCGCCGACGTCGGCGTTCAGATCGAGCCGTCGGCGTTCACGGAAGACGGCGATATCCGCGTCATCTGCCCCACCCGCGTCATCGACGGTGGTGTGGCGAACGGCTACGGCAACAGCAAGTGGGCGGCCGAGGTGCTGCTGCGCGAGGCCAATGACTTGAGTGGACTGCCGGTCACGGTGTTCCGCTGCGGGATGATCCTGGCCGACACCAGCTACGTGGGACAGCTGAATGTGACGGACATGGTGACTCGAATGGTGCTGAGCCTGGTCGCCACCGGCGTCGCGCCCGCGTCGTTCTACCAGCTCGATGCCGACGGAAATCGGCAACGCGCGCACTTCGACGGACTGCCAGTCGAATTCGTCGCCGAGGCGGTCACCACCATTGGCAATCAGGCGGTGGCGGGATTCCAGACCTTCCATGTGATGAACCCGCATGACGACGGCATCGGCCTCGACGAATGTGTCGACTGGCTGATCGACGCCGGTTACCCGATTCGGCGCATCAGCGACTTCGGCAAGTGGTTGCAGCGTTTCGAGGTGGGCCTGCGTGCACTGCCGGATCACCAGCGCAGGCATTCGGTGCTGCAGATGTTGCTGTTGCGCAACACCGGTCAGGCGCAGCCCCTTCGGCCGACCTGCGGGTCCTTCGGCCCGACCGATCGATTCCGCGCTGCGGTGCGAGAAGCGAAGATCGGTCCTGACAAGAACAATCCGGACATCCCGCACGTCTCGGCGCCGATGGTCCTCAAATACGCCACCGACCTGCAGCGCCTCGGACTGCTGTGACATGTTGAAACTGCTTCGCCCTCATTGGGTATCGATGACGGTGAGCATTCTTCTGCTCGCCGCCGCGACGGCGCTCATCCTGCTGCAGCCGCTGCTGGCAGGCCGCCTGGTCGATCGCGCGGCCGCGCGCGTCCCCGATGTCGGCTCGGCCATCTGGCTGATCGCCATGCTCATCGGATACCTGATGCTCGAGGGGTTGGGGCACTTTCGGCTCGACCGGACCGGCGAAAAGATCGTGCTGCAACTGCGCGCAGACTTCACCAATCATGTTGTGCGCCTGCCCATCGGACTGCTGGACCGTGCCCGCACCGGCGACCTACTGGCCCGCGGAACAAGCGACGCGAGCCTGCTGCGCGACATGCCGCGCGCCGTCGGCGACGTCGTGTTCGGACTGATGACCCTGCTCGGTGCGGGCATCATCATGCTGTCCATCGATGCGATGACGGTGGGTATCGCGATAGCCATCCTGGTGGTGGCGTTCATTGTCGGCAATCCGTTTCTGTCGCTGATTCAGCGCGCCTCCTTGAGTCGCCAAGTCGCGCTGAGTGACTACACGGCAGGGCTGGACCGGGCCCTCGGTGCGGCGCGCACCGTGAAGTTGTTCGGCGCGGAGCGCCGCGAGGCGAAGTCCATCAACGCCCAGGCACAGGTTGCCTACGACTCGGGTGTCCGCATTGCGTCGGCGACCGCTATCAACATGGCCGTCATCCGCCTCGGCGTCACCGGCGCATTCCTGGCGATCATGATCATCGACGGACGCCGTGTCGCCGACGGGGCGTTGGGCGTCGGCCAGTTGGTCAGCCTGCTCGCCTTCGCCGTGTACGCGATCTTTCCCATCACCGCCGCCTTCACCGCCCTCGCGACGCTTCGTACCGCGGCGGGCGGTTATCAACACCTCACCGCCACTCTGCGAGAACTGCCCGAAGGCGACCCGCCGTCGCTGTCCGTCGCGGAAGGCACCCCGGCACGGCAGGACACCGCGCCGCTGGTCGAGTTCGACCACGTGTCGTTTTCCTACGGTGAGACGCACGTGCTCCACGACGTCTCCTTCACCCTCCGCCGTGACCAGATCACCGCGCTGATCGGGCGATCCGGCGCCGGAAAGTCGACCATTCTCGCGCTGCTGTGCCGCTTCCACGATCCGGTCGCAGGCACGGTGCGCTGGAGCGGACAGGACTTCCGCCACATCCCGCTCGCAGAGCTGCGCGGCCGACTCGGGCTGCTGGAGCAGGACGCGCCCGTGCTGCACGGCACGATCCGCGACAACCTGCTCATCGCAAACCCCGACGCCAGCGAGGCCGACTTGTGGCTGGTTCTCGACCAGGCGAACATCGCCGACGAAATATCGTGTCTGCCAAACCAACTCGACACCGCGGTGCTGGAACGCGGGCGTGCCCTTTCGGGCGGTCAACGCCAGCGACTTGCCCTTGCCCGGGCGTTTCTGTCGCGGTCGGAGCTCATCTTGATGGATGAACCCACCGCGCATCTCGACCGCGCCAACGAGTACGACGTCATGACCAACCTGCTGCACGCGCGTGGTGAGCGCAGTCTGCTGGTCGTGGCCCACCGACTCTCCACCGTCACCAATGCCGACCAGATTCTGGTCCTTGCCGACGGGCAGATCCAAGCGACCGGCACCCACACTGATCTAATGGGCGTTCCTATATACCGCGAACTCATCGAACACGAACTCGCCCACGACTAGCGAGGCATATATACGTGCTGTCCGGAATCGCGCGCCTGGCGATCGCCGCTCCGCGCCGGGTCATCGCCGTGGCACTACTGGTGATGGTCGGTACCGCGATCTTCGGCCTGCCCGTGGCCAAGTCGCTCTCGGCGGGCGGAGGGCTCGACCCCGGTGCCGAATCGTCGCTGGCGTCCGCGCTGCTGTCGCAGAAGTTCGGCCAGGGCGACATGAGCATGCTCATCACCGTCACCTCCGATATGGGCGCGCAGGGCCGCCAGGCCAAGGCGGTGGGCACCGATCTCGTTCGGCGGCTGGAGAACTCCGCGTCGGTCGGCGAGGTGCTGTCTACGTGGACGGTCCCGCCGACGTCGGCGGCGTCGTTCGTCAGCAAGGACGGCAAGACGGGACTGATCGTGGCTGCCGTCTCCGGCGGCGAAAGCGACGCGCCGCTCAACGCCAAGCGACTGAATGACGAACTTGTCCACGATCGCGACGGCGTCACAGTGCGCGCCGGCGGGGAAGCCACCGTCTACTGGCAGGTGAACGAGCAGACCCAGAAGGACCTGCTGTTCATGGAGTCGGTGGCGCTGCCGCTGAGTTTCGTGGTGCTGGTCTGGGTTTTCGGTGGTCTGGTTGCGGCGGCGCTGCCCGTCGCCGTCGGCATCTTCGCCATTCTCGGCTCCATGGCGTCGCTACACGTCATTTCGCTGTTCGCCCACGTATCCATCTTCGCCTTGAATCTCGCCGTCGCGATGGGCATGGCATTGGCCATCGACTACACGTTGTTGATACTGAGCCGATTCCGGGATGAGTTGGCAGCGGGCGAGACTCGCGACGCGGCGCTGATCCGCACGATGGCCACCGCCGGTCGGACGGTGTTGTTCTCGGCGATGACGGTCGCGTTGTCGATGGCGACCATGGTCCTGTTCCCGCAGTACTTTCTGAAGTCCTTCGCCTACGCCGGAGTGGCGGTGGTCGCGTTCACCGCAGCCGCGTCGATCCTCGTCACGCCCGCGGCGATCGTGCTGCTGAACAGTCGGCTCGACTCGTGGGATGTGCGCCGGCTGATGCGCCGGCTCAGCATGCGGTCGGAGCCGCATCCCGGGCGGTACGGACAGTGGTTCTGGTACCGATCGACGAAATCCGTGATGCGCAACGCGGTGCCGGTCGGTCTCGCCGTCATCACGGTGCTGTTGCTGCTCGGCACGCCGTTTCACGACGTGCGGTGGGGCTTCCCCGACGACCGGGTGTTACCCGCTTCCGCGTCAGCGCGCCAGGTCGGCGACCAGATCCGAAACGACTTCCCTGGCAACGGGATCCCAAGCGTCACGGTCGTACTCCCGAACGCGACCGGCCTGACTTCAGCCGACCTGGCTGGCTACGCCGCTGCGCTGTCGCGCGTTCCGGACGTGACGTCGGTGTCGGCACCGGGCGGCACCTTTGTCGAGGGCAGGCGAGCCGGACCGCCGTCGGCGCCGACTGGGATGAAGGACGGCAGCGCATTCCTGACCGTGGGTACCACCGCGCCGCTGTACTCCGCCGCCTCGGCGACCCAGCTTGATCGGCTGCACGCCGTCGCAACCCCGGCGGGTAGGCCGGTGCAGCTGGCGGGCGTGGCACAGGGAAGTCGCGACAGCATGCACGCAATAGCGTCGAACCTGCCGCTGGTGCTGGTGCTCATCGCGGTGATCACCATGGTGCTGGTGTTCCTGCTCACCGGTAGCGTGGTGCTGCCGATCGAGGCGGTGCTGATGAACGTGCTGTCGCTGACGGCTGCGTTCGGCGCAATGGTGTGGGTTTTTCAGGAAGGACATCTCGGCGGGCTGGGTACCGCGGCGACCGGCACGCTCGGTGTGCAACTGCCAGTGTTGTTGTTCTGCATCGCTTTTGGGCTGTCGATGGATTACGAGCTGTTCCTGATTTCGCGGATTCGGGAATACTGGCAGGCATCAGACCGCAGCAAGGCCGCCAACGGTGAAAGCGTCGCGCTCGGCGTGTCCCGCACCGGCCGGGTGGTCACGGCCGCTGCGCTGATCATGGTCATCTCCTTCGCGGCGTTGATGGCCGCGCAGGTGTCGTTGATGAGGTTGTTCGGATTCGGGCTGACCGTCGCGGTGCTTGTCGACGCCACGCTGGTGCGAATGTTGCTGATGCCCGCGGTCATGCAGTGGCTGGGCCGGTCCAACTGGTGGGCGCCAAAACCGTTGGCCCACCTGCATGACCGCGCATGGGATGCAGACTGGCCAACGGTTTGGCGGCGAGTGTTGTGGGGTCAGAGTAGGTAGTCAGATGGCCGAGATGATCTGTTCGCGCCGTCCGGTTCCTGCAGCCGCTGAATCGGGCGGCTCGACCGCTCGCCGAAGTTGAGCAGCCCGAGCCGCAGCAACAGCACGACCAGACCGATACCTCCGAACGGCAGCCCGAAGTACATCCAGCTACCCGATACGCCGTACGAGCTCAGCACGACGAAGCGGACTACGAGCGAAAAGGCGAACAGCGCGGCGACGGCGCCAAGTGCGATCGCGACTCCCTTGTTGTTGTTCATGCGCCAAGTTGACCCTGCGCGCCGCGCTACCGATCCCAACAACCGGTCAGCCCAGGCCGATCTTCTCCCGCACCCGGTCGACCAAGTAGCGACCGGTGGACACCGGTCGGAAGGCGCGGGCGGCGTCGGTCAGGGCGTCGCGAGACGCGGGGCTCAACTCGATGTCGGCGGCGGCGACGTTGAACTCGAGCTGTTCGACGTTGGACGCCCCCGGGATCGCCACCACATTCGGCAGGCTGATCAGCCAGGCCAGCGCGACCTGCGCCGGCTTGGCGCCGACCTCCTTCGCAACGTCACGCAGCGTCTGCAGCAATGGTTCGACCCTGCGCAGATTCTCGGTCCCGAACAACGGGTTCACCGCCCGCACTCCACCGGGTCGGTTGTCGATCCCGTACTTTCCGCCGAGCAGGCCTTGGGCGAGCGGGCTGTAGGCGATCACGATACGGTTCTCCCGCTCTGCGAACGGCACCAGATCGTCGAGCGCGCTTGGCTGCGCCAGGTTGAACTGCACCTGGTTGCTGATCACCGGTCGCCCCAGCGCCGCATCGGCCTTATGCCAGCGCGACAGTGAATAGTTCGAGACGCCCGCCGCGCCGATATCGCCGCTGTCGAGCAGGCTGCGCATGCCCGGCATGATCACCGAGTCGGGGACCACGGGATTGGGCTGGTGGATCTGGTAGAGCGGGATGCGATCGACCTGCAACCGCCGCGCGCTGGCACGCTCCCGCTGTTTGATCACCGGGGGAAACGGCGCGACCGGAAAGATCTTGCTGGCCAACGCGACCGAGGAGCGTTGATCGCCGAGCGCCTCGCCGAGGATGCGCTCGCTGGCGCCCATCGCGTACACCTCGGCCGTGTCGAACAGCGTCACCCCCAACGCGAGGGCGCGCTGCACGATGTCTCGCGCGCCACCGGCGGCGTAGTCGTCCCCGTAACCCCACTCGCGTGAGCCGAACTGCCATGTGCCCACACCGATCCGACTGACCCGCCCGATTCCGTCGACGTCGAGATACTTCATCCACTCACCGTACTGACATCCAAATTCGAGTAGTCGACTACTCGTGTGCTTCCACCCGATCAGCGCAATGCTCATAAGTGCAGGTCACGAGCGACGGACGCGGGGGACGCCGCTCGTGACCTGCAACAGCCATCTCTAGGCCCTCTTTAGGCCTTCGATATTTTGACGACCTGACCGAAGCCGCTGTTGTCGACGACGTAGACGTTGCCTGCGTCATCCACCGCCACGTGATCAGGCGAGTAGATCGGGGCCGACGGCACCGCGATCGGCGTGGACGATCCGGCCGCGTACTTCATCACCTGCCCGTTCTGGTCATCGATGACGTAGATGTCTCCCGCGGAGTCGACCGCCAGACCGTCCGGGTACTTCACGCCGGTCAACGGCAGCACAGTCTGATCCGTCGCGCCTGCCGCCACCTTCAACACCCGGTTGTTCGGGCTGTCGGTGACGTACACGTTGCCTGCGCTGTCCACGGCCAGCGCGTTGGCCGCACCGAGGCCGGTGAAGGGCAGCACTGTCTGCTCGTTCGATCCGGCCGCCAGCTTCACCACCCGCCCCTTGGCGTCGGCCCAGTCCGCCGCGTAGACATTCCCGGCGCCGTCGACGCCCACCCCGTCAACGTTGACGAGGCCGGTGAACGGCAGCACGCTTTGTTCGTTTGACCCGGCGGCCAGCTTCACCACCCGGTTGCGATCGCTGACGTAGACATTGCCTGCGGTGTCGACCGCGACGGGGCCCGGCTTGTGGAGTCCGGTGAAGGGCAGAACCGTTTGTTCCCTGGACCCTGCCGCCAACTTCAGCACTCGGTCGTTCCCATAGTCCGTGAGGAAAACGTCGCCGGTTGCGTTCACCGCTATCCCGCCCGGGTAGGTGAGGCCGGTGAACGGCAACACGGTCGGGCGAGGTCCGAGTGGCGGGCCAGGGGTCTCCTTCGAGACGGCGAAGGGCAGTTCTGCCCTGCCGATCACGACCAAGGAATCGGGGACCACGGCTGCCGCCTGCACCGCGCCCTTGCCGTCGGCCATCGACGCGTCGAGCGCCACGCGGTAGCGCAGCGTGACGGTCTTGCCCTTGGGCAGCGGTTGGACGTCGGTGAACGCGCCGAGGTAGTCCGCGCCCGTCGTGATGACCGGGTGGTGCAACTTGACCCAGCTGTTGGTCGCCGCGTCGAAGCGCTCGCCGGTGCCGATGGGAAGCCCGCTCGGGTAGGTCGCGCAGCTGCACTGCGCAATCACGAACACGACACCGACCTTCGGGTAATCCACCGGCGAGTTGTTGCACAGCGTCACCTCGACCTCGGTCGGTG
>DATJIX010000121.1:0-6262 GCA_035492865.1 Mycobacterium sp. | reverse complement strand
AAGCCACTGCTCGACCCACTTGTCGAGGTCCTCGCGGGGCAATGACGGCATTGGCTTGGTCCTTTCCTAATCCTCTTTTATTGACAAGGCTTGCGTGGGACAGGCCCACACGGCCTGTTCGATCTGCGCCCGATCTTCTTCCGGCGGTGCGTCGTTGAGGATCTCGACCTTGCCCCGTTTGGGAACGGTGAAGAAGTCAGGAGCCTCCAGCTCGCACATGGCGTGGCCCTGGCAGAGGTCTAGGTCGACTTCAATTCGATAACCCATAATTAATCGAACTTGGCACTTGTGCTGGATGTCGCCGCCGAGCGGCTCCGTAAGCGGTAGCGGGCCTTCGCGGGGCGGGCCAACTGCACCACCATCTTGGAGTGGTCGTTCTGGTAGGTGTCTGCCGGCTGCGCCATCTCGAACTCGTACTCGCGCAACAGAACCGAGAAGATCGCCTTGATCTGCATCTGGGCGAACGCGGCGCCGACGCAGCGGTGCCGTCCCGCGCCGAACGGGATCCAGGTCCACCGGTTGACGATGTCGGCTTGTTCGGGCTTGTTGTAGCGGTCGGGGTTGAATGCGTCGGGGTCGGGGAAATCTTCGGGGATCCGGTTCGACACGGCGGGAGAGGCCGCGACGAAGTCGCCGTCGTGGATGGGGAAGCCCTGAACTTCGAACTCGCCCTTGGCCACCCGCATCAGGATGATCAACGGCGGGTGCAGCCGGAGGGTCTCCTTGACCACGTTGTCCAACTTCGGAATGGACCGCAGTGCATGGAAACTCACCTCTTGGCCGTCGGCGTAGAGCTCCTCGAGTTCCTTGCGCACCTCGGCGTAGATGTCGGGATTGCGGATCAACTCGATCAGCGTCCACGCCGACGTGCCGGAGCTGGTGTGGTGGCCTGCGAACATCAGCGAGATGAACATGCCGGTGACCTCGTCGGCCGAGAAACGCGGCTTGCCGTCCTCGTCCTTGATCGACACCAGCACGTCGAGCATGTCGCGGTCGGCTTTGTCCTTCGGTGGGTTGGCCAACCGCTGATCCATGATCTCCTGCACCAGCGCAACGAGTTTCACGCGAGCCTCGTCGCGGCGCTTGAAGCTTTCGATCGGCAGGTACGGGTCGACGTAGCACAGCGGGTCCGTGCCGCGCTCGAGGTCGTGGTAGTACTCGGCGAACCGGTGGTCGAGCTGTTCGCGGAACTTCAGACCGATCAGGCACGCAGTGGAGGTGTAGATGGTCAGCTCGGCGAAGAAGTCGAGCAGTTCGATCTCACCTTCGTCGCCCCAGTCGGCGATCATTTTCTTGACTTCGCCCTCGATGGTGGCGGCGTGGCCCTTCATCTGCTCACCGCGCAGCGCCGAGTTGTGCAGCATTTCCTTGCGACGTTCGGGGCTCGCATCGAACACCACGCCCTTGCCGAAGATGGGCGTCATGAACGGGTAGGCCTCGGCCTGGTCGAGATCCTCATCGGCAGACCGGAAGAAGAACTCGTTCGCCTCGGCGCCCGACAGGAAGATCACATGCTTGTCGACCAGCTGGAACCAGCCGACGTCGCCGCATTCCTCCCGGATCCGCTTCATCAAACCGATTGGGTCGGTGCGGAACTCCTCGAGATGGCCGTGCTCTTCCTCGCCGCCGGAGACACGGGGCACGATCGCTGCGGTTGTCACTGTCCTGGCATCCCTTCTTCACCTAGGGCGAGCTTCTGACGGCCCTTGTCGTCGGCCAGCGGCGCCTCGGGCTGGAGTTCCATGTTCGCGATGAACCCGCCGCGTGGGGTCTCGGCGACGAACGCGATGGCGCGCCCGAGATCTGCCGCTCGCAGGAAGTAGTCGTGGCGGGCCTGTCCCCACTTGGCCCAGTCCTCGAGGGCGGGCCCGATCAGTTCGGCAGGCAGGCTCCAGCCCATATTGGTCTTGGTCGGACCGGGATGCACGATCGACGCGCGCACGCCGGTGCCTTCGAGTTCCATCTGGAAGTTGGTGACCATCGCGACCAGTGCGGCCTTGGCCGCGCCGTAGGCACCCATATGGGGGCGCTGACGCAGTGCGACGTCGGAGCCGACGAAGATCAGATCGCCGCGCTGGCGTTCGATCATTCCCGGCAACACGGCGCCGGCCAGCCGGTTCGCGCCGACCAGGTGGATCTGCAACTGGGACTCGAAGTCGTCGGTGCTGATGTCGGCCAGCTTGCCGAAGTAGGTATCGCCGGCGCCCGCCACCAGTACCTCGATCTCGCCGAGCGCTTCGACCGATTGTGAGACAAAGGATTTGACCGAGTCGGGATCGGTGACGTCGAGATGGAAACCGACGGCCTCGCCGCCGTCTGCGCGGATCTTGCCGACGATCTCCTCGAGCTTCTCGACGCGACGCGCTCCCAACGCGACGGGGAACCCGTGTGCCGCGAGCTCGATCGCGGTGGCCTCGCCGATGCCCGACGACGCGCCCGCGACGATCGCGGGCCTTCGCTTCGGCAGTGGTTCGAACCGGGGCATTTAGCGGACCTCCACGGTCATAGGCAGGTGAGCGAATCCGCGGACATTGCTGGAATGAACGCGGACGGCGTTGGCCTCGTCGACCTCATATCCGCGGATTCGCTTGAACAGTTCGGCGAGAGCCACCCTGGCCTCCATCCTGGCCAGGTGTGCGCCGAGGCAGAAGTGGGCACCACTGCCGAAACTCATGAGTTTGGAGCCGATTTCGCGGCCGATCAGGTACTTGTCGGGATCGGAGAACACCCGCTCGTCGCGGTGCGCCGAACCCGGAAGCAGCAACAGCACATCGCCGTCGGGAATGGTCGTGTCGTACAGCGTCAACTCTCCCACGACGGTACGGGCCAGGATCTGACTGGAGGTGTCGTACCGCAACGTCTCCTCAACCCACAGCGGCACCCGTTCCAGATCGGCATAGACGGGCGCCAGTTGGTCGGGGTTCTTGTGGCCCCAGAATGCCGCGTTCGCAAGCAATTTGGTGGTGGTCTCGTTACCCGCGATGACCATCAGGAACATGAATCCGAGCACCTCATCGTCGGTGAGCCGGTCACCGTCGATCTCGGCCTCCAACAGCGCCGTCGTCAGGTCGTCGGTCGGCTTCTTGCGACGTTCGGCGACCATTCCCTGGTAATAGACGATCAGGTTGATCGACGCCTCGACCGCGGCGGCCGGCACATCGGTCACCCCGTCGTCGCGGTGCATCACCCCGTCAGCCCAAGCCCTCACCTGGGCACGGTCGGGCTGAGGCACACCCATCAACTCGGAGATGACGTCCATCGGGAGCTTGCCCGCGAATTCCTCGACGTAGTCGAAAGTGTCTGACTGCAAGGCAGTGTCGAGGTGCTGCACCGCGATTTCGGTGACCCGAGGTTCGAGTTCGCGAATGCGTCGCGGGGTGAAGCCCTTGGACACCAGGGTGCGCAGCCGCAGGTGCGCCGGATCGTCCATCGCAAGGAACGACATCGTCTTGCTCGCGTGCGGCCCACGCGACGCCGGATCCAGTGAGACGCCGAACTTGTTCGACAGCGTGGTGCTGTTGCGGAAGCCCTGCAGCACATCGCTGTGCCGTGACAGCGCCCAGAAACCCAGCTCGTCGTTGCGATACAGCGGCGCCTCGTCGCGCAGCCGCTGGTAGTACGGGTACGGGTCTTCGTGGAAGTCGTAGTCGTACGGGTCGAAAACCAGTGCGTTGGCCTGGACGGTCATTGATCGTCTCCCAGGATGAGGCCCACCACGTAGGACAGGCGGTCGGCGATCTGGTGGTAGGTGACGGCGCCGCCTGCCGCGTGGACCAGCGCGCCGAAGTAGGTCATCTCCAGCGCCGACACCGTGCGCGGGTCGGCATCGGGTCCGACCGCGGAGCGGATGCGGCGGTGGATCTCGGCGCCGATGCGATCGCGGACCGCGCGCACGGCTTGGTCGTTGTTGCTCAGCAGCGCCGTCGTACAGGCAGCAGCGACCTCGGGCTCATCGGCGATCATCAGCGTCAGCGCGCGCAGCGCCTGCTCGACCCGACTGGACCGGCTGTCGTTGACGTCGGTGAAGAACGGCACCTGGCGAACCAGGTCCAGATAGACCTCGGCGATCAGATGGTTCTTCGAAGAGAAGTAGGTGTAGGCGGTCGCCGGGGCGACCTTGGCCCGGGCCGCCACCGCACGAACGGTCAGGTCGGCATACGACGACTCGCGCAGCATCTCGACGCCTGCGGTGAGCACCTTGCGGAAGGTCTCCTCCTGGCGCCGGTTACGTGGCTGTTCTGTGACGGCTGCCACGGCATCGCTGGACACATGTCCAAGTTATCTGACGGCGGGTATCCAAGGCAAGTACGCAGGTGAATCGGCCATGCTTGCCTCTGCGCGCGATCGAGGTCTATGGTTCGAGTGGAACTCAGTCGGACAGTTGTCCAGCAAGGAAGCGGAGATTGGTCATGGGTGTGCTGAACGATCGCCAGAGTCAACTGCTCATCGACGGCAAGCTGGTGGCAGGCGGCGGAGGCACGTTCCCGACCATCAACCCGGCCACCGAAGAGGTGCTGGGTGTGGCCGCCGACGCGACCGTCGACGACATGGGTCAGGCGATCGACGCCGCCCGCCGCGCGTTCGACGAGACCGACTGGTCGACCAACGTCGAACTGCGAGTGCGGTGTGTGCGTCAACTGCAGGACGTGCTTACCGAACACGTCGAAGAATTGCGTGAATTGACCATCGCGGAGGTCGGCGCACCGCGGATGCTCACCTCGATGGCCCAGCTGGAAGGCCCGGTCGCCGATCTGAGCTTCGCCGCCGACACCGCCGAGTCGTATCCGTGGACGACGGACTTCGGCATCGCCGAACCGATGGGCATCAAGACGCACCGCACGGTCGCGCGAGAAGCAATCGGTGTGGTCGGTGCTATTACCCCGTGGAATTTCCCGCACCAGATCAACCTTGCCAAGCTCGGCCCGGCGCTGGCGGCGGGCAACACCGTCGTTCTCAAGCCCGCGCCCGATACGCCGTGGTGTGCGGCCATCCTCGGTGAGCTCATCGTCGAGCACACCGACCTGCCGCCCGGCGTGCTCAACATCATCACCTCCAGCGACCACGGCGTCGGTGCGCTGCTCTCGAAAGATCCACGCGTGGACATGGTTTCGTTCACCGGGTCGACGACGACGGGACGCGCGGTGATGGCCGACGGCGCGGCCACGCTCAAAAAGGTCTTCCTCGAACTCGGCGGCAAGTCGGCATTCCTGGTGCTCGACGATGCGGACTTGGCGGGTGCGTGCTCGATGTCGGCCTTCACCGCCTCCATGCACGCCGGCCAGGGCTGCGCGATCACCACCCGGCTGGTGGTGCCGAGGGCGCGCTACGACGAGGCGGTCGAGGCGGCCGCGGCGACGATGGGCTCGCTGCGGCCCGGTGATCCGAACGACGCAGGCACGATCTGCGGCCCGGTCATTTCGGCGCGCCAACGCGATCGCATTCAGGGCTACCTGGATTCGGCCACCGACGAGGGTGGCAAGTTCGCCTGCGGCGGTGGGCGCCCCGCCGACCGCGACGCCGGTTTCTTCATCGAACCGACAGTCATTGCGGGCCTTGACAACAACGCCAAGGTCGCCCGTGAGGAGATCTTCGGTCCGGTGTTGACGGTGATCGCGCACGATGGCGACGACGACGCGGTGCGCATCGCCAACGACTCGCCGTATGGCCTGTCAGGCACGGTGTTCTCGGCCGACGTTGAGCGGGCCAACGCAGTGGCCGCGAGGCTGCGGGTCGGCACCGTCAACATCAACGGCGGCGTTTGGTACTCCGCCGACATGCCGTTCGGCGGATACAAGCAATCCGGCATCGGCCGGGAGATGGGGCTCGCCGGTTTCGAGGAATACCTGGAGACCAAAGCGATTGCCACAGCAGCCAACTAAGGAGAGAGATCGATGGGGCAGTTCGACGAGAAGGTGGCCATCGTCACCGGCGCCGGTGGCGGCATCGGCCAGGCGTACGCCGAGGCACTGGCCCGCGAGGGCGCCGCGGTGGTGGTCGCCGATATCAACACCGAAGGCGCGCAGAAGGTCGCCGACGGGATCAAAGGCGAGGGCGGCAACGCGCTCGCGGTTCGGGTGGATGTGTCCGACCCGGAGTCCGCGAAAGAGATGGCCGCCCAGACGCTCTCGGAGTTCGGCGGCATCGACTACCTGGTCAACAACGCGGCGATATTCGGCGGGATGAAGCTGGACTTCCTGATCACCGTCGACTGGGACTACTACAAGAAGTTCATGAGCGTGAACATGGACGGCGCCCTGGTGTG
>DATJIX010000120.1:0-18206 GCA_035492865.1 Mycobacterium sp. | reverse complement strand
CGACCGGACGGACGCGTACCTCGGCGCCTGCGGCTTCGGCCGACGCGGCGACGCGGTGCGCCATCGTGGTGCCGTGTCCGGTGGCGGAGTAGTAGATCACTGCAAGCTTGGTCACGGCACCAGCCTAGGCAGGTCAGGGGCCGACCACGGAAAGTCGATCCAGCGATCGGTGCGGCGCCAGACGTACTCACAGTCGACGCTCGAGTGCGGCTTCTGGTAGATGACCGCGCACCGGGCCTCGGCGACATGCTCGCCGCAGAAGTCGCGGACCAGCCGCAACGTCTCTCCGGTGTCGGCGACGTCGTCGGTGATCAACACCTTGGCCCCGCTGAGGTCGACGGTACTGGGCACCGGCGGCAGCATCACCGGCATCGGCAGGCGCTCGTCGATCCCGGTATAGAACTCGACATTGGTCAGGTGCACGTTCTTCACCTCGAGCGCGTAGCCGAGCGCACCTGCGACGAAAAGCCCCCCGCGCGCTATCGCGAGGATCAGATCGGGCGCGAACCCGTCGGCGACAATCTCGGCGGCCAGTTCCCTTGCGGCGCTGCCGAATCGCTGCCAGGACAGCTCTTCGCGATCCGTCATGGGGCGAGGCTCGGTAGCTGCTTGATGCCGAACTCGCGGCGCAGCACGCTGCGTGCGGCGTAGTAACCGGACATACCGTGCACGCCGCCGCCAGGCGGTGTCGCCGACGAGCAGAGGTACACCTTGGGAATCGGTGTACTCCACGGATTCAGCCGCGGTGTCGGACCTGCCAGCGCGTGGAACAGCGTGTTGCCGCCGACGCCGATGTCACCGCCGACGAGGTTGGCGTTGTGATCGGCAAGACGTGCGGCGGGTACCGATCGAACCGCCACCACGATGTCGCGGAAACCGGGTGCGAAACGCTCGAAAACCTTTGTGACGGTTTCGCTCTGGTCGACGGTCGAGCCCGACGGCACGTGCGCGTACGTCCACAAGGGCCGACGGCCCTGTGCGTCGATGCGGCTCGGATCGGCCAGGTGGGGCAGCGCGGCGAGCACCATCGGCCAATCCGGGTGCCTGCCCTCGGCGGCCTCCCGCTCGGCGAGCGCCATCTGCTCGCGGGTGCCGCCCATGTGCAGCGTCGGTGCGTTGACCAGCCGATGGTCGCTCCACGGAATCTCATCCGACAGCACGAAGTCGACCTTTGCCACGCCGGGTCCGAAACGGTAGCGGCGCAGCGCTTTCTCATAGCGGGGCGGCAACCGGTCGCGGTAGATCGACAGTAGCGCGGTGGGCGCGGTGTCGAAAAGTACGACTCCCGAAGGAGGTTCGGTGATCTCCTGGCCAGTTGTCAGCGTGCCGCCGTGTGCCTTCAGGTCGGCGATGAGCGCATCGGGGATGGCTTGGCTGCCGCCGACGGGTATCGGCCACCCGACCGTGTGCGCCAGGGTGGCCAGCATCAGGCCTGCGCCTGCCGAAACCAGCGACGGCATCTGCGAAATCGTGTGTGCTGCAACGCCTGTGAACAGCGCCCGGGCGTCGACACCGGCCAGCGTGCGCCAGGCGGGCGTGCCCTGTTCGAGCAGCCGCCTGCCCACCTGCACTGCGGCGATCGGATCGGTGGGGATCGAGCGCTTGTCGCCGAGCAACAGTTTGAGCACCCCGCCATCACGTCCCACCAGCGGGCCCAGCAGCCGGCGCCAGGACTCACCGTCGGTCAGCTCCGCACAGGTGCGGTCCAGGTCGTGGTAGCCCACGGCGGCAGGCCGACCCTCCAGCGGGTTGGCGTAGGCGATCTCCGGCACCTTCAGCGCCACCCCGCGGGCGGGCAGATCGAACTCGGCGAGAAACGGCGAGGCAAGCGCCAGCGGGTGCACAGCCGAACAGATGTCGTGCGCCACCCCGGAGAACTCCGGATCGGGCAGGGTGCGCGCCCCGCCCCCGGCCGTGGGTTGGGCCTCGAACACCTGTACCGAAAGACCTGCCCTGGCGCAGATGACGGCGGCCGCCAGGCCGTTGGGTCCACTACCGACGACGGTGACGTCCACCCGCACATTGAAGCCCATTAGGCTGTTTCGACGTGAGTCTTCCCGTGGTACTGATTGCCGACAAATTGGCCGAATCGACCGTGGCCGCCCTTGGCGACCAGGTAGAGGTCCGCTGGGTCGACGGCCCCGACCGAGAGAAGCTGCTGGCCGCGGTGCCGGAGGCCGACGCGCTGCTGGTGCGGTCGGCAACCACCGTCGACGCCGAGGTGCTGGCCGCCGCCCCGAAGCTCAAGATCGTCGCCCGCGCAGGCGTTGGCCTGGATAACGTCGACGTCGACGCCGCCACCGCGCGCGGCGTGCTGGTGGTCAACGCGCCGACGTCCAATATCCACAGCGCCGCCGAGCATGCCTTGGCATTGCTGCTGGCCGCGGCACGCGACATCCCCGCTGCCGACGCGTCGCTGCGCGAACACACCTGGAAGCGGTCGAAGTTCTCCGGCACCGAGATCTACGGCAAGACCGTCGGCGTCGTCGGGCTTGGCCGCATCGGCCAGCTGGTGGCGCAGCGGCTGGCGGCGTTCGGCACGCACATCGTCGCGTACGACCCGTATGTCTCGGCGGCGCGCGCCGCACAGCTCGGCATCGAGCTGCTGACGCTCGATGAACTGCTCGGCCGCGCCGACTTCATCTCCGTGCACCTGCCGAAGACCCCGGAGACCGCAGGGCTGATCGGCAAGGAGGCGCTTGCCAAGACGAAGCCGGGCGTGATCATCGTCAACGCCGCCCGCGGCGGGCTGGTCGACGAGGAGGCGCTGGCCGACGCCGTCAGGTCGGGACATGTGCGGGCCGCGGGCATCGATGTGTTCGCCACGGAGCCGACGACCGACAGCCCGCTGTTCGACCTGCCCCAGGTCGTCGTGACCCCGCACCTCGGCGCGTCGACGGGCGAGGCGCAGGACCGGGCAGGCACCGACGTGGCCGAGAGTGTGAAGCTGGCGCTGGCCGGTGAATTCGTACCCGACGCCGTCAACGTCGGCGGCGGTGTGGTCGGCGAGGAGGTCGCGCCGTGGCTCGATCTGGTCCGCAAGCTCGGCGTGCTCATCGGTGTGCTGTCCACCGAGCTACCTCTTTCGTTGGCGGTTCAGGTTCGCGGCGAACTGGCCTCGGAAGAGGTTGAGGTGCTGCGGCTTTCGGCACTGCGCGGCCTGTTCTCCGCGGTCATCCAGGATCCGGTGACATTCGTCAACGCGCCGGCGCTGGCCGCCGAACGTGGCGTGCAGGCCGAAATCAGCACGGCCACGGAGAGCCCCAGTCACCGCAGCGTCGTCGATGTGCGCGCGGTGTACGCCGACGGGTCGGTCGCCAATGTGTCCGGCACGTTGACCGAGCCCCAGCAGGTCGAGAAGATCGTGCAGATCAACGGCCGCAACTTCGATCTGCGCGCCGAGGGCGTGTATCTGATCGTCAACTACATCGATCAGCCTGGCACGCTCGGCAAGATCGGCACCCTGCTGGGCGGTGCCGACATCAACATCCATGCGGCTCAGCTCAGCGAGGATGCCGAAGGACCTGGTGCGACGGTCCTGCTGCGCATCGACCGCGACGTCCCCGCCGACGTCCGTGCCGCGATCACCGATGCCGTCGGCGCCAAACTGCTGGAAGTGGTGGATCTGTAGTGAAACTGGCGATCATTGCCGGCGACGGCATCGGACCCGAGGTGGTCGGTGAGGCGCTCAAGGTGCTCGACGCGGTCGTGCCCGGCGTCGACAAGACGAGCTATGACCTTGGTGCGCGTCGCTACCACGCGACCGGCGAGGTGCTGCCCGACTCCGTGATCGACGAGTTGCGTGGTTACGACGCGATCCTGCTCGGCGCCATCGGTGACCCGTCGGTGCCCAGCGGTGTGCTGGAACGTGGCCTGCTGCTGCGCATCCGGTTCGCGTTGGACCACCACGTCAATCTGCGGCCGTCGCGGCTGTATCCCGGGGTCAACAGTCCTCTCGCGGGCAACCCCGACATCGATTTCGTGGTGGTCCGCGAGGGCACCGAGGGTCCGTACACCGGAACCGGGGGAGCCATCCGCGTCGGTACTCCGAATGAGATCGCCACCGAGGTCAGCGTCAACACCGCGTTCGGTGTGCAGCGTGTGGTGCACGACGCCTTCCGTCGCGCGCAGCAGCGCCGCAAGCATCTGACGCTGGTGCACAAGAACAACGTGCTGACCTTCGCGGGCGCGCTGTGGTGGCGCACCGTGCAGGAGATCGCCGCCGAATACCCCGACGTGGAGATCGCGTATCAGCATGTGGACGCGGCGACCATCCATCTCGTCACCGATCCTGGCCGGTTCGACGTGATCGTCACCGACAACCTGTTCGGCGACATCATCACCGATCTGGCTGCGGCGGTGTGCGGTGGTATCGGGCTTGCCGCGAGCGGCAACATCGATGCGACACGGACGAATCCGTCGATGTTCGAGCCGGTGCACGGCAGTGCCCCCGACATCGCGGGTCAGGGCATCGCCGACCCGACGGCGGCGATCATGTCGGTCGCACTGTTGTTGTCCCACCTCGGTGAGGACGACGCAGCGGCACGTGTCGACAAGGCCGTCGAGCAACACCTGGCCACCCGCGGCGACGAGAAGCTGTCCACTACGCAGATCGGCGAACGGATCGCGGCCAGCCTGTAGGGCGAGAGATGGCGACACTGTCTCGGCAGTGCTGGCTGTTTGCGATCGGCTCGACGTTGTTCGCGATCGCGACAATGCCGGGGTTACCGGCTGTCGCAGGTGCCGGGTTCGCCAACCTGTTGTGTTTCATCGGCTCGTGGTTCTTCACCACCGCGGGCTGGATGCAGCTGGTGTTGTCCAAGCCTGAACGGCGGATCGGGTGGCTTTCGGCCGCCGTGCAATTCGCAGGGACGATCCTGTTCAATATCAGCACCGGGGCGTCGTTGTGGGCGCATGCGGTGAAGCCGGAACGGCGCCTGGTGTGGGCGCCGGACTTCCTCGGATCGGTGGCGTTTCTGGTGAGCGGGGCGCTCGGCGTCGTCGCCGTCACTGCCGTCGTCGGCATCTTCGAGCTGAAATCCCGTGACTGGCAGGCGGAGTGGATCAACATGCTCGGATGCGTCGCCTTCGGCGTGTCCGCACTCGGCGCCTTCGTGACGAAGTCGGGCGTCACCGTGGACGCACTGCTCGCTAACGTGGGCACGTTCATCGGGGCGTTGTGCTTCCTTGTGGCTGCCCTGCTGATCCTGCCGCGACAGAAGAAGGCGCGACCGCCGTTGGCCTAGGGGATTCCGTGGCGGCGGTCGTCTCATTTCTCGCCGAGTTCTGCATCAGGGCTGCTATTCCGACGAATTCACGACCCCCACGCAGAAATCGGCGAACGAAAGATCGGCGTTCAGATCTTCTACAAGATGCCGTGGTGACGGTCGTGGGTGCCCCAGTGGTGTTTGACGGCGACCGGCGTCCCTGGGTCGGAGGACAGCACCTTCTTGTTCGACGTCGGTACTGCGTGCGACGCGGTCTGCGAGGTATGACGGCCATTGGGCGTGGCTTTGGCAGAGTTGCGGACCACATGTTGATTGGTCGAGTTCGATGGCGCAGCTGCGGCGGGCGCGGCGAACGCGATGCTGATTCCTGCGGTGGCTAAGCCGATAGCGAGAAGTGGTCGAACGGACATGGCCGTCTCCTTACTGATGCGTCAAATACCCAAGTGGCACAAAGGCTTTAACGAATAGCCTAGAACGGCAATTCCTAATCGTTTGCAACGGAAGCGCCGAAAGCCGGTATCTCCAGCGAACTCTCAGGAAAAGTTCAGCGAGCTTTTGCGCGACGCTGTATCTCCTTGACAGCAGCCCAATTGACCGCCGGACGCGCAAGGCCGCGCTTGTCGAGATACTTCTGGGCTGAGGCGCTGTTGCTCCTGAGGAACTGAACGAACGCCAGTTTGGCCGGAGCGTCGAAATTGGTGCTCTGAAATACCCAGCCCTCACCTCGGCGCTCGAGGCGGCCCTTGATCTGGATCATGGTCAGCTTCCACAACTTTTCGTCGTGGCTGTGAGCCAGGACGTTGGCAGGTCCGTCGACGACGGGCGTCGCCGGTGGAAATGCCACGGCGAGCGTGCCCGCCGTTGCGTCATAGCCGCGGGTGCTGACGCGGACGCTGACCGGGTAGCCGTCCGCGTCCACACCAGTCACGACGGCGTCGTCGAACTTGCCAAGCCACTTGGCCGCTTCAGCCCACACGGCGCACCTCACGGAGGTCGAGTTCCTCGGGGGACGCGGAGAAGTCCCGGTTGGGCCAGAAGAGGGCTCGGCGAGGTGTCACATAGATTGCGATGCGCATGTAGTAGGACCACCACAGGCGCTTCCCGATCCACGAACTCCACAGGCCACCCGCGGGTTGGCGCGCCATGACCGTTTCGAGGGCTGCCGCGAAGTCGGGATCCGACAACATGTCGGTCAAGATGCGGTCCTCCGCAGTGGCGTCACCTTGAATGAGGACCGCGCCCGGGTCGGCAACACCACTTCCAGTCGGGTCCGAGAAAAATAGGCTCACCTTCGGGTTCCGGCGAATGTTGAAGGCCTTCTGCGGAAGCCCGATGCTCGTGCCCAACACGAACCGTCCGTCGTCAAGCAGCAGCGGGGAAACCGGCCAGGTGACGGGCGATCCGTCGCGCGACAGCGTGGTGAATTCGCACGTGAAGTACTTGTCGATGACGTCGATGAAAGACGTGGGCATGTGCGGAGCGTAATCCTGTGAAGTTCCTTAGTGGCCCTGATCGGCGGGAACAAGCGGCATTGCGATGAGCGGGAACAATGCGCACACGGCGAACGCGACGGGATAGCCCGCCGCACCGATCAGCCCACCGAACAACGGTGGCGCGATCCCCGCCGTCAACAGCTGGCTGGTGTTCTGGGTGCCGAGTGCGCGGCCACTCCAGAACGGCCCGGCGATCTCGGCGATGGCGGTGAACGCTAAGCCGTTGTCGGACACTGTGATCACCGAGGCGACCACCATCACCGCAACGCTGACGGGGGAGTCGAGCCAGTCGGTCAGCGCCAGCAGGCCCATCGCCGCGGCGGCCGCCAGCGCGATGGTGCGGATCGGACGCAGTCGCGAACCCACCAGATCCGACCAGCGTCCTGCGGCGATTCGTCCACCGGCACCAAGTAACTGGGCGGCTGTCACCATCGCGCCCGCCGATGCCGCCGACCAGCCGCGCGAACTCATCAGCCACACCAATGTGAACGTCCACACCACCACCTGGGGAGCGACCAGCAGGCAGGACACGGCGTGGATGCGCCACAGCACCGAGGACCCGCGGTACGGGTTGGCCAGATCGGCCTCGTCGGCTTCGTGCCGCGGCGGCCGCGGCGGATCGATCACCGCGATCGCGCAGACCACCGCGGACACGGCACACACCACAGCGGGAAACAGCAGTGCCACGGATACACCGTGACTTTCGGCGAGACGCGGAATCACCAAGGCGCCCAGTCCGACTCCCAACGGTTGCGCGGTTTGTCGGATGCCCATCACCAAACCGCGCTGCTGCGGCGGAAACCATCCGACAACCAGCCGGCCGCTGGCCGAGTTGCTGCTGGCCGCTGCCATGCCGCCGAGCAGCAGGAAGGCGCCGACGGCGATCAGTGAGTGCGCGGACGCCGCCGCGAAGGCCGCAGCCGCCGTCAACACCGAACCCAGCGCGAGCACGATCCGCTCGCCGACCCGGTCGACGATGTACCCCCATGCGATCAGCGTGGCCACCATGCCCAGGCTGGGCATCGACGAAAGCAGGCCGGCCTTCGCCAGATCGAGGCCGCGTTCCGTGTGCAGCGTCGGGATGAGGAAGGCCGTGCCGTTGATGAAGACGTTCGCGCACAGCGTCGCGCTCAGCGCGATGACCAACATCGACCAGCGGCGCACGGAGCTGATCGTCTCGATGGACACGCGACCATCGTCGCATAGCCATCTCATGATGCTGAACTATCTTTCCACATAGTGAGACGACTGTGGCCAGGGACTGGCCGCCGCCGTCGCGATCACGGCCACTAGGCTGAGACCATGCGCCTTGGTCGAATCGCCAGTCCCGACGGAGTTGCCTTTGTCAGCATCGAAGGGCCCACCGAAGATCCAGCGGAGGCGATTGTCAAAGAAATCGCCGAACACCCCTTCGGTTCACCCGAGTTCACGGGCCGCCAGTGGCCGTTGGCCGACGTACGCCTGCTGGCTCCGATACTGGCGAGCAAGGTGGTCTGCATCGGCAAGAACTACGCGGCCCACGTCGCGGAGATGGGCGGCGGCGACTTCCCCGATCCGGTCATCTTCCTGAAGCCCAACACGGCGATCATCGGACCGAACGTGTCGATCCAGCTGCCTGCCGATGCCAACCCCGTGCACTTCGAGGGCGAATTGGCCGTGGTGATCGGGCGGCCGTGCAAGGACGTGCCCGCCGCGCGTGCCGCCGAGAACATCCTCGGCTACACCATCGGCAACGACGTGACCGCGCGCGATCAGCAGAAGAAGGACGGTCAGTGGACCCGAGCGAAGGGCTACGACACGTTCTGCCCGATCGGCCCGTGGATCGTCACCGACCTCGACCCGGCCGACCTCAGCATCCGCACCGAAGTCAATGGCGAGGTCAAACAGGACAGCCGAACATCGCTGCTGATCCACGACATCGGTGCGATCGTGGAGTGGATCTCGGCGGTGATGACGCTGCTCCCCGGTGATCTGATCCTCACAGGCACGCCGGAGGGCGTTGGGCCAATCGAGGACGGCGACACCGTCAGCGTTACCATCGAGGGCATCGGGACGTTGAGCAATCCTGTTGTGCGCAAAGGAAAGTGATGACGGCCGCGGACGCGAGGAGCAAAAGCAGCGTGAGGGTTCGGTTCTGTCCTTCGCCCACCGGTACGCCGCATGTCGGCCTGATCCGCACAGCGTTGTTCAACTGGGCCTACGCCCGCCACACCGGTGGCGCCTTCGTGTTCCGGCTGGAGAACACGGACGCCGAACGCGACAGCGAGGAAAGCTATCTGGCGCTGCTTGACGCGCTCAGCTGGCTGGGTCTGAACTACGACGAGGGCCCCGACATCGGTGGCCCGTACGCGCCCTACCGGCAATCCGATCGCAGCGAGATCTACCGTGACGTCGTGCAGCGGTTGCTGGATGCCGGCGAGGCGTACGAGGCATTCTCGACGCCCGAGGAGGTCGAGGCCAGGCACGTCGCCGCGGGCCGCAATCCCAAGCTGGGGTACGACAACTTCGACCGTGATCTCACCGATGAGCAGCGCGCGGCGTTCGTTGCCGAGGGGCGCAAGCCCGTGGTGCGGTTACGGATGCCCGACGAGGACATCACATGGCACGACCTCGTGCGCGGCGACACCACGTTCGCCGCGGGCACCGTGCCCGATTTCGCGCTGACCCGGGGCAGCGGAGATCCGTTGTACACCTTGGTCAATCCTGTCGACGACGCGCTGATGAAGATCACCCATGTGCTGCGCGGCGAAGACATCCTGCCGTCGACGCCACGTCAGATCGCCCTCTACCAGGCGTTGATCCGAATCGGAGTCGCGGAACGCGTACCCGAGTTCGCGCACCTGCCAAGCGTTCTCGGCGACGGCAACAAAAAGCTGTCCAAGCGTGACCCGCAGTCCAACCTGTTCCTGCACCGCGACCGCGGTTTCATCCCCGAGGGGCTGCTGAATTACCTGGCGCTGCTCGGCTGGGGCATCGCCGATGATCACGACGTGTTCAGTCTGGACGAGATGGTCGCCGCATTCGACGTCGTCGACGTCAACTCCAACCCCGCCCGCTTCGATCAGAAGAAGGCCGACGCGATCAACGCCGAACACATCCGGCTGCTGAGCGAGGACGACTTCACCGAACGGCTGCGCGTGTACTTCGCCGCCCACGGCCACGACACCGGTCTCAACGAAAGCCAATTCGCAGAGGCGGCCCGGCTGGTGCAGACCCGCATCGTCGTGCTCGGCGATGCGTGGGACCTGCTGAAGTTCCTCAACGAGGGTGAGTTCACGCTCGATGAGAAGGCTGCGGCCAAGGAGTTGCGCGGTGACGCGGCCCCCGTACTCGACGCCGCGATCGCCGCGCTCGAGGAGGTCGGGGAGTGGACGACTGCCAAGATCGAAATAGCACTCAAGGTCGCGCTGTTGGAAAACCTGGCGCTCAAACCGCGCAAGGCGTTCGGCCCGATCCGGGTCGCTGCCACTGGTGCGTCGATCAGCCCGCCGTTGTTCGAGTCGCTCGAGCTGCTCGGTCGCGATCGCAGTCTGTCGCGGCTGCGCGCCGGCCGGGACCACGCGGCCGCGGTCGCGGCTGCAGCGGAGGCGTGAAAAGACAGCGCCAGATCTTTGGTAGTCTGCTCGTCGGCCCGATACAACAAGCGGCGGGAGCTTCCCATCGCTCGTCCGGTCCAAAAATGGCCTGTGACCTGCGGTTATAGGCAGCCAATGGGGTATGGTGTAATTGGCAACACAGCTGATTCTGGTTCAGCCATTCTAGGTTCGAGTCCTGGTACCCCAGCCATTCCGGTGATTAGGTCCGGCATTCCCACCTGGGCTATGCTGACTCT
Source organism: Mycobacterium sp. (assembly GCA_035492865.1). Lineage (GTDB taxonomy): Bacteria > Actinomycetota > Actinomycetes > Mycobacteriales > Mycobacteriaceae > Mycobacterium. The sequence goes on along the minus strand of DATJIX010000120.1, from coordinate 7,653 downwards.
CCGGAAAGTTCTGGCCCCCGTCGTCTAGCGGCCTAGGACGCCGCCCTCTCACGGCGGTAGCGTGGGTTCGAATCCCATCGGGGGTACAAAGCCGAATTTCCTCTACAAAAAGCCGAGCTCTCTTCGGCCTGCGCCGACCACCGGCTCGGGGTCCGTGCGCAAAGTCTTGCTCAGCAGTTCGTGGTAGATGTCACGGAAGTCGGTTGTGGTCTTCAGGTCACCGTCGTCGAGATCGGTCAGGCTCGGTTCGTCACCGTAGAAGCCGCCATTGACTTGTGCGCCTGCGATGAAGACCGGGCCCGACGTGCCATGGTCGGTGCCCGCTGATGCGTTGGCCGCCACTCGGCGACCGAATTCTGAATACGCCATCACCACCACGTTCTTGCCGAAGCTGCTGCTCTTCATGTGCTGCAGGAAGGTTGTCAGCCCCTGGTCGAGCACTTTCAGCAGCGACTGATGTGCTGCGTGCTCGTCGGCGTGGGTGTCGAAATCACCGAGTGAAACCATGTAGACCCGCGACGGCACCCCGGCTTTGATGCACGTGGCAACGAGGTCGAGGTCGGCGGCCAGCGTCTGCGCGTTGCCGCTGCCCGTGACCTGCGCGCCGGGAGTTGCGCCCTTGACCACACGCGCGAACTGAGGCGTCGTCTGGGTATTCGCACGGTATGCCTCACACACGGCGGCCATGGCTCGTGTGTCGTGGGGATCGTCGGTACTCAGCGCCTGCAGGACCTTGGCAATGTCATCGGGCACCGGCGGAACCCAGTCGGAAAGCGCCGCGGAGACATGCTTTTCGCCAATGCCCAACGGCGCCAACACAGCCCCGATATTGACCGCACGCAACGGGTCGTCCCCGGTGGCATCCAGCCAGCGGCCGATCCAACCGGTGTTCACGGGTTGATCGGGAGATGCGGTCTGCCAGATGTCCATCGAACGAAAATGGCTGCGGTCCTGCTTTGGATATCCGACACCCCGCACTATCGCGAGTTGGTGGTCGGCCCATAGCGAATTCAGCCCCTGCAGCGCCGGGTTCAGCCCGAGCTGTCCGTCGAGCCGCAGCACTTCGCCCGGCGCGTAGGCCAATTCGGGCCGGGCATCGTGATATGCATTGTCCGCGTATGGGATTAGCGTGCTCAATCCGTCGTTACCGCCGTAGAGCGTGACGATGACGAGGATGCCACTGCCCGCGGCAAGCGGAGCTTGATGCTGGCTGTGGTGCAGCAGGTCTGGCAAGGTCAGCGCGCCGACACCGCCCAGCAGTCCCACCGCGCCCGCTCCGGCGCCGGCGATCAGGAACTTCCTGCGGTTGAACTCGGGCATCGGCCAATCTCGTTACGACGTCAGGTATTCGGGTGTGTTGACTGCCGCGGCCACCAATTGCCGCGGTTCGTTGGCGAGCGGCTTGAGCGCCGCCGCGGTGCGATCGGTCCACGCGCCGATTCCGATCAGGTAGCCGGCGGCATCGATCCGGTCTCCTGGGGCGGCCTGCTCCACCAGCGAGAGATCGCCGGAGTGGGTGAACTTGTCGGCGGCCCAGGCGCGCGCCGAGATGCTGCTTGTCGACAGCCATGCCTGGCCATTCGGCCAGCCGCCGACGTTCGGGGGATAGAAGGGCCGCTGCCCCATCACCGTCAGCGCAACGACGATGGCTTCCAACAGATCCGGGTCGTCGATCGGTGCCTTGAGCGCGCGGACCACGCCGATCAGCCATTCGATGGGGGTGTTGACGACGGTGCCTGCGCGGTCGGCGAACTCGGGGTCAAGCAGGATCGCCTTCGTCAATGACTTGAGGTCACGTCCCGGTCCGTAGGCGGACACGAGACGGCCGAGGGTCGCCGCCGACGGATCGGTGTCGGAGGCGATCATTCGCCACAGTTTCGATGCGACGAACGGTGCCGAGTGCGGTTGGCCGAGCACGATGTCGCAGAAGTTGGCCTCATCGAGATCGCCGGTGACACCCATCACCGTCTTCGTCGTGGTGTCGTGTTGGCCCGGAGCGAGGTCGGCCTGGCCGCCGTGTCCGATGAACCAGCCCGTGAGCGCGCGGGCGCCTTCGCGCACATCCTGTTCCGTGTAGCCGTTTCGGTGTCCGAGCGTGAACAGCTCCATGAACTCGCGTGACAGGTTCTCGTTCGCCGCACCGGCACTGTTGCGCACACCGTCCAGCCAGAACAGCATCGCCGCGTCGGTCAGCATCGCATACGCGAGGGTGCGGAAATCACCGAGTTTGAGCGTGCGCAGCTTCTGGTTCTGATGCCCCATCCATTCCGCGGCGGGCACTTTCTGCGCCGAGGTCGCGAAGTGGTTGTGCCACAGCAGCGTGAGCTTTTCGTGTATCGGCTCGTCCACGGCTGTCATCCGGCGTACCCACCACGATGTCAGCTCGGTCATCTGATCGGACAGCGTGTGGCTGAAATCCTGGAACGCGGCGTCGCCCGCATCGTCGTTAGGCATGTCAGGGGTGACGGGCATCGGACGCGGCGTAGCGACTGCCCCGGGATCGGCATCGGGGTCGGAACCGAGTGCCTGGTCGAGATAGCTCGACCAGTCCTGGTTCGCAACCGCATCTATTTGCGGGCCGGTCGCGCCGAAACCAGCGCGTCGCAGTAGGCGCGCGGTAGCAATCCACCGCGGTGATTGCGACGACAACTACTCTGACCCCCATCGAAAGTGCGGCAACCTCAGCGGCAACGATAAGGCCTTTTCGCCGTTATCACTGCGCGAACGCACCAGCTGGGAGTTTGCTGAGAGCGAGATTAGAGGCGACGTAGCCGGTTCACGGCTTCTTCTTCGGGTTCTTTGTGACCTGGTCGCCAGGCGCTGCAGCGTCATCGTCCTTCGCAGTCGTGGTGTCGTTGGCAGGCGCCGATGTCTCCGGATCCTTCTTAGAAGTCGCGGTGGCATCGGTCTTTTCGGTTGACTTCCCGGATGTCGCTTTCGCATCCGTCGAAGCCGACTCCGGATCGGACGCCCCGGCTCCGTCTGCCGGCTTGTTATCGCTGTCGCTAACTTCTTGCGTGGCAATTGGTTTGGTCTCGGTGATGGCGCCGGCGGAATCCGATCCGGACGCGGCGCGCGACTCGGCGCCAACGTTGACCTTGGGCGGATCCCAGTTGGGTTGTGGGGCCGCGGGAACGCGCAACGCTGTCTTGGCGGCGGGGGATGCGTTGTCGGGTCCGACGCGGTCGGTGATTGAATCGATCACCCCTCCGATCGCGTTCGCGACGCCCTTGACCACGCGCACCCCTAGGTCGATCAGTCCCTTGATCACTTGCACGGTGACGTTCACGGCGGCTGCGAAGAGTTTGATCCCGCCTTGGATCACCCGCACTGTCGCGTCGACAATTGCGCGCGCGAAAGCTATAGCCGCGTCCAGAATCGGGCGGTTCGGGCTCTCGGGCGGAAGCTGACCACCCGCGAATTGCGCGATGATCAGCGCCGCCTGTTTCGGAGTCCAGTCTGTGTAGAAGAACCCGAAGTTCTTCTGGATGTCCGGATCGCCGCTCAGGGTGTCGCGCGTCGAGTAGATGAAGACGGGACCCGTGCCGTCCACGGTCTGCCACGTGCGCAGGAAGTCCTCGATGAACGCGGCTTGTTGTTCCTCGGTGATCACGTCTCCGGTGGAGATCTGCGATGTCGGCAACCCGTATTCGGTTGCCCAGACCTTCAGGGCACCGTCGCCGTTGTCGACCATCACCTGGCGGATCTGCTCGAGTTGGTTCAGCGCTCCTGCGGGGTGGGTGCCGCTTTCAGAGAATTCCAGGGTGAAGTGATACGGATGGAACGAGATCGCGTCGAAGGAGCCCCTCGCGCCGGCCGCGTACATCTGCGCGACGAAATCTTGCGGGTTGATGGTGACGTCGCCTGCCGAGAACAGCGATGCCACCACGCCGCCGACGACAAGAGCGTCGGGATCCTCTGCCTTGATCGCCGTGTAGCCCGCTTGTAGCAAGTGCGTGTAGGCCACCGGATCGACGGGGTTCCAGAAGGTGAGCGCGTTGGGTTCGTTCCACACCTCATACGCCGCGATCTCGCCTTGGTAGCGATCGGCCACCAAGCCTGCGAATTTTGCGAAGTCGTTCGGGTCGGGGTGTCCGCTGAGGTAACGGTCGCTGGCCCACACCGGCGTGGAATTGAGGACCGCCAACACGCCCATGTTGCGCTCCGCCGCCGCGTTCACCATCCGGTCGACGTTGGCCCAGTTGTAAAACGGCAGATTCAACGGTTGAACCCCCGCCCACGGGATGACGATTCGTACGTTCTGCACGCCCATGGCCTGCAGGGTGTCGAGTGTTCTGTCGACATCGGCCTGCGACCGGTTGTACAGATCGGAGTCGGCGCTGCCGATACTTGTCGGCGACTGAACGATACTTGCCGTCTCAATGACATTGTGTGTCAGCTGGTTTGGCGGCAGAAGCGCATACTGGCCCGCGACGGCGAGGAGAGCTGAGGAGATCACGGCGATCAGTAGCCGGTGGGCGATGACGCGGACCGTTCCGCGCACACATCTCGTCATCGTGACCTCCAATCCAGCGACGCCGTGGCGCTGTCTTGGTGTACGAAATTGACGCTAACAGCAACTAGTCAGGAACGCGGGCGATATCCCAGAGAAGAAGTGGCTGCTCGGATTGGGCGGCGTTTGAATTCAACTCAGAGGCGACGGGTCAACGCATCCGCGGCGGCCAACAGATCGGCAGCCCAGCGGGCGCCGGGTCGACGCCCCATCCGGTCGATCGGTCCGGACACCGACACGGCGGCGATCACGGCACCCCGCCCGTCGCGCACGGGCGCCGACACACTGGCCACCCCCGGCTCGCGCTCGCCGGCGCTCTGCGCCCACCCACGCTTGCGGACCTCGGCAAGGGTTCGGTCGGTGAACATCGCGACAGGTAGCACCGCATGCTGTGTCGCCGTGTCCGCGTATGCGAGCAACACCTTCGCACCCGATCCTGCCGTCATCGGCAACCGCGTGCCGACCGGCACCGTATCGCGAAGTCCCGCAGGCGGTTCCAAGGCAACCACACAGATTCGCGACGTGCCTTCGCGGCGGTAGAGCTGCACACTCTCTCCGGTGATTTCGCGCAGCCGCGGCAGCACCGCGGCACCCGCCGCCACCAGTGGATCGTTTATCTGCCCGGCCAACTCGGTCAGCGCGGGCCCGAGTCGCCACCGACCGTCGCCGTTGCGGCTGAGTAGCCGGTGCACTTCCAGTCCCGCGGCCAGCCGATGTGCCGTGGCGCGCGGCAGGCCGGTGCGCTCGCACAGCTCGGCCAGCCCGCACGGCGAGTCGGCCACCGCATGCAGCACACCCACCGCTTTGTCCAGCACGCCGATGCCGCTATCCTGTCTCACAAGGAGATACTACCGTCCCAGATTGTGAGATAGTCAAGTATGAGCACGCCGCGCACCATGGCAGAGAAGGTGTGGGCCGACCACGTCGTCGCCCACGGCACAGGCGAAGGCGCAGGCCGCGAGCCGGACTTGATCTACATCGACCTGCACCTCATACATGAGGTGACCAGCCCGCAGGCCTTTGACGGGCTCCGGCTCAACGGCCGACCGGTGCGAAGGCCCGATCTCACGATCGCCACCGAAGATCACAACGTGCCGACGGTCGACATCGACAAACCGATCGCCGATCCGATATCCCGCACTCAGGTCGAGACACTGCGACGCAATTGCGAAGAGTTCGGCATCCGGTTGTATCCGATGGGCGACGCCGAGCAAGGCATCGTGCACATCATCGGACCGCAGTTGGGACTGACGCAGCCCGGCATGACGGTGGTGTGCGGCGACAGCCACACCTCGACGCACGGTGCATTCGGTGCGCTCGCGATGGGCATCGGCACGTCGGAGGTCGAGCATGTGTTCGCAACGCAGACCCTTCCGCTGCGTCCGTTCAAAACCATGGCGGTCAATGTGGACGGTCAGCTGCCCGCCGGTGTCAGTGCGAAGGACATCATCCTCGCGGTGATCGCGAAAATCGGCACAGGTGGGGGACAGGGCCACGTCATCGAATACCGCGGCAGCGCCATCGAATCGCTCTCGATGGAGGGCCGGATGACGATCTGCAATATGAGTATCGAAGCCGGCGCCCGCGCAGGCATGGTGGCACCGGACGAAACCACGTTCGAATTTCTGCGTGGCCGTCCGCATGCACCGAAGGGTGCGGACTGGGATGCGGCGGTCGCCGCATGGACGGCACTGCGCACTGACGAAGGCGCCGAATTCGACACCGAGGTGTACCTCGACGCCGCGACGCTGAGCCCGTTCGTCACCTGGGGTACCAACCCCGGGCAGGGCGTCCCGTTGTCGGATTCGGTGCCCGACCCCGAATTGATGTTCGATGACGCCGAGCGCCAGACGGCCGAAAAAGCGTTGGCGTACATGGATCTTCGGCCCGGCACGGCGATGCGCGACATCGCCGTGGACGCCGTCTTCGTCGGATCGTGCACCAACGGCAGGATCGAGGATCTGCGCGTCGTGGCCGACGTGCTGCGTGGACGCACGGTTGCCGACGGGATGCGGATGCTGATCGTGCCGGGGTCGATGCGCGTGCGCGCGCAGGCCGAAGCCGAGGGCCTCGGCGAGATCTTCACAGCCGCCGGTGCGGAGTGGCGTCAGGCCGGTTGCTCGATGTGTCTTGGAATGAATCCAGACCAGCTGTCGCCGGGCGAGCGTTGCGCGTCGACGTCCAATCGAAATTTCGAGGGCAGGCAGGGCAAGGGTGGCCGCACTCATTTGGTGTCGCCTGCGGTCGCCGCGGCCACCGCTGTGCGCGGCAAGTTGTCGTCGCCCGCCGACCTGACGTAATAAAAGGAGACCGTCATGCAAGCGTTTCGCACTCACACAGGCATCGGCGTTCCGTTGCGCCGGTCCAATGTCGACACCGACCAAATCATCCCCGCCGTCTATTTGAAGCGGGTCACCCGAACGGGTTTCGAGGATGGCCTATTCGCGGCCTGGCGCTCCGATCCCTCGTTCGTTTTGAATCTGTCCCCGTTCGACAAGGGCTCGGTGTTGGTAGCAGGACCTGATTTCGGCACGGGTTCGTCGCGCGAGCACGCCGTCTGGGCGCTGATGGACTTCGGCTTCAGGGTCGTCATCTCATCCCGATTCGCGGATATTTTTCGCGGCAATGCGGGCAAGGCAGGGCTCTTGGCGGCAGAAGTCGCGCAAGATGATGTGGAACTCCTGTGGAAGCTCATAGAGGAGCATCCGGGGGTGGAAATCACTGTGGACCTTCAAGATCGGAATATCGTCGCGGGAACGGTCATGGTGCCGTTCAAGATTGACGATTACACCGCCTGGCGGCTACTCGAGGGACTTGACGATATAGGCCTTACGCTGCGGAAACTCGATGAAATCGAGTCGTACGAGGCGAGCCGGCCGAACTGGAAACCGCGCACGCTGTCGGCGTGACGAATCGGCCGCGGCGAGCCGAAATCGCCACCTTCAACCCGCTTCTCGGGGCCCTCTGCAGGAGTTCAAGGGGGGCAAGAAAGTTCGCTAGTTTCGCTTGAAATTGCGCGTGGCTCTTGGAAATCAGTGGTCATTGGGTTTACCGTGTCCTCTAGTCGGTCCAAAGAGGACCACTGGTTTCGGAGGTTTTGCATGAACAAAGCGGAGCTCATCGACGTACTCACGGAGAAA
>DATJIX010000119.1:0-2012 GCA_035492865.1 Mycobacterium sp. | reverse complement strand
CCCTCTCGCGCGAACGCCTCGGCGGTCGCCCGACCGATGCCGAACGCCGCGCCGGTGACCACAGCCGACTTTCCTTCGAGACGTCCGAGCCCATTGACCATGGCTACGCGCGGTCGATTCGCACGGGCACGCCGGTCAGCCGGGCCATCCCGGCCAACTTCTCCAAATCCTCTGGTGCACTGGACATCAGCTGGTTGACGTTGGCGCCGCCGACTCCATTGGCGATCCGCCAGCCGCCGGTGCCCTTGTGACCCCAGCCGTGGGGAACCGCGACGACCCCGGCGACGATGTCCTTGGTCACGATGACGGGCAGCTCGATCTCGCCGTGCGGCGATGCGATCCGCACCCTGTCGCCGTCGACGATGTCGGCCGCGGCCGCATCATCGACGTGCATACGCGCGGCCTGGATCCGGTCGCCACGCATCAGCAGCGGCGAATTGTGCATCCACGAGTTCTCCGAGCGTGTTTCGCGCATCCCGATCAGCCGCATCGGATAGCCATCGGGGACTTTCCTGCGCGACAGCGCCCCGATCTCGGCGGCTATCTCGTCGTGCGGTAACCGCACCTTGGCGCCGCGATAGACGACGATCTTGCGCAGCACGCCGTGCCGCAGGTTGCGTGCGAGCACCTTGCCGTGTGGATGGTCGGCCGTCAGTCGGGCGAAGGTGAGTCCACCACGCCGCAACCCGAACAGGTCGCCGCCCGCACCCAGCCGGATCACGGCGTCCACCAGCAGTCGTGGTGTCAGCCGGATACCGAAGAGCGCCAACGCCTTTCGCGCTGTGGCCAGCGCAAACAGCCCCGGTGTGCGACGCCACATCCGGCGCGTGACGTCGTCGATCACCTCCCACTCGGCGCGCGCCTGTCCGACGGGGGCGACGACGGCCTCGGTGGCCTGCCGAAAGGGGGTCGGTTGCAGCGTCTGGAACGGCAGCGGGAAGTCATCGCGCTCGTACATCGTGGCGGCGGGCAACACGTAGTCACAGTGGGCGAGCGTCTCGTTGACGTAGAGGTCGATGCCGACCATCAACTCCAAGGACTCCAACGCCGTCTCTAGTTCATTGCCGTTCGGCACCGACAGCACCGGATTGCCTGCGCTGACGAACAGCGCCCGCACCTGACCGCGGCCTGGTGTGGTGATCTCCTTCGCCATCACGCCGGCGGGCTCCGACAGCAGCACCGAAGGGAAGTCGCCGATCCGAGACCGCCTGCGGTGGTAGGTGGTTCGCAGCAGTGCGCCGAGCGCCTTCATCGCCCAACGCTCCCCCGGCATCCCGAACGTGCCGAACATACTGCCGCCCGGCCTGTCGATGTTGCCAGCCACCAGGTTGACCGCGTCGAGCAAATACGTTGTGAGGGTGCCGTTTTCACCGGTGCTGGTACCGACTCGGCCGTACACCGCGGCGCGCGGAGTGCGCGCCAGATCGCGGGCGAGTCCCCGCACGGTGCCGGGATCGATACCCGTGCGTGGCTCGGTGGCCTCGGGGCTGAACGGCCTTGCCAGCTGTTCCAGCCAACCGACACCGTCGGCCTGACGGGCCAGCGTGGCGCGGTCGGCCAGGTCCTCGCCGAACAGCACATGCAGCAGGGACAGCAGCAGGAAGGCGTCGCCGTCGGGAACGATGCCCAGCCACTCGAACTGTGCCGCGGTCTCCGTCTTGCGCGGATCGATGACCACCACGCGGCCGCCGCGTTTGACGATGTCGTGCATCCGGTCCTTGATCCGCGGCACCGTGAGCACGCTGCCGTGCGAGACGACCGGGTTCGCGCCGATCACCACCAGCAGGTCGGTGCGCAAGACGTCGGGCACGGGCAGTGCCAGTGGCGAGCCGTACAACATCTGGCTCGCCACGAAGCGGTTGTTGACGTCCTGCGATCCGGCGGTGAACACATGCATCCGGGGACCGAAGCCGAGCATGAACGTGTTCAGGCTCAGCGTGTGCGAGTAGCTGAATGCGCCAGGGTTGCCGTAGTACCAGCCGATCGCACCCGAGCCGCGGCTGCGGTGGATA
>DATJIX010000118.1:0-20218 GCA_035492865.1 Mycobacterium sp. | reverse complement strand
CGAGGTGTCGGTGGTGATGCCGCCGTTCACCAACACCGAGCTCATCTCGGGCACCAAGAGCAGTGGCGCGATCAAGCCCGTCGAGCCGGAAGACATCGCCGCTGCGGTCATCAAGACACTGGAGAAGCCCAAGACGCACGTATCGGTTCCGCCGCCGCTGCGGTTCACCGCGCAGGCCGCGCAGATGCTTGGACCACGCGGAAGGCGTTGGCTCAACAAGCGTTTGGGGCTCGACAACGTCTTCCTGGAGTTCGACCACACGGCGCGCCAGAACTACGAGCGGCGCGCACAGGCGGCACAGGGCGTCGTCGAAGGCTCCGAAAAGGCGTAAGACCCCGACGAACGTTCCGTACCGCTCGAATTTTCCGCGAATTTTCGAGCGGTAAGGAACGTTCGCGCTCAAAGGTCTGGCTGCGGGTCGCCTGCGCGGTACGCCTCGATCGCCTCGACGTGCCCGAAGAATTCCTCCGGTGCGAAGTCGGCCGACTCCGACGTACCGGCCAACATCAGGTGGGCGATCTCGGCATCCTCGGCCGCGGACATCCAGACCGTCGTCACGGGCGCGAGTTCGTCCCCTTCGACCTCGGTGGCCGACGGTTCGTAGAGCCAGAACACGAAGTCTTCGTCGGACTCATCCTCATCAAATGTCCAGCCGCGCTGCGTGATTCGCGCGTCGAACGCTTCCAGATCGGTAGCGATGGCCGCCTGGGTGGCCACCAGGTCCTCCATCACGTTGTCCGGAACCCAGGTCGCGTCCCTGGTGGCCCGCCGCTTGTTCCGGCGAGCCTTCTTGGCCTCCGACTGCCGGGACACCTAGCCCAGAGCCTGGTCGAGATCGCCGATCAGATCGCCGGTTCCTTCCAGCCCCACCGAGATTCGCACCACGCCGTCGCCGAGTCCGATCGCAGCGCGGCCCTCCGGGCCCATCGCCCGGTGTGTCGTGGTGGCCGGGTGGGTGATCAGCGACTTGGAGTCGCCGAGGTTGTTGGAAATGTCGACGATCCGCAGTTTGTCGAGGACCTCGAAGGCGCGCTCCTTGCTGCCGCCCTTCAGCTCGAACGTGACAACCGTTCCGCCGCCCGTCATCTGCCGCTTGGCGAGGTCGTACTGAGGGTGCGACTCCAGAAACGGATACTTCACCCAACTCACCGACGGGTGGTTTTGCAGGAACTCCGCGATGCGCAGCGCCGACGCGTTCTGGTGCTCGACCCGCACCGCCAGCGTCTCCAGCCCCTTCAGCAGCGTCCACGCATTGAACGGGCTCAGTGCGGGACCGGTGTGCCGCATCAGTTTCTGCACCGGCTCGTCGATGTATTCCTTCGAGCCGAGGATCGCGCCACCGAGCACACGACCCTGCCCGTCGATGTGCTTGGTGCCCGAGTACACCACGACGTCGACCCCCAGCGGGAAACCCTGCTGCAGGATCGGCGTGGCGAATACGTTGTCCAACACCACTTTTGCACCCGCCGCGTGCGCCATCTCGCTCACCGCCGCGATGTCCACCAGCGACTGCATCGGGTTGGACGGCGTTTCGAAGAACACCGCCTGCGTCGGCACCGACAGCGCCTCTTCCCACTGCGACAGGTCGTCGCCGTCGACGAACACCGTCTCCACGCCCCAGCGCGGCAGGATCTCGCTGCACACCACAAAGCACGAACCGAAAAGGCTGCGCGCCGCCACCAATCGGTCGCCGGCCGCCAACAGCGCACCGAGGGACGTGAACACCGCCGCCATGCCGGTGGCCGTCGCGAAGCACGCGGGGGCACCCTCGATCAGCCGCAGCCGCTCTTCGAACATCGAGATGGTCGGATTGCCGTACCGCGAGTACACATAGCGGTCGATGTCGCCGGTGAACGCCTTCTCCGCCTCAGCCGCCGACGAGTAGACGTAGCCCGAGGTGAGATACAACGCCTCGGCGGTCTCCTCGAACCCCGACCGCAGCAGTCCGCCGCGCACGCCGATGGTGGCCTGGCTGACCCCTTCGGGCAGTTCGGCCGGCCGCCGAACCGATGGCACTTCTGATGAGCTCATGACTGCTTCCAGGGCAGGCCGAGAGCTTTCCATCCGGTGCCGCCGCGATGCTTGTTCTCGTCGAGGTTGCCCTCGAATCCGTCCAGCACGTTGTAGGACGGGGCGATGCCCGCCGCGGTGGCGGCCTCCGCGGCGCCGATCGAGCGATTGCCGGACCGACACAGGAACACCACCGGCCGGTCACCAGGAGTCACACCCGCGGTCTTCAGGTCCTCGACGAAGTCGTCGTTGTGCTTGCCGTCGGTGCGGGTCCACTCGACGTACACCACATCACGCTCCAACGAGGACAGGTCCGGCACCCCGACGAAGCGCCACTCCGCATCCGTGCGGCAGTCGACCAGCACGGCCTCGGGGTCGTCGTTGAGCAGTTTCCACGCCTCCTCAGGCGTGATGTCACCCGCATAACTCACGATCCGAAGTCTTCCACAGCTAGCTGGGACCGGTCGAACAGACCTTCCATGCCCCGTCCTCGCGCACAAACGTCATCCCGACACCGGTTTTGGTGTCCGGCGCCTTGTCGAAATGATAGGTCACCTTGGCGGTGGCACGGTCACCGTCGATCTTCACCTCGGTGACGTCGTCGACGAATCGCTCCCCACGTTTGGCCACCGAATCTCGTTGCCGGGCAAGAACATCAGCCTCAGCTCCCTGCTTGTCACGGCAGGTGTATTTGCGGAAGTCGGCGTAGTTCTGCCGTTGCAGCGCGTCGTTCTGACCCACCGCGGCGCGGCCGACCTGTTGGTCCACGGGTGGATCGTTGCTGCCGAAGATGTTGAACAGCCCGATTGCGATCACGACGAGCACAATGATTGCCAGCGCACCGAGGAACGGCGCCATCGTCGGCCGGTCGGCCTCCGTGTCCTCTGGCTCGGTCACCAGAGTTTGCGCAGCGCCGCCGACACACGACGGGCCCGGTCGCGCGCGACGATCGGGTCTGGGGCCGTCGCCAGCGCCACGCCCAGCCGTCGCCTTCCATCGGTCTCATCGGGCCGGTCGAACAGCCGCACGTCGCTTTCGGCGACGGCCAGCGCCTCGCCGACCACAGTCATGTCGACACTGTTGGCCGCGCTCGATTCGGCGCCGGCGTAGCTGACTTCGGCCGCTGCGGGCGAGATCATGATGGTGTCCACGGCCAGCCCGAGGATCGCCCTGGCGTGCAGCTCGAACTGCGAAAGCCGTTGTGAGCGAAGCGTTACCAGCCCGCTGTCGTAGGGTCGCGGCCGCACATCTGCGAAGTACACCTCGTCGCCGCGCACCAGCAGCTCCACCCCGAACACCCCGCGGCCGCCGAGTGAGTTGACGATGCGTGCCGCGATCGACTTCGCGGCGTCGAGCGCGGCGGGCGACATCCGCTGCGGCTGCCACGCCTCGAGCACGTCACCGTCGGTGAGGTTGTGCCCGATCGGTTCGCAGAAGTGCACGGCAGGACCGGAGGGGCCGTAGGTGCGCACGGTCAGCAGGGTGACCTCGATGTCGACGTCGACCGCCGTCTCGGCCATCACCCGGTTGTGCGTGATGCGCCCGGCGGCCACCGCGCGGTGCCAGGCCGGCTCGACGTCCTCGACCCGAACCAACACCGACTGGCCCTCACCCGGCGCCGCCGCCGTCGGCTTGACCACCAGCGGGAAACCCGCGTGCTCGGCCACCGCGGTCAACTCCTCCACGGACCCGGCGAACCAGAACGGCGCGGTGGGCAGGCCGAGCTCGTCGGCGGCCAGCCTGCGCAGCCCCTCGCGGTCGATCGACAGCCGGGTGCTGCGCGGCGTCGGAAACACTTCGATGTTGCCGCGCTCGGCGACGGCGATCAGTGCGTCGGCGGCGATGACGCCTGCCTCGGCGACGACATAGCGCGGGTTCTCCTTCTCGATGAGCGCCGTCAGCTCCTCGGCGTCGTTCATCTTGATCACCGCGGCGCGATCGGCCACCCCGTGCGCGGGTGCGTCGGCGTACCGGTCGACGGCAATGACGTCGGCACCGAGCCGCTGGAACGCCAGCGCCAACTCACGGCTCAACTCACCGGAGCCCAGCAGCATCACGCTGGATCCGGCGGCTGCCGTTGGCGCGTCGGCCACGACCGGCTCCGGGCCGGTGGCCTCTTCTTCCGTTGTTTCAGTCATCGCGCGTCCAGCCTGCCAGATGCTCAGCCCAGTCGGATGTCGATGTAGCACCACCGCCAGTCCTCGCCCGGCTCCGCGGAGCGCATGACGGGATGACCGGTGGCGTGGAAGTGTTCGCTCGCATGTTGGTGCGGACTGGAATCGCAACATCCGACGTGGCCGCACGTCAGGCACATGCGCAGGTGCGCCCACGTGCTCTCACCGAGCTCTTCGCACTCCTGGCATTTGCCGGGCGTCAGCGGCTCCGGCTCCTCAGGGGACTGCGCATCGGCAACGAGGTGTTCACATGTTGCGGGGACCGTCGTCGAGCCGTCATCGATGCGGCGTGATCTCCTCAGCATGTTGACCAAGGATACGGAGCCGCGGCGGCGGCGACATTGAGCGGAAGGGGAGGTTCCTCAAAATGGGTGCCTCACTGCTGGCGGTACTGGTGGTGTCGATCCTGTTGGCGGCTGTGGCCAGGCACTACGACGTGTCCGCCCCGCTGGCGCTGGTCCTCGCCGGACTGCTGGGCGGGCTGATCCCCGGCTTCAAGCAGATCGACCTCGACCCCGAGCTGGTGCTGTACGTACTGCTGCCGCCGCTGCTGTGGTCGGCGGGGCTGGAGAGCAGCTACGTGGCGTTGCGTCGAAACATCCGGCCGATCGGGATGCTTGCGGTCGGCCTGCCCTTGGCGACGACCTTCGCGGTCGGCTGGGTGGCGTACAAGACTGTGCCCGAATTGACGGTTGCGGCGGCACTGACGCTTGGCGCGATCGTGGCTCCGCCGGACGCGGTGTCCGCGACCGCGGTCGGCCGCAGGCTCGGGCTGCCGCGCCGCGTGATGACCCTGCTCGGCGGCGAAAGCCTACTCAACGACGCGACCGCGCTGACCGCCTACAAGGTGTCGCTGGCGGCGGCCATCGGCACCGCGGCCACGTGGCGCGGTGGACTTGCGACGTTCGCGCTGGCGGCGGCGGGCGGCATCGTGGTGGGCGTGGTGCTCGGCGCATTCACGTCATTCATCCGATGGCGGCTCAACGACCCGCTGGTGGAAAGCGCGCTGGGCCTGGTGGCGCCGTTCATCATCTACCTGGCCGCCGAGGCGATCCACGGCTCGGGCGTGCTTGCGGTCGTCGTCGCCGCGCTGATACTCGGGCAGAAATCGACAAGGGCGGGCTACGCGACCAGGCTTCAGGACAACGCGGTGTGGAAGGCCCTGCAGCTGATCCTCGAGTCGTTCGCGTTCCTGATGATCGGCCTGCAGTTGCCGATGGTGATCGGCGAGCTGAAGGGCATCACCGCGAAGGCGATCTTGATCTCGGCTGTCGCAGTGTTGGCGACGGTGATCCTGGTCCGAATCGCCTGGGTCTTCATGGGCGCCTACCTGCCCCGGCTGCTCTCCGCGCGGGTCCGCGAGCGCGAACAGGCGCCGACACCTGCGCAGGTGTTCGTCGTCGCCTGGGCGGGCATGCGCGGGGTGGTATCACTGGCGGCGGCGTTCGGCGTGCCCATGACGACGCTGTCGGGCGCACCGTTCCCTGGACGCCCGCAGTTGGTGTTCCTGACATTCGTGGTCGTGATCGGCACTCTGCTGTTGCACGGCCTCACGCTGCCGTGGCTGATCCGGCGACTCGGTGTGCAGGGCGACGACGCCCGCACCGACGCGCTCGCCGCAGCCGGTGCGCAGGACAAGGCGGCACGGGCGGCGGCCGAGCGGCTCGACGAGCTGCTGGCCGAGGAAGAGGTCACCGACGTACACGAGCGGGCCGCAGATGTGTTGCGCAGCTGGAACACTCGACGGCGCAACTCGGCCTGGGAGCGGCTGGGCCGCGACGCCGACGAGATCGGCGAGAGCCCGGCGGCGGCGTTCCGGCGGTTGCGGCTGGAAATGCTGGCCGCCGAACGCGCAGCGTTCATCGAAGAACGCGACAACGGGCAGATCGACGATGAAGTGCTGCGGGAAGTGCTCCGCGGCCTCGACCTGGAGGAGGCGACACTCAACCGGGGTTAGCGTCGAGCTCGTTACGAAACGCGCGCATGGCGTCGACCACGGCGGTGAAGGTCCGATGTGCGGCGGCGAGGTCGTCGTCGGAGATGCCGGCCAGCGCCCGCCGCGTGTGGTCGGCGAGCGGCGAGAAGAATCCGCGAGCGACGTCCATGCCATGGTCGGCGACGCGCAGAAGCACCTTTCTCCTGTCCGCCGGATCCGCCTCACGGCGAACATGCCCGGAGGCGATCATGCGTTCCACCAGATACGTGATGGCCGCACCCGACACGCCCATGCGACGCCGAAGATCGCCCGCCGTCAGCGGGACACCTGAAGTCTCGGCGACCATGATGTGCAACAGGGCTCGAAAGTCGTTGGCGGCCACATCATGTCGGCCCGCGAAGTGGCGCCCGATCTGATCCGACTCGGCCGTCATCGCCCGCACGTCCGCGGCGATCACCGATTCCAGTGCAGCGCGGGCGGCCTTCGGCATTGCGCCAGCATAGCGCGATACATTTCA
Organism: Mycobacterium sp.; assembly: GCA_035492865.1. Lineage (GTDB taxonomy): Bacteria > Actinomycetota > Actinomycetes > Mycobacteriales > Mycobacteriaceae > Mycobacterium. The sequence continues at coordinate 13,581 of DATJIX010000118.1, read as the reverse complement.
GTTGATTAAATGTTAAGTATCTGAAATATTCGGCAGGTGGTGTCCCAACGACTGTCCTGGGTTCTGGCATTTCTCGTGGTGATCATTTCCGGTCTCCTGATAGCGCTCGCCGGTGACGACGAGGCGAGCCGGCAGTCACCCGTTCCTGTGCCTGCGAGCGCCGAGTCGATGCGGGCCGATGCGCTGCGCGCTCAATTTCCCGGCGGCGACCGGGTGCCGGTCATCGTCGTGGTCAGCAGGCGCGACGGCCAACCACTCAGTCCGGCCGACGTGGCCGCGGCACATCAAGGCCAGCTCCAGTTGTCCGACGACCGTCGCGCCGCGCTGGCCGCCATACCGATGGACGCGAACCTATCCGGGTTCGCGCTCAACGACGCGGTGAAGTCGGTGCGGGAGGCCGCCACTCGCAACGTGCCACCGGAACTGCGCGTGGAGGTCACGGGCGGCCCCGCGTTCGGCGCGGACATCGCGAACTCGTTCTCCGGGGCCAACATCACGCTGCTGGCTGTGACGGCTGCCGTGGTCGCGCTGCTGCTGATCGTCACTTACCGCTCACCGGTGCTGTGGCTGGTACCGCTTGCGGTGATCGGAGTCGCCGACCGCGTTGCCGCGGTGGTGGGTAGCGCCATCGCTGAGGCGGTCGGCATGCAACCGGACGGCTCGACCTCCGGCATCACCAGCGTGTTGGTTTTTGGAGCCGGCACGAACTACGCGCTGTTGCTCATCTCTCGCTATCGAGAAGAACTGGGTCGCAACGACAATCACCGAATCGCACTCCGAACCGCCGTGCGGCAGGCCGGGCCCGCGATCCTCGCCAGCAACGCGACCGTCGTGCTCGCCCTGCTGACTCTGGTGTTCGCCGTATCACCGAGCACGCGGAGCCTCGGCGTTCAGGCCGCGGCGGGACTTGTCGTCGCCGCCGTCTACGTGCTGCTGGTCCTTCCGCCGCTTCTCGCGCTGTTCGGTAAGCGGTTGTTCTGGCCGTTCATCCCGCAGGTGGGCGCGAATCCCCTTACGGAGACCGGGGTATGGCATCGCATCGCCGGTGCGGTCGCGCGCAGGCCCGCCGTTGTCGCGACGGTCGCGATCGCCGCGCTGGCAGCGCTGTGCACTGGACTGCTGATCACACCGACCGGCTTGTCGCAGACCGAACAGTTCCGGGTGCAGGCCGAATCCGTCAGCGGCTACCAGACGCTGGCCGCGCACTTCCCGAGCGGGCTGACCGATCCGACCCGGGTCATCGGGCCGACCGCTCGTGCGGCCGACATTCAACGGGCGATCACGGACACGCGCGGTGTGGTGTCGGTGACGCCAGCCGGTCAGTCTTCGGGCGGGCTGAGTCAGTGGTCGGTGGTGCTGAGCGCCGAGCCTGCCTCCGACGCGGCGTTCAAAACGATTGATGCGCTGCGTGATTCGACGCACGCCGTCGACTCCGGGGTATTGGTCGGTGGATCCGACGCTGTGGCAAGGGACGCCAGCGCCGCGGCATAGCGGGACAGGGCGGTCATCATCCCGCTGATCCTGGTGGTCGTGCTGATCGTGCTCTATGTGTTGCTGCGCTCCGCGCTGGCCCCAGTGGTGCTGGTCGCGGTGACGGTGTTGAGCGCGCTGGCTGCGCTCGGACTCGGCGGTTGGGCCAGCGTGCACCTGTTCGGTTTTCCGGCGTTGGACAACACCGCGCCGTTGTTCGCCTTCTTGTTCCTGGTGGCGCTGGGCGTGGACTACACGATCTTCCTGGTCACCCGGGCTCGGGAGGAGACTCCTGGGCACGGCACGCGGGACGGCATTGTCCGGGCGGTATCGGCGACGGGCGCCGTCATCACCAGTGCGGGCATCGTGCTGGCCGCGGTGTTCTGTGTGCTGGGTGTGCTGCCGCTGATCGTGTTGACGCAGCTCGGCATCATCGTCGGCCTCGGCATTCTGCTGGACACCTTCGTCGTCCGCACGGTGATCATTCCTGCCCTGTTCACACTGATCGGCCCGCGCATCTGGTGGCCGGCACTCAGCGCGGAGCGTTAGCCTGACGCGTGGAAGAACGCCGAGTTGACACCGTGCTTGGCTCGGTGCGGGTGCAGATCGCAGGCACCGGCGACGCGATGATGTTCTGGCCGAGCCTGCTCATGACGGGCGACATGTGGGCGGGCCAGGCCAAGCATTTCGGCACAAGTCATCAGGTGATCCTCGTCGACCCTCCCGGCTTCGGCGAAAGCCAAAAGCTCACCAAGACATTCACTTTCGAAGAATGCGCACGCTGCATCGTCGACATCCTCGATGGCCTCGGCCTGCAGCGCACGCATTTCGTAGGGAACTCGTGGGGCGGGATGATCGGCGGAACGTTCGCGGCCACCTATCCCGACCGTATCGGCAGCGCGGTGCTGATGAACTGCACCGCGTCGCCCGCGGGCACCCGGCAGAAGATCGAGTACGGCTTTCTGTTGCGGATGGCCGGGCTGCTCGGCGGCATCCGGCCCCCGCTGACGCGTTCGGTACTCAAGGCGTTCCTCGGCCCGACGACCTTTCGCACCCGTCCCGATGTCGTGGCGTTCGTGCGCGACTCGGTGCAACAGGTCGACCTCCGGTCGGGCAGCTGGGCGGTTCGCAGCGTGGTGCCTCGGCGACCGGACCAGCGCGCACTGCTGGCAGGCGTCAAGACCCCCGTGATGGTGGTGGCCGGCGTCGAGGACGCGACCTTCCCGCTGCCCGAGACCACCGCGATGGCCGAGGCGATCCCCGACGCGGCGGTGGTCGTGCTCGAAGGCGTCGCACATCTGGCCGCGCTCGAGGACCCGGCCGTCGTCAACACGCTGATCGGGGAGTTTGTCGCTCGCGGGTAGCGTCGAAACATGACGCAAGCCCCCGAATTGCCCCCGCTCCACATGCGGCGTGACGCGTTCGATCCGACTCCAGAGCTGCGCGAGATCCGCGAGACGACCGGCGTGCGGACGAGTACCAATTCGTTCGGCATGACGGTCTACCTCGTCACCCGGCACGAGGACGTCAAGGAAGTGCTGTCGGATCACGCGCGGTTCTCCAACGGCAGGCCACCCGGGTTCGTTCTGCCGGGGGCGCCGACGGTTTCGGAAGAGGAGCAGACCAGCGCGCGGGCGGGCAACCTGCTGGGTCTCGACCCGCCCGAACATCAGCGGCTGCGCCGCATGCTGACCCCCGAGTTCACGATCCGGCGGATGAAGCGATTGGAGCCGCGCATCGTCGAGATCGTCGGCGCCCAGCTGGATGCGATGGAAAAGGCCGGGCCGCCAGCGGATTTGGTGGCAAGTTTCGCACTGCCGATCCCGTCGCTGGTGATCTGCGAACTGCTCGGTGTGCCGTACGACGACCGTGAAGACTTCCAGCGCCGCAGCGCCAGGCAGCTGGATCTGTCCATTCCGATCGCCGAACGGCTGGACCTGCAACGGCAGGGCCGTGCCTACATGGGCACGCTGGTCGAACGGGCGCGGCGGCAGCCCGGTGACGACATCCTCGGCATGCTGGTTCGAGAGCACGGCAACGAGCTCACCGATGACGAACTCATCGGTGTGGCAAGCCTATTGCTGCTCGCAGGGCACGAGACCACATCGAACATGCTCGGCCTCGGCACGTTGGCGCTGCTGCGGCACCCCGATCAGCTGGCGGCCGTCCGGGATGATCCAGATGCGGTGGGGCCTGCGGTCGAGGAACTGCTGCGGTGGCTGTCGATCGTGCACAGTGCGATTCCCCGAATCACCACCACCGACGTCGAGATCGCGGGCGTGCCGATCCCGGCGGGTGAGCTGGTGTTCGTATCGCTGCCGTCAGGCAACCGCGACCCCGATTTCATCGACACTCCTGAGGTGCTCGACATCGCCCGTGGTGCGCCAGGACATCTGGCCTTCGGCCACGGTGTGCACCACTGCCTTGGCGCCCCACTGGCGCGGATGGAGATGCGCATCGCGTTTCCCGCGCTGCTGCGCCGCTTTCCCACGCTGGCGCTGGCCGAGGACTTCGCCGATGTGCCCTTCCGGTCGTTTCACTTCATCTACGGTCTGAAAGCACTGGAGGTGACGTGGTGAAAGTGCGGGCCGACAGAGACGTGTGCATCAGCGCCGGAAACTGCGTGATGACCGCAGGCGCGGTCTTCGATCAGGACGACGACGGCATCGTGGTGGTGTTGGCCGACGAGGTACCCGAGGGCGAAGAGGACCACGCCCGTGAGGCCGTAAGGCTTTGTCCGTCAGAGGCTTTGCGGATCGCCGACTAGCGATCGTCGCTCACAGCTCGTACTGCCGCTTCGATCGTCGGGAAGATCGACACATATCGGCTTAGGCTCATCCGCTGAATGACCTCGGCGGCTCGGTCCTTGACGCACACCAGCGCAACCGGCACGGCGGGGAGATGAGACAGCTGCCGCTGAACTTGGGTGAACAACGCACATGGTGATGCATCGCGCGTCTTGACATCGCTGACGTCGATGATCATCGCGCGAGGCTGTTCGATGGCGAACTTGACGATGGAATCACTCAACTCGAGGTAGTTCGTCAGGTCGAGCTCACCTTCGACGCGGACGATGGTATTGCTATTGACCGTCGCCGCAAATATCGAGAGAGGTCTTCCTTCGCGCATCTGCCTACCCAACCACCTCAAACCGGGTCACGACGAACGACGATACGCCAACTGGCCAATCATGTGAAGATTGCTAAATCTGCAGATTGTGGTTAATGCCCGGCTACCCGTCACCGTCGAGGTCGATGACGCCGGCCCGCGCCAACAGCAGCACGCTGACCACCAGTACCCACACCGGGAACGCCAGCACAAGCCACATGGTGACGTCGCTGGCGACCAAGAGTCCAACCGCGGCAAGGTAACTCACCGCGACCAGCCAGCGCGGCATGAGTCCGGTCTTGAGCCAGATGGTGGCCAGCGAGATCATGAACACCGCCGCCATCCGCAACGCATAGGTCTTCGTTACCGTCAACAACATCATCTGCCCGAAGGTGGCGACGCGCGGATCAGCCGCCGCATGGCTGCCTTCCAGTCCGGCACCCACGCCGGCCGCGACGAACATCATCGCCAGGAACAACAGCCCACTGCCGAGGAACACCGTCGAGAAGAATTTGTCCTCGTAGCGGCCGAGCCCGTCGCGCACCACGCCCATGAACCACAGGAACGCGATGGCCGCGAACGGCATGATGGTCGCAGCGGTCTTGAGATTGGTGCTGCCGGTCTGCAGCCACTGCGCACCCGGCTGCTCGCCCTCCGGTAGCGCCAGCCGAATGAGCACAAGCGCCGTGCCGAACAACAGCGAGAACAGCACGCCTGCCACCGCCGCGGCTCGCGGCGTCGTGAGGCTGCGCAAACGATCGGAGGGCGGGCTGGTCACGCCGTCATCGTGGCACGGCTATGGCTGGCCGGGGAGCAATCTGATCATCAATCCGTTCGCCTCGGCAAGCAGGTTGTCCTCGGGATCATGCAGCGACGCGTTGACGAACGCCTTGCGGCCCTCGGCCTCGCGCACCCAGCCGCGCGCGGTCAGCGGTGTGTCGATCGGTGTCACCTTGCGATAGTCGACGTGCAGGAAGGCCGTTCGGCTGATCGGTCGTCCCGCCGCGTGGATGACCATGCCGAACACCGAATCGAACAACAGCGGCAGCACGCCGCCGTGTACCGCGTAGTTTCCGCCGACCGCGAACCTGCTGAACTGCACGCTCAATTCGACGCCGTCAGGCTCGAAGCGCGTCACCCGGTACGGCGGCATCAGCAGGCTGCCCGCACCGGGCAGCGACGGCACCCGGTTAGCCGGGCCGACACCTTCGGGCGCCTCGAACGGGCCGAGCAGTTTCACGAGTTCCTCGGCGCGGTCGGCGGCCAGATCCCAGGTGTCGCTGTCGGGATCCGCCGACACCGCGAGATCCTGCGCCCGGCGCATCGCGGTCAGGAACCGCGCGAACCCCTCGCCCGGTTCGGCGGCCTCGAAATTCGGGAAGCCGCCGTGTTTGTCGTACTCGGGATCGACGAGATGCGGATCTTCACTCACGGTGCCGCCAGAATGTCGCGCCGCACTATCGTCTGGTCACGTCCCGGTCCCACTCCGATGCACGAAACATGCGCTCCCGCAAGCTCTTCCAGCCGCAACACGTAATCGCGCGCCTTGGCGGGCAGATCGTCGAATTCGCGGGCGTCGGAGATGTCCTCCCACCAGCCGGGCAGCTCCTCGTAAATCGGCTCCGCACGGGCGATGTCGCTCTGGGTCATCGGCATCTCGTTGGTGCGCTTACCGTCCACGGTGTAGCCGACGCAGATCGGCACCGTCTCGAGGCTGGACAGCACGTCGAGCTTGGTCAGGAAGTAGTCGGTGATCCCGTTGACCCGGGTGGCGTAGCGGGCGATGACGGCGTCGAACCATCCGCACCGGCGACGCCGGCCGGTCGTGACGCCAACCTCACCACCGGTCTTGGACAGGTACTCGCCGAATTCGTCGAACAACTCCGTCGGGAACGGACCCGAACCCACGCGAGTGGTGTAGGCCTTCAGGATGCCCAGCACCGTGGTGATGCGGGTGGGGCCGATGCCCGAACCGACAGCCGCGCCGCCCGCCGTCGGATTCGACGACGTGACAAAGGGATACGTGCCGTGGTCGACGTCGAGCAGCGTGCCCTGCGAGCCTTCCAGCAGCACGGTCTCGCCATTCTCGAGTGCGGTGTTGAGCAGGAGGCGGGCATCGGCGATGCGGTGTTTGAACCCCTCGGCCTGGGCCAGCAGGCTCTCCACCACCTCGGCCGGATCCAGTGCCTTGCGGTTGTAGATCTTGACCAGCACCTGGTTCTTCAACTCCATTGCGGCCTCGACCTTTTGGGACAGCACACTTTCGTCGAGCACGTCGGCGACGCGGATCCCGACGCGGGCGATCTTGTCCTGGTAGCACGGGCCGATGCCGCGGCCGGTGGTGCCGATCTTCTTGCTTCCCGCGTATCGCTCGACCACCTTGTCGATGGCCACGTGATAGGGCATCAACAGGTGCGCGTCGGCGGAGATCAGCAACCGCTCGGTGTCGACACCGCGATCCTCGAGGCCCTTCAGCTCGGTGAGCAGCACTCCGGGATCGACGACCACACCGTTGCCGATGACGTTCGTGACCCCAGGTGTGAGGATCCCGGACGGAATCAGGTGAAGTGCGAAGTTCTCGCCCGTCGGCAGCACCACCGTGTGGCCCGCATTGTTGCCACCTTGGTAACGAACCACCCATTGGACGCGACCACCGAGCAGATCGGTGGCCTTTCCTTTGCCCTCGTCCCCCCATTGGGCGCCGATGAGCACGATTGCCGGCATGGCATTTCTCCCGCTTATTGTGATGCAGCCGGTGACCCACCCTATCCCAGCCAGCTGCGAGGAGCCGCGTTGACCACAGATGTTGTGGTGTTGCTGTTCGGCGGCCGTCGCTTGCCGGGTGGTTTGCGTGACCTTCCGGTGGTCGGCATCGACGACATCGCCGACCGCCGCAGGGTGATCGTGGTGGGCTCGCACGCCGACGTTGCGGCGGTGCTGACCCATCTGCTGCGGGCGGGTCGGCTCGATGTGGAAGTGGGCCACGTTCGGCGGCCGTGGGCGGCGCGTCGTGCGCGAACCGCTGCGGCGCAGCGGGTTCCGCTGATCCGCGACGAAACCGGCACCGTCATCGTCGGCGCCGCGGAATGGCGCGGCGATCCACTACACGGCGAAGCCGTCGTTGACGACACGGTGCTGTTCGACGGTGCGGTGACCGCGGTGCGCATCGAGCCGACGCGGTCGATGCCCGGATTGCGGGCGGCCGTCGTCGGCAGGGGCAGGCGCCGATGGGTGACCGGGCGCGCCGCGCAACTCGGTACCGACGGCGCGCTGGTGGTGCGCGACGGCGTGCCCGCGCCAAGACCCGTCAGGCGATCGACGTTCTACCGGCACACCGAGGGCTGGCTGCGGGTCCGCTGACCAGGCGATTTCACAGCTTTCGAACGTCTGCCGAAAACCGCGGCGCCAGGCTTGCCGCATGACTGATATTCGAGTGGGCATCTTCGCCCCCGTCGGGCAGTTCGCGCCCGAAGCCGATCAGCGCGAGGTGATGCTGGGTCGCATCGCCGCTGCCGGCGTCGACCACGTCTGCGTCAACGACCACGTGAGCTTCTTCGTCGGCGCGGGAGCGGACGCGCTGATCGACGCCGCTTCGGTGCTCACCCGCTACCCCGACCTGCCCTGCTACGTCGCGTTGTACCTGCTTCCGCTGCGCCACCCGGTGCTGGTCGCGCGCCAGCTCGCCAGCGTCGCCGAACACGCGCCGGGCAGGCTGACATTCGGCGTCGGCATCGGCGGCGAGGATCCGCACGAGTTCGAGATCTGTGGTGTCGACCCGAGCACCCGTGGCCGCCGGATGGACGAGTCGCTACAGCTCTTGCGCGCGCTGTCCGACGGCAAGCCTGCCACCTTCGACGGCGAGTTCTTCAGGGTGCGCGATGCCCAGATCGTGCCAGCGCCGTCGATGCCGATCCCGATCACCATCGGCGGGCGGTCCGACGCCGCGGTGCGCCGCGCGGGCCGGTTCGGCGACGGCTGGCTGGGAATCTGGGTGTCGCCGCAGCGGTACGGCGCGGTGGTCGACCAGGTCGCTGAACACGCCGGCCGCGCGGCTCGGGATCCGAGCGGCTTCGAACACGCGATCAACGTCTGGTGCGGCTTCGGCGCCACCCGGGAGGCCGCCCGCGCGCCGCTCGCGGTCGGCATGCAGAGCTTCTATCAGATGCCGTTCGAGCCCTTCGAGCGCTACTCGCCGTACGGGACGCCCGAGGACATCGCCGAATTCCTGCACCCCTATGTCGAGGCGGGCTGCTCGGTGTTCAACGTGATCCCGCGCGCCGACGATCATGAAACGGCGGTGTCCGGAGTTGCGGAGCTGCGGCGACTGCTTGGCGCGGTAGCTTCGTGACGTGACCATCCGCCCGCTGCATCAATCGGTGCGGCCCAGCCCGATCTTCCTGGCGATCGTGGCGCTCACGGTCGCAGGCGGGGTGCTGGCCTGGCTGGCCGCCGACGTCCGGCAGCCGCTGGCCTACGTCGGCGTGTTCACCTTCGTGATCGCGGGCTTCTTGGTGTCGCTGTGTCTGCACGAGTTCGCGCACGCCTACACCGCATGGCGCTTCGGTGACCGCGACGTCGAGGCCCGCGGCTATCTGACGCTGAACCCGCTCAAGTATTCACACCCGCTGCTGTCGCTCGGGCTGCCCGCGCTGTTCATCGCGCTGGGCGGTATCGGCCTTCCCGGCGGCGCTGTCTATGTCCGTACGTCGTGGATGACGAAACGGCAGAAGACCCTGGTGAGTCTGGCCGGGCCCGCCACCAACCTGGTGTTCGCGATCGTCCTGCTCGTCGTGACGCGGCTGTTCTGGGAGACGGAGCACCTGGTGTTCTGGGCCGCGATGGCGTTCCTGGGCTTCCTGCAGATAACGGCGTTTGTGCTGAACATCCTTCCGGTGCCCGGCCTTGACGGCTACAGCGCACTCGAACCGCATCTGAGCCCGCAGACGCAGCGCATGCTGGAGCCCGCCAAGGGCTGGGCGTTCCTCGTGCTGCTGCTGTTGCTGTTCACCCCGCAGGTCAATCGCTGGTTCTTCGGAATCGTGCTCTGGTTCTTCGACGTGTCCGGTGTGCCGAGCGGGCTGATCTGGGGAGGCATGGACCTGACCCGGTTCTGGTCCGCCTGGTTGTGACGGCGACCTTGCGACATATGCGTCTTTACGCATAGATTGCAGGCATGGGCGCCGGACACGATCACAACACCGCCGACACCCGTGTCAGCCGGATGGTGATCGCCGCCGCGGTCCTCACGGCATTCTTTGCCCTCGAGCTGGCGACGGCGCTGGCGATCAACTCACTCGCCCTGCTGTCCGACGCCGGCCACATGCTCACCGACCTGGTGGCGATGTTCATGGGGCTGACCGCGGTGCTGCTGGCCCGGCACGGCAGGCCATCGCCGAAGCGGACCTACGGCTGGCATCGCGCCGAGGTGTTCACCGCGGTCGCCAACGCGGTCCTTTTGCTCGGCGTCGCCGCGTTCATCCTCTTCGAGTCGGTGGAACGACTCGGCGATGCGCCCGACATCCCCGGGGTGCCGATGATCCTCGTCGCGCTGGCGGGGTTGGTGGCCAATGCCGTCGTCGTGCTGCTGCTGCGCTCGCACTCCAAGGACAGCCTGGCCGTCAAGGGCGCCTACATGGAGGTGGTCGCCGACACCGTCGGCAGCATCGGCGTACTGATCGCGGGCATCGTCACCGTGACCACGCGGTGGCCCTACGCCGACGTGGTCGTCGCGGTGTTGGTCGCCTTGTGGGTGCTGCCCCGGGCTTTCTCGCTGGCCCGCGCCGCGTTGCGGATTCTGTCGGAGTCGTCGCCGAGCCACATCGACGTCGACGAACTACGCAAGGCGCTGTGCGCCGTCGAGGGCGTGACCGAGGTGCACGACCTGCACGTGTGGACACTGGTGCCCGGCAAGGACATGGTCACCGCGCACCTCACCAGCAGCGGGGATTCTGCGCGCGTGCTCGACGACGCCCGCGCGGTGCTCAGCTCGCGCGGACTCGACCACTCCACGGTCCAGGTGGAACCGCCGGAGTCGGCCGCCGACTGTGAATGCGAAGCCGAGTACTAAGCCAGGCCCAGTTCGGCACGTGCCGCGGGATCGCAATCGTCGAGCAGGTCCAGGCAGCGCTGATACTCGTCGGTCTCACCGATCGTGTCGGCGGCCTTTGCCAATGCGGCCACACACCGCAGGAATCCGCGATTCGGCTCGTGACTGAAGGGGACCGGGCCGAAGCCCTTCCATCCGTTGCGGCGCAACTGATCCAGGCCGCGGTGATATCCGGTCCTTGCGTACGCGTAGGCGGTCACTGCCTTGTCGTCGGCGAGGGCGTCCTCCGCGAGTGAGGCCCACGCCACCGACGCCGACGGATGTGCGGCCGCCACGATCGCCGGGTTCTCGGAAGCGGCGAGTTCGGCCTCCGCAGCGGGATCACCTGGCAGCAGTACTGGATCGGGTCCGAGGAGATCTCCCATGCGCGTCATGGCCTCATTGTGCCTATAGGCTGCTGCGGTAGCGCACAGAGGGAGGAACCGCAGCACGGATGTCGAACCCATCAGGGCCTGACCGGCCGGCCGATGCCACCGAATCGGCGGCGGACGCCGTCGCGGAGACGGCGCAGACCCAGCCCGCTGAAGCGGTGACCGACCCGGAGCACGAGCCCGCTACCGAGATCCTGTTGTCGCCAGAGGCGCAGGCTCAAATGCCTGCCGAAGAGGCGGAGCCGCCTGTCGAGCGCCGGTTCACCGCACCGTCAGGTTTCGACGGCTCGACCCAGCGGATCGACACCCCTGCCGAGCCGGCCACCGAAGTGATGCCGCCGGTGCAGGGCGGAGCGATGGATCAGTCGAAACCCGTTGCACCGCAACTTATTCCGCCCCGCGTCGATGCTGCCAAGCCGCCGCGTACCCGTCGCAGCTGGGGCTGGGTGGTGGCGTTGTTGTTGGTGATCGCCGCGTTGGTGGCCGTCGCGATTCTCGGCACGGTGATGTTGACGCGGGGGAAGACGCCGAAGGTGTCCGAGGAGGACAAGGTCCGCACGACGATTCAGAACTTCGACGTCGCCGTCCAGAAGGGCGACCTGGCCACGCTGCGCAGCATCACCTGCGGGACCACCCGCGACAGCTACGTCAACTACGACGAGCGGGCGTGGAAGGAAACCCATTCCAGGGTCGCCGCGGCCAAGCAGTATCCGGTGGTCGCGAGCATCGACCAGGTGGTGGTCAACGGCGATCACGCGGAGGCCAACGTCACCACGTTCATGGCCAATGCACCGCAGACCCGCTCGACGCGCAGCTTCGATCTGCAGTTCCGCGACGAACAGTGGAAAATCTGCCAGGAACCGACTTAGGGCTGCTGCGACATCGCGTAGCAGGTGGCGAAGTGCTCCTGCGTGCACGGGATGCCGTTGACCTGCGCGAACTGACCCGGCAAGCTGACGATGTCCGCCCCCTGCTGGGGCACGGTGATGCCGGGCGGCGGCCCGCCGCCGGACTGTCCTTGCGTGCACACCCCGTCGAATCGGGCCACGGTGCCCCAGGGGCAGGTCTCGGCAGAGGCCGGTGCGGCGACAACGATCGTGCCCATCGCGGTGGCGACGGTGCAGCATGCGATCAGAATTCTCCGCTTCACTGTTACGACTCTAGCCTGCCGAGACCGATCGGCCAGCGCTATGAAGGTCATTGCACGCTTCGACGACGCGCTCACTCATCGAGGCCTCGGCCTTCTTGAGATAGCTGCGCGGGTCGTAGACCTTCTTGTTACCGACCTCGCCGTCGACCTTGAGAACGCCGTCGTAGTTGCTGAACATGTGCCCTGCGAGCGGCCGGGTGAACGCATATTGGGTGTCGGTGTCGACGTTCATCTTCACCACGCCGAACTTCAGCGAGTCCTCGATCTCGGACTTCAGCGAGCCCGATCCGCCGTGGAAGACGAAGTCGAACGGCTTTGCGCCCTCGGCCAATCCGAGCTTGGCGGCCGCGACCTGCTGACCCTGCTCGAGGATGTCGGGGCGCAACTTGACGTTGCCCGGCTTGTAGACGCCGTGCACATTGCCGAAGGTGGCGGCCAGCAGATACTTGCCGTGCTCGCCGGCGCCGAGCGCCTCGATGGTCTTCTCGAAGTCCTCGGGAGTGGTGTAGAGCTTGTCGTTGATCTCGTGGGCGACGCCGTCCTCCTCGCCACCGACCACACCGATCTCGATCTCGAGGATGATCTTGGCGGCCGCGGCCTCCTTGAGCAGTTCGCGGGCGATGTCCAGGTTCTCGTCGATCGGCACCGCCGACCCGTCCCACATGTGCGACTGGAACAGCGGGTTCGCCCCCTTGGCGACTCGCTCGGCCGAGATGGCCAGCAGCGGCTTGACGTAGGTGTCCAGCTTGTCCTTCGGACAGTGATCGGTGTGCAGTGCGACGGTGATCGGGTACTTGGCGGCGACGACGTGGGCGAACTCGGCCAGCGCGACGGCGCCCGTCACCATGTCCTTGACGCCCAGACCGGAGCCGAATTCGGCTCCGCCGGTGGAGAATTGGATGATGCCGTCACTGCCGGCATCGGCGAAACCCTTGAGCGCGGCGTTGATGCTCTCCGAGCCGACGCAGTTGATGGCCGGGAACGCAAAGGAGTGCTCCTTGGCTCGACCCAGCATCTCCGCGTAGATCTCGGGCGTTGCGATGGGCATTTAGACGTTCCTCTCGGCTGATTCCTGGTTGTGCAGCGAGTATCCCAGGAACCGCGGCTACTCGGGAGTTCGGTGTCCACTCGGTCGGCAGGATGCCCGCCCGACCTGCGGGCAACACTTGCGGAAACACTGGGCGGCAAACGCCGGATTTCGCAAATTGACGCAAGCGTTAGCGCTAATCTGACCGGCATCTGTGCGATGACCGACCGGCCATTGGGGGTGCCGACATAGTGGTGCCGCGACCTCACGCGGGCTTCGCCCGCTACATCGGCCGGGTTGGCGCCCTGGCCGTCGCGCTGGGCATCGGCGTTGCGGTGGTTACCTCGCC
>DATJIX010000117.1:0-5269 GCA_035492865.1 Mycobacterium sp. | reverse complement strand
CCCTTGTGCATATGGGTTTGCAGCCCGATGGCGTCGATTTCGACACCGGCTTCGAGTACCCCTTCGATGAGGCATTCGTACGCCGAAGTCAGATCGAAGTCGTTGAGCACGAGGGTCGCCGCCGGATTCGCGGCCCTGGCTTCCTGGAAAGCCAGGCGGACCATGTGGATACGGCCGCGGGCGAGCGCCAGTGGGGTGATGGCGTTGTCGCCGTTGGCGAAGACGGGCATGATGACCGCTTCGTTGATCGCGTCCCAGGTGTCGATCACGCCGGAGAGCCCGCGGACGAGGTCGCGGATTCGGGCACGCAGCAGCCGTTCGACTTCGTCCGCCGGGAGGCCGAGCAACCAGGACGGTTGCGCGGTATGCCAGACGAGTGGGTGCCCCTTGACCGTCACCGCGCGATCGGCCAGCCAGCGCGCGGTTTTCGTCAACCGCTCGACATCGGTGACGCCACGCTGCGGTTCATAGCGGCCCCAGTAGAACGGCAGCGTGGCGGTGTTGAACAGATTGAGCCAGGCGGCGGCGAAGTGATCGAAGTCGACCCGGGACGCGCCGCCGAACCCTTCGACGTCCTCGGCGCCGGCCGGTTCGGCGCCGCCGATGGCCGGCACGAAGTCGAAACCGATGTTGCCGAAGGAGAACGCGTGCCGCTGCTGCTCGACGGTGACCGGACGGCCGGCCAGCGGCCGACCGTCGGCTCCGCGCACGGTAACGGTGCTCTCACCGATGCGGTGCGCGACGTCCTGGTCGTCCGCGGCAGGTGCCGAGGCCAGGTGCGGCGTCATCGAAGGCTCCGCTTCACCCGGTCGGCCCAGCGGCGTGTGCGGTCCCGCCACGGCCCGTCGGTCAGCTGTTGCGCGGGGGAGGAGATCGTCACAGCGGCCTCCCTAAAGAAAAGTTTCGTGGCGACACGCGAAAAATATCTTCAGGTTGAGTAACGTACGACGCATCGCAAGACGCGGTCAAGAGAAGTTTCAGGCGCGGTCCCGTCGCTGCGGTAGGGCTACGCTGGTGTTCATGGCAGACGACACCCGTGGCGGCCGGCCTACCAGAGCGACGTTGTCGGAGGTCGCTTCGCTGGCCGAGGTCTCGATATCGACGGTGTCGAAGGTGCTCAACGGGCGTACCGGTGTTTCGCGCGAAACTCGCGCGCGCATTGAGGCGCTGTTGCAGAGCAACCAGTACAGCTCGCGGATGTCCAAGCGCAGCAAGGCATCGCTCATCGAGGTGCTGTGTTACGAAATCGAAAGCCCGTTCGCGAGCCAGATCCTCGGGGCCATCGAGCGCACCGCGCGGGGACAGCGCATCGGCATGGTGTTGACCGGTGCGACCGAGCAGCATCTGCCCGAGCCCGACTGGATCGATGCCGTCCTGCGGCGGCAGCCGATCGGGGTGATCCTGGTGGCGGGCGTGCTACCGGCCGCGGACAAGCAGCGATTGGTGTCGCGCAACATCCCGCTGGTCATGGTCGATCCGGCGGGTGCGCTCGAGCCGGACGTGCCGTCGATCGGCTCGGCCGACTGGACCGGCGGCTACCTCGCGACGCGGCACCTGATCGACCTCGGCCACCGTCGGATCGGGATCATCACGGGGCCCGGCACCATGCTCGCCGCGACGGCGCGGCTGTCCGGTTACCGGGCAGCGCTCGAAGCGGCCCGACTGCCGGTCGACCAGGATCTCGTGCGTCCCGGCGAGTTCCACCATCGCGACGGGGTGGAGGAAGGCCGCCGGCTCCTGTCCCGGCGAGACCGGCCGACCGCCGTCTTCGCGTCGTCCGATGTGGTCGCGCTCGGCGTGTACGAGGCGGCCCGCTCCCTCGGCCTCGCGATCCCCGGCGACCTCTCGGTCGTCGGCTACGACGATCTCCGCATCGCGCAATGGGCCGGCCCGCCGCTCACCACGATCCATGTCCCGCTGGCGGGGATGGCCGAACAGGCGGTGCGCCTGGCGCTGCGCCTGCGTGACGAGCCCGACCTCGCGTTCAGCCGCATCGACCTCGATACCAGCCTGGTAGTCAGGGAGAGCACCGCCGCACCACGTCGAAGCGGGCGGACACGCGCTGCGAAAGTTTCGAGCTAGTTAGCAAAGCTTGACGCACAAGTTGCGCGCGGCCTAGCGTGTCACCCGTCACACCGGGACCGGTTCGAAGCCGGGGTCTGATCTCACCCGATGGGGTCCTTTCCGGGCCGCGAAAGCTGCCCGTCAGGAAATGGGGATGACGTTTATGCGATTCCGACAGGGGCCGACGTCCATCATCCGCAAATACGTCAGCGTGTTCGCCGTGGCCGCCGTGGCCGCCGCCGGTTTGGCCGCCTGCTCCGGCAGCGGCCCGTCGGGCGGTGGCAGCGCGACGTCAGGTTCGATCACCTGGTGGGGCTGGACGCCGACCGACACGGCGACCGCGAACAACTACATCGCCGCGTTCAACCGGGAATACCCGAACATCAAGGTGACCTACAAGTTGGTCGGCATCTCCGACTGGGCGGCCGCCCTCCGCCCCGCACTTGCCTCCGGCCGCGGGCCCGACGTGTTCGACATGGAGCCCGGCGCCTACGTCACCGAGTTCAAGTCGTTCGCGGAGGACCTGACGCCGGTCGTCCAGCAGGCACTCGGCGCGGACTGGAAGTCCAAGGTCGCTCCGATCGGGATCAACGGGCTGACGGCCGATGGCAAACTGACGGCGATTTCGGTGGGCTCGGTGTTCGCGGGGACGCTGTGGATCAACGAGAACATCTTCGCGAAGTACCATCTGTCGCCGCCGACGACACTCGCCGAATGGGAGAACGTCTGCCAGGTGCTCAAGTCCAACGGCACCGGCTGTTTCGTGCAGGGTGCGGCACAGGAAGGTTTCGACCAGGACACGCTGCAGTCGATCGCCAACTCGGTCGAGCCGGGTTTGTGGACGAAGGCGTCCACGGGAGACGCCAAGTGGAACGACCCGGGAATCGTCAAGACTCTCGCTATCTGGAAAGAGTTGTTCACCAGCGGCATCATGCAGCAGGGCGCGGTCGGCTACCAGCAGTACCCGGATGCCAACAACGACTTCCTCACCGGTAAGTACGGCATGGTGATGATGGGCACCTGGTACACCCAGTACGCGGCCCGGAAACCGATGACCGCGGCACTGTCGGCGGCCGGCGTTGCCGGCGCGAAGCCGTTCCCGATCCTGCCCATCGCATTCCCGGACGTCGCGGGCAGCGGCAACAGCAGCGAGATGTACGGCGACTCCGATTTCGGGCTGGCGGTCTCCACGAAGTCGACGCAGCGCGCCGCGTCCGAAACGTTCGTCAAGTGGATGACCACAACGCAAGCCGGTCAGCAGGTGGTCGCCGACCAACTCGACGACATCCCCGCGCTGAAGTCGGTGCAGCCGAATTTCGCCTCGACCGTCCTCGTGGACCCGCAAAGCCAGACCACACCGGTGCGGGACCTCATGACCAAGGCCGCCGGCGTGACGGAGCCGCGCGAGTCGCTGCTCAGCGCGGACCTACAGAACGCGATTCTCGCCGCCGCGACTTCGGTGGCCACCGGCAAGGCAACGCCCGAGGCCGCGGCCAACACCTTGCAGGACGCGGCCGTGGCGGCCGGGGAGCAGTTCAAGTGAGTTCGGCCCACGGCGGGTCGACGGGCCCGCACCCGAGCGGAGCCGTTGTGGCCGGAACGTCGGCCGGCGGGCGCTGCCTGCCGGCCGAACCCGGCAAGACCTTCGCCGGCCGCGACCGGAGTTTTCGTCGTCGACGGCGATCTCCGGGGCTGCCGTGGATCCTGCCGGCGCTCGTGCTGAGCGCGGGGTTGATCTATTACTGCATCGGCGACACGGCTTATATCTCGACTCAGAACTGGGACGGCATCAGTCCCGACATGACCGGGGTCGGGCTCGGAAATTACACACGAATCTTCCATGACCCGGTTTTCTGGGACGCGATCCGCCACACCGTCGAATTTTTCGTCGTCACGTTCGTGGTCCAGACGTTCGTCGGTCTGATGTTCGCGGTCCTGCTGCACGCCAAGGTGAAACTCGCGGGCGTCTACAAGGTGATCGTGTTCGTGCCGGTCGTGCTGGCACCGGCGATCATGGCCCCGGTTTTCCGGCACATGTTCGCCCCGGACGGCGAGCTGAACGCGCTGCTGCGCCACATAGGTCTCGGCGCGCTCGCGCAACCCTGGATCGGGCAGACGAGCACCGCACTACCGGTGATCATGGCCATCACGATCTGGGAATGGACGGGCGTCACGTTCGTCCTGTACTACGCCGCGACCAGCCAGATCGATCGCTCCATGGTGGAGGCGGCGCGAATGGACGGCGCGGGCAACATCCGGATACTGATCAGCATCATCTGGCCGGGCGTGCGCGGGACAACGGTGGCGCTGGCGATCCTGTCGGCGATCGGCGCGTTGAAAACCTTCGACCTCCCGTACCTCGTGACGACGATCGGCGGACCCGACTACGCCACCGAGTTCCTCGGCACCTACATCTACCGCATGACGATCACGCTCGCGCACGTCGGATACGCCGCGGCACTGTCGATCATCCTGCTCGTCGTCGCACTGGTCATCGCCATCCTGCTGCAGGTGATCGGCCGCCAGGGAAAGGCACGTGAGTGATGTTCGAGGTACGAACGTGGCGCGGCCGGCTGGTGCTGCAGGTCGTGGTGACCGTGATGGCCATTCCCTTCCTCTTCCCGTTGATCGTGATGATCAAGGGTTCTCTCGCCGGTCAAGGCTGGCGGAACTTCACCGCGGTGCTGGGCGTGCCCGGCCTCGCCCAGTTCTTCATCAACAGCGCGATTATCGCGACGGGCGCGACCGTGCTCGTCTATGTCGTGGCGATGATGGCGGCATACGGCTTCGCGAAACTGCACGTCGCTTTCCGTGAGGTCTACTTCTGGCTGCTGCTTGCCTGCTTGACCCTGCCCGAGGTCGTGCTGCTGGCGCCGCTGTTCACCACGGCGATCCGCCTCGGCATCTACGACACGTACTGGGCGGTGATTCTGCCGCTGGCGGCGCTCCAGGTTCCCTTCGCCGTGTTGTTGACCCGCAATTTCCTCAACGGCCTGCCCAACGAGGTCTTCGACGCGGCCAGGGTGGACGGAGCAAGCTCCCTCCGCGGCTTCCTCTACCTCGTCATCCCACTCACCAGGCCCATCGCCGCCGCCGTGATCATTTTCACCCTGATCGGCGCGTGGAACGACTATCTGATGCCCTTGGTATTCCTGCAGAGCCCCCAGATGCAAACGATCACGCTCGTCCCGCAGTTCTTCGTCGG
>DATJIX010000116.1:0-24493 GCA_035492865.1 Mycobacterium sp. | reverse complement strand
TCGCAGCGGATCGAGTTGTCGCGCCAGGAACTGGTCAACACGCTGTCGGCAGGCATCTGGTTCGAGAACATCCTCAACCAGGCGCTGCTGCGCAAGATGATGCACCAGGATCCGACCGCGAAAGCCACGCATTACGAACTGACCGAACTCGGCGACGAGACGCGGCACATGGTGATGTTCGGCAAGGCGATCGAGCGCATGGGCGCCAAGCCGGTCCAGCCGCGGCGGATCCACCGGATGATCATCAACCTCCTGCCGCTGGTGTTCCAGCGCGGCTCGATGCTGTGGGTGGCCGCTCTGATCGGCGAGGAGATCTTCGACTCGCTGCAGCGGCAGATGATGGACGACCCCGAACTGCAGCCAATGATCCAGCGGCTCATGCGCATTCATGTCACCGAAGAGGCGCGCCACATCCAGTTCGCCCGTGACGGGCTGCGCAAGCGGTCGCCGAACATGCGCTGGATTCCCAAGGTGTTCGTGGCCAACATCAACGGGGTCGGCGGATACTTCTTCCGGTACCTGTTCAGCAATCCCGTGCCATACCGCCGGGCCGGCCTCGACGGCCGACAGGCACGCCGAATCGCGCGCAACAGCCCGCACCGCCGCGAGGTTCAGGTGAGCGGGTTTGCCCCGCTGGCGGCGTTCCTCGACGAGGTCGGGCTGATGGGCCGGATCTCGCGGCGCATGTGGCGACGCAGCGGCTTTCTGCCTCTATGAGCGCAAACGTGTTCGACGCCATCGTGATCGGCGGCCGTTCTGTGGGTGTCACCCTGACCAAGGTGATGATCCTGCGGCCCGACGACGTCGTCGCTGAGGAGTTCGACGAGATAGGTCACACCTGGACCGTCAGCACCCGCGCAGGCGACAGCCACGAAGCGAGCATCGTGATCTCTTACGAGCCCGCACCGTCACCGGCAGGCATGGTGCCCTACCTCGGGGTGGCGGTGCACGGGCTGCCGAACCGCTTCTACATCAGCGGGCCGGATGTGCACGGGCAACAGCAGTACGTCGCGCGATGCCTGAACGCCATGGCGCGCACCGAAAGTACCCGCATCGAGGTGCGGCACAGCACGCAGCGCACGTACACCGGGCGCTACCGGCCAGGCAAGGCCGTGGACTGGCGACGGATGCGCAGGAAGATCAAGTCGGCCTTCGACCTCAGCTCGCGCGTCACCATCGAGGACGAGGTGTACGACGGTCCGGCCGCCGTGCACATCGGCGAAGACATCCGCGATGTGCGCGTGCGCTTGACAGGACATCTCGATCCGATCGACGGTCGCTATCACTGGCAGGGAATGGTTTTCGATACCCTGCCCGACGACAACCCGCCGCAGCGGGTCCGGCTCGCCGTCGACGAACGGGTAGCCGAGGCCCGCATCGCCGAACGCACCCCGTGGGGCACCTATTCGGTGGTCGGCGTCGGCGAGCCGCCCTTCGCGCTCGATGAGGTCGAGGTCACCCTGCCCTCCCTGTCGTAGATCGCCATCGCCAACAGCGCCACCGCAAACAGGCCACCGACGATCCCCGAGATCAGCAGCGGCAACCTGCCGTCGGCTCCCCACAGGAACCCGGCCCACAACCCTGCCGCCAGCACCGCGAACCCGCTGGCGCCCTGGAACACGCCTTGGGCGCTGGCCTGCACATCGGGCCCGACGAGCGACGAAATCCACGCCTTACCAACGCCGTCCGTGCATGCCGTGAAGAGTCCATAGGCGCCGACCAACACCCATGAGGTCACGGTGTCGGTCGTCAGTCCCAGCCCGGTGTAGCCGATCGCGAAGAACACCAGCCCCACCCCGAAGACGGCGGGGCGCGGGAAGCGGTCGGCGAGCATCCCTGCGGGATAGCTCGCCAGCGCATAGACCGCGTTGTAGCCGACGTAGGCCAGGATCACCTCGACGACCGAGAAGCCGATCTCGTTGAGCCGCAACAACAAAAGCGCGTCCGGGAAGTTCACCATGCCGAACGCCACCAGCATTGCCGTCACCCGCCAGTAGCGCCGCGGAAGGTCGCCGACATGGGCGAAGACCTTCGTCCGCGTCTTCGGCTCACTGCGCTGCTCGCGCACCAGAAACACCAGTGCCACCGACAACACCGCGGGCACAACGGCGACCCACAGCAGCGGCGCGATCCGATGGTCGAGCAACTCGTAGCCGACCAGGCCGAGCAGCGGGCCGACGACGGCCCCCGCGGTGTCCATGGCCCGGTGGAAGCCGAACACCCGTCCCCGTGCGTCGTCGTCGATGTCGACGACCAGCAGCGCGTCTCGAGGTGCGCCGCGGATTCCCTTGCCCAGCCGGTCGACGACACGGCCAGCCAGCACACCGGGCCACGCGGACGCGGCGGCCACCATCACCTTGCCAAGCGCGGCCATGCCGTAGCCCGTCGCGATCAGCGGCCGTCGTGCGAAGCGGTCGCCAAGCGGCCCTGCGGCCAGCTTGGTCAGCGACGCCGCCCCCTCGGCCACCCCTTCGACGGCGCCGACCACCGCCGCCGGGGCGCCCAGCACCGCGGTCAGGTAGATCGGCAGCAGCGGATACAGCAGCTCACTCGCGGCGTCCTGCAGAAATGAGACCGCCGAGAGCACCCGGACATTGCGGGTCAGCCAGGTGCGCACCTACGCCATGATGGCGGTAATGGCCGTCGATTTCTGCGTCAGGGTCGTCATTCGGCCGGATCCACAGCCCTCTCGCAGAAATCGGCAGAAGGGTCTTACTTGGGGCTCTCGTTAGTGACGGCCTTGTAGCCCTTTGCGCTCGCCCTGTCGACCGCGGCGCGCACCAGACCGAATACAAGTCCCTGCAGGGCCGCGGCGGTTATGGCCTCGCGTCCGGAGCGATCGAGGTCCTTCGGGTCGGGCGGCTCCCTGTCGGTCGGGCTTGCCCGCTGCCAGATCTCGGTGAAGATTCGGCCGGCAAGCAACCCGCCAGCCACGCTGCTACCTATCGACAGGGGCAAGTACAGGGCTTTTGATACCGCGCTCATCGCGTTCTGGTTCCCGCCCCCGCCAGGCCTAAACTTCGCACTAGAACACGTTCTAGTATGGCCGGGTGCGCTTCACCTATGCGGAGTCCCTGACGAACCCGAAGTTCTACATTCCCCTGGCCCAGGCCGCGGAGGCGGCGGGTTTCCACGGAATGACCATCGCGGACAGCATCGCCTACCCCTACGAGTCCGACTCGAAGTATCCCTACACCGAGGACGGCAATCGGGAATTCCTCGACGGCAAGGAGATCGTCGAGGCGTTCATTCTGGCCAGCGCGCTGTGCGCCGCGACGACGACGCTCCGGTTCAACATGTTCGTGTTGAAGCTGCCGATCCGGCCGCCCGCGCTGGTGGCCAAGCAGGCCGGATCGCTGGCCGCGCTGTTCGACAATCGACTCGGTCTCGGCGTCGGCACCAGCCCGTGGCCCGAGGACTACGAACTGATGGGCGTGCCCTTCGCCAGGCGCGGCAAGCGAATGGACGAGTGCATCGAGATCGTGAAGGGACTCACCACCGGCGAGTACTACGAGTTCCACGGCGAGTTCTACGACATCCCGAAGACCAAGATGTCACCCGCGCCCACCCAACCGATCCCGATCCTCATCGGTGGCCACGCCGAGGTGGCGCTGCGGCGCGCGGCCCGCAACGACGGCTGGATGCACGGCGGCGGCGACCTCGGCGAGCCGGAAGCGCTCGACCGATACATCAAGCGCCTCAACGAGCTTCGCGAGGAAGAGGGTCGCACCGGCCCGTTCGAGATCCACGCCATGTCGTTGGACGCCTACAAGCCCGACGGCATCAAACGTCTCGAGGACCGCGGCGTCACCGACATCATGGTGGGCTTCCGGATGCCCTACAGTGTCGGCCCCGATCCCGAACCGCTGGACAACAAGCTGCGCGCCATCGAGAAGTACGGAGAGAAGGTCATCGCCAAGTTGTAGGCGACGCGTCGACGGCCGCTGGGCTCAGCACATGATCCAGCACCATCGTCGCACTGCCGATGACGCCCGAGCGATCACCGTATGTCGACGGAACCACCTGCAGCCCACGGGTGGCCAACGCTGTTGCATTGCCGTACAACGTTTCTCGCAGCCCCGCCACAAAAATGTCGTACGCTCCCGCCATATCCCCTGCAACCACTAGAACGGCGGGGTTGAGCAGATTGACTGCGGCGGCAAGAACTTCCCCGACGTGACGGCCGCTGTCGCGGATCATCCGCCGCGCGTCGGCGTCGCCGCTGTTGGCCAGCTCCACGACGTCACGCAGGTGTCCGACAGCGCGGCCATCGGCCTGCAGTGCGCGCACCAACGCCCACCCGCCGGCGATCGCCTCGAGGCAGCCGGTATCGCCGCAGCGGCACGGCACGCCCGCGGCCGCGGGCGTCTTGTCGTGGCCGAACTCCCCCGCCGCCTGCATCGAGCCGCGCTGCAGCGCCCCGCCCGCGATGATGCCTGCGCCGAGGCCGGTCGACGCCTTCAGCACGAGCAGGTCGTCGTAGGCCTGCCGATCGCCGCGCCGTTCAGCGAGGGCAATCACATTGGCGTCATTGTCGAGAATCACTGGTGCGTCGGTTAATTCGGCGAAATACGGGGGCAACGGCACACCGTCCCAGCCGCTCATAATCGGCGAGTCGAGGCTGCATTCGCGCTCGCGGTCTACGGTGCCGGGCAGGCTCACCCCGACGCCGTAGATCTTGTCATCGCGATGCCCGGAGTCGTCCAGCAGCGCGTCGAACCGCTTGACGATGTCGGGCATCAGGTCATCCGGACGTAGGCCGGGTTCCTGATCGATGTCCGTGGAGGCAAGAATTTCGCCTGCGAGGTCGCACACGGCGAGTCTGGTGCGGCTGCGCCCGATGGCCGCCGACAGCACGACCCCGCCGTCGGCGTTGAAGGTGACGAAGCTGGCGGGGCGGCCACCCGTCGACGGCGCCAACTCACGCTCGATGACCAATCCCTGTGCCGCGAGTGCGGCGACCCTGGCCGACACCGCGGTGCGAGAGAGGCCGGTCAACTGGCCGATCTCCGTGCGCGTGATGTCACGTCGCGCCCTGATCAACGCATAGATCTCACCGGCGGACGTCAACGTTGAGGTCCTGAATAACGCCATCTAGACAGCGTAACCCGTATCACTTTCGCATTTCAAATGCCTAAGTCGGTTTGCGTCATGACGGAAGTCTCTCTAGCGTGGGCCGCATGGTTCACCCCTGCGACTTCGTCATCTTCGGCGGCACGGGCGACCTCGCCGTCCGCAAGCTGCTGCCCGCGCTGTACCTGCGCGACCGGGACGGCGAGCTGACCGCCGACACCCGAATCATCGCTGTGGCGCGGGCAGGCCTCGACGAACCCGGCTACCGCGACAAGGTCCAGGCTGAGCTGGGCCGGTTCGTGGCCGACGACCTGCTCGACGGCGACGTCGTCGACCGCTTCCTGGCCCGGCTGCGGTTCATCAGCATTGATCTGACCGAGCCGGGTGACTACGTGGCAGTCACCGATGTCCTGGCGCTCTCCGCCGCCGACATACGGGTGTTCTACCTGGCCTGCGCACCCGCCCTGTTCGGCCCGATCTGCCATGCGCTGGATCGCCAGGGCCTGGTCACGGAGTCATCGCGGGTCGTGCTCGAGAAGCCGATCGGCCACGACCTGGCGTCGGCACAGGCGATCAACGACGCTGTCGGTGCGGTGTTCGAGGAACGCCAGATCTTCCGCATCGACCATTACCTCGGCAAAGAGAGTGTGCAGAACCTCCTCGTCACGAGGTTCGCCAACACGCTGCTGGAACCGCTGTGGAACTCCAGCTGGATCGACCACATCCAGATCACCGCGGCCGAGTCGCTCGGCGTCGGCACTCGCGGCGACTATTACGACAAGTCCGGTGCGCTGCGCGACATGCTGCAGAACCATCTGCTGCAGGTGCTCTGCCTGGTCGCGATGGAGCCGCCCACCCACATCGACCGCGAGACCGTGCGCGACGAGAAGCTCAAGGTGCTGCAGGCGTTGAAGCCGCTGTCGGCCGACGACATCAAACGCGACACGGTGACCGGACAGTACGGTCCGGGGCTTGCCGAGGGCGGCGTCGTCGAGGGATACCGGCAGGACGCCGAGAACCCGGACAGCTCAACGGAGACGTTCGTCGCCGTCAAGGCTCAGATCAACAACTGGCGATGGGCGGGCGTGCCGTTCTACCTGCGCACCGGGAAGCGGATGTCGCAGCGGTACTCCGAGATCGTCGTTCAGTTCAAACCCGTTCCGCTGCAGATGTTTCCGGGCAGCGATGGTGAGTCGGAACCGAACCGGCTGGTGATCTCGCTGCAGCCCGACGAAGAGATGCACCTCGAAATGACCGCGAAGGAACCGGGGCCCGGCGGCATCCGGATGCGACCGGTGTCGCTTGCGCTCAACTACACGCAGGCCTTCCAGCGCCGTTCACCGGACGCGTACGAGCGCCTACTGATGGACGTCGTGCGCGGCGATCCGACGCTGTTCATGCGGCGCGACGAGGTCGAGGCGGCATGGGCCTGGGCCGAACCGATTCTGCGGCAATGGCTCGAGTCCGGCCGGGTGCCCCGGCTGTATCCGGCGGGCACCGACGGACCCGTCGACGCCGCCACCTTGCTCGAGCGCGACGGCAGGCGCTGGCACGAGGGCGCCGCGTGATGCACCCAGTGATCACCGACGTGACCGGCCGTATCGTCGCCCGCAGCGCCAAACAGCGAAACGCCTACCTGGAGCGAATGGCCGCGGCGGCCGAAACCGGCCCGGCCCGTGGCAGACTCGCGTGCGCGAACCTGGCACACGGCTTCGCGGCGTCCGACACCCGCGACAAAAAGGCCCTGCGCCGCATGGTCAAACCCAACATCGCGATCGTGTCGTCGTACAACGACATGCTCTCGGCGCACAAGCCGTTCGAAACCTATCCGACGCGGCTCAAGCAGTCCGTGCTCGAAGCGGGCGGCATCGCCCAGTTCGCCGGCGGTGTGCCCGCCATGTGCGACGGCATCACGCAGGGCCGCAACGGCATGCAGCTGTCATTGTTCTCCCGCGATGTGATCGCGATGGCGACGGCGATCGCCCTGTCCCACGACATGTTCGACGCTGCACTGCTTCTGGGGGTCTGCGACAAGATCGTGCCAGGAATGTTGATCGGCGCACTGGGATTCGGGCATCTGCCCGCCATCTTCGTACCGGCGGGCCCAATGACCTCGGGTCTGCCCAACAACGAGAAGGCCCGCATCCGCCAACTCCACGCCGAAGGCAAGGTCGGTCGCGACGCGCTGCTGGACGCCGAGGCCGCCTCCTATCACGGCAGCGGCACATGCACGTTCTACGGCACCGCCAACTCCAATCAGCTGCTGATGGAGGCGATGGGACTGCATCTGCCCGGCGCGAGCCTGGTCAATCCCGACACTCCGCTGCGGGACGCCCTGACCGCCGAAGCAGGTCGACGGGTCGCGGGCTTGACGGCGCTCGGTGACGAGTACACACCGGTCGGCGCGATCGTGGACGAGCGGGCCGTCGTCAACGGATGCGTCGCGCTGCTGGCCACCGGCGGCTCGACCAACCACACCATGCACCTTGTCGCCATCGCCCGTGCCGCCGGAATCACGTTGTCCTGGAAGGATATCGCCGACCTCTCGGCAGTCGTGCCGCTGTTGGCGCGGGTGTATCCGAACGGTAAGGCCGACATCAATCACTTCCACGCCGCAGGTGGCATGGCTTGTGTCATCCACTCCCTGCTGGACGCGGGGCTGATGCACGACGACGTGCGAACGGTGGCCGGCGACGGGCTATATCGCTACTCGTCCGAACCGCGGCTCGACGGCGAGGGACTGCGATGGGTCGAGGGCGCCCGCGAAAGCCTCGACACCACGGTGCTGCGCACCGCGGATGACCCCTTCGCTCCCGACGGCGGTCTCAAAACCTTGACCGGCAACCTCGGCACCAGTGTGATCAAGACCTCGGCTGTTGATCCGCAGCACCGCTCGGTCACCGCGCCGGCGCTGGTGTTCGACGACCAGGGGCAGTTCCTCGAAGCGTTCCAATCCGGTTCGCTGGAACGCGATTTCATCGCGGTGCTGCGCTACCAGGGACCACAGGGCGCAGGCATGCCGGAACTGCACAAGCTCACCCCGGCGCTCGGCGTGCTACAGGACCGCGGACACCGCGTCGCGCTGGTGACTGACGGCCGCATGTCAGGCGCCTCCGGAAAGGTCCCTGCCGCAATCCATCTCACCCCCGAGGCGGCTGCGGGCGGTCCGCTGGCGCGGGTGGTCGACGGCGATGTCATCACCCTCGACGCCGACGCTTGCGTGCTGAGCATCGGGGTTCCCGACGACGAGTTCACCGCCCGACCCTCGACCGGCCGCGCACCGTCGGCCGACGAATGGGTCGGCACCGGACGCGAACTGTTCGCCAGCATGCGCGCGGCCGTCGGCCCCGCCGACGAGGGGGCCACCATCTTCAGGAGCGTGTCATGAGAGAACCCACATCCCTTCTCGACGTCGTGCCCGTCATCCCAGTGGTCGTCGTGCGCGACGCGGGCGACGCGGTACCGATCGCCAAGGCGCTCGTCGACGGCGGACTGCCGATCATCGAGTTGACGCTGCGCACCCCGGCCGCCCTGGACGCGATCGAGCGCATCGCCGCCGAGGTCCCGGACATCATCGTCGGCGCAGGCACCATCGTCGACATCCGCCAGCCCAAGCAGGCCCTCGCAGCGGGCGCACAATTTCTGGTGTCACCTGGCAGCACGCCCGACCTCCGTGCGGCCATGCGCGACACAGGCCTACCGCACCTGCCGGGTGTGGCGACCGTGTCCGAGGTGATGGCGCTGCTGGAAGACGGCTACACCGAGATGAAGTTCTTCCCCGCCGAGGCCGCGGGCGGGGCGCCCTACCTGAAGGCGATCCACGGGCCCGTGCCCGTTGCCCGGTTCTGCCCCACCGGTGGCATCACCCCGACCAACGCCGCGGAATATCTCGCGACGCCCAACGTTGGGTGCGTGGGTGGCAGCTGGCTGACACCGGCCGACGCGGTCGATCGCCACGACTGGGCTCACATTTCCGATCTCGCACGAAAGGCTTCCTCTCAGTGACCGTCTCACTGGACCGCCCCACGCGTCCCGTCTCGGTCGTCGCGCCGGACCCGGCCGTGCGCTGGCTGGCGGTGCTCGCCCTTGCGCTCGGCGGATTCGCCATCGGCACCGCCGAGTTCGTCGCCATGGGCCTGCTGCCCGACATCGCGTCCAGCCTGCGCATCACTGAACCCGCTGCAGGTCATGTCATTTCGGCCTACGCGCTGGGCGTGGTGATCGGTGCGCCCATCATCGCGGCCGTGGCCGCGCGGGTCCCGCGCAAGACGCTGCTGCTCACGTTGATGGCCGTCTTCACGCTGGGCAACCTGGCGAGTGTGCTGGCGCCGTCATACGGAACGCTGATGATCGCCCGATTCGTCGCCGGCCTGCCCCATGGCGCGTACTTCGGCGTCGCGGCGCTTGCGGCCACCCACTTGATGGGTCGGCAGAACCGTGCAAAAGCGGTCGCGCACGTGATGTCCGGCCTGACTGTGGCCACCGTGATCGGTGTGCCGATGGCGTCCTGGCTGGGCCAACTACTGGGATGGCGCAGCGCGTTCGCACTCGTAGTCGCCATCGGCGCAACCACACTGACCGCGCTGTGGTTCTGGCTGCCTGCCCAGTTGCGGTCCATGCACATCACCAGCCCGCTCACCGAGCTCGCCGCGCTGAAGCGCGTGCAGGTGTGGCTGGCGCTGGCCGTCGGGATGATCGGCTTCGGCGGCATGTTCGCCGTCTACACCTACATCAGCACCACGATGACTGATGTCGCCGGACTGCCCAGGTCGCTTGTTCCGTTGGCCCTCATGGTCTTCGGCGCGGGCATGGTCGTCGGCAACCTTGTCGGCGGGCGCTTGGCCGACCAGTCGGTGATCCGTGCGCTCTACCTGTCGATGGGCGCGCTCGGCGTCATCCTCGCGGTGTTCGTGCTGGCATCGCACAACCCGTGGACGGCCCTGCTGGTGCTGTTCGGCATCGGCGCGGCAGGCTCCGCCGTCGCACCGGCGCTGCAGACCCGGCTGATGGACGTCGCGCACGACGCGCAAACGCTGGCGGCCGCGCTGAACCATTCGGCGCTGAACATCGGCAACGCGACCGGCGCCTGGATCGGCGGCCTGGTGATCGCGGCCGGGTTCGGCTACACCGCACCCGCCGCCGCAGGAGCCCTGCTTGCCGCGGCAGGCATTGTGGTGCTCACCGTCTCGGTGGCGCTGCAACGTCGTCAGCTAGCCTGACCGAATGCCCGTACTCGACAATTTCCGACTCGACGACAAGGTCGTGATCGTCACCGGCGCGTCGTCCGGGCTTGGCGTCTCGTTCGCCCAGGCCTGCGCAGAGGCAGGCGCCGACGTGGTGCTGGCCGCAAGGCGTGTCGACAAGCTCTACACCACAGCGCGACTCGTCGAGGACGCGGGACGCCGGGCGCTGACGGTGGCGACCGACGTCGCCGATCCCGCGCAATGCCAGGCGATGGTCGACGCGGCGATGGCCGAGTTCGGCCACGTCGATGTGCTGGTCAACAACGCCGGGGTGGGCACAGCGGTGCCCGCCACCCGCGAGACGCCCGACGAGTTCCGCGCCGTTGTCGACATCAACCTCAACGGTTCGTACTGGGCCGCGCAGGCCTGCGCCAAGGTGATGCAGCCGGGCAGTTCCATCGTGAACATCTCCAGCGTTCTCGGCATCACCACGGCCGGACTGCCGCAGGCCGCCTACAGCGCGAGCAAGGCCGGCATCTCGGGCCTGACCCGGGACCTGGCTCAGCAGTGGGGTTCCCGCAAGGGCATCCGCGTCAACGCGATCGCGCCGGGGTTCTTCGAGTCCGAGATGACCGACGCCTACGCGCCCGGCTACATCGAGAGCCTCAAACCGCGAGTTCTCCTGGGCCGCATGGGCAATCCGGTCGAGCTCGCCGCCACGCTGGTATGGCTGGCCTCGGATGCAGGCGGGTTCGTCACCGGGCAGACCATCGTCGTCGACGGCGGCGTGACGATCACCTGATCGGCCAAACCCACCGCTACTCATAGCGTTTCCAAATGTTTGTGTTCGGCATGAGCATATGGGCGCCGACGTAATTCGCCCATACCGTCGGATGTATGAAACATTATGTCGCCGTTAGCTTTACCGTTGCAACTCTGACGGCCTCAGCGGTCGCTCTCGCCACAGTCGCCGGCGCGGCACCCTCGGGGCCGTCGACACTGGACCAGACCGTTCGCACGCTGGAGGCCAGTGGCTACCACGTCATCGTCAACAGGATGGGCGCCGCACCACTGGCTCAATGCACGGTCAGCGCCGTCCGTCCCGGCCAGACCCATTCCACCGACGACTCGCGCGGTGGCAGCTCCATCAACACGACGATCACCTCGAAGACCGTCTACGTCGACGCCACCTGCTGAGCACCCACGCGCACAGTCGGAAGCGTCACTTTGAAAGTTGTTCTCCCGCTGTCGGATGCGGCCTCGATCGCGCCGTTGTGCGCCTCGATGATCGAGGCCGCAATCGACAGCCCCAATCCGAAGCTGCCCGCCTCCCGCGACCGCGACTTGTCGGCGCGGACGAAACGCTCGAAAAGATGGGGCAGCAAGTCAGGTTCGATTCCCGGGCCGTCGTCCGTGACCGTCAGTTCGGCGAAACCCGCACCCCCGAAAGCGATTCCTGTGGTGACCGTCGTGCCCGCCGGTGTGTGCACGCGGGCATTCGACAGCAGATTCGCGATCGTCTGGTGTAGCCGTGCACGGTCCCCTCGCACCCAGACCGCGTCGTCGGGAACGTTCGTCAACCAGCGGTGCTCTGGCGCCGACACTGCGGCGTCATTCACGGCATCGACAACCAGGTCGGTGAGGTCGACGTCGACGGTGTCGAGATCCTGCCCCTCGTCGAGCCGGGCAAGCAGCAGCAGGTCGGCCACCAACGAATTCATCCGGCGCGCTTCGGCTTCGATGCGGGCGAGTGAATACTCGGTGGTCTCGGGAAGGATCGCGCTGTCCTGCCGCGTCAGCTCGGCATATCCGTGGATGGCCGCCAGCGGGGTGCGCAACTCATGGCTGGCGTCCGTGATGAATTGGCGCATCCGCCGATCCGAGGCCGCCACATCGGCCAGCGCACGCTCCACGTGATCCAGCAGTCGGTTCAGCGTGTCGCCGACGAGTCCGACCTCGGTGCGCGGATCCGTGTCACCCGCAGGCACGCGCGGACTGATCGCGTGGTGGTCGCGGTCCAGCGGTAGCGTCGCCACTTCCGCCGCGGTCGACGCGACCCGGTCCAACGGACGAAGCGCGAACCGGACGATCGCGATCGTGCATGCCGCGGTGATCAACAGGGCCAACGCCGTTATGCCCGTCACGATCACCGTCTCGCGGGTCATCGCGTCCCAGGCCGGCTTTCGGGAGACCCCCGTCACCAGTGTCTCGTTGCCGTCGCCAGGTCGCCCCACCATCCGGTAGTAGCCCAGGTCTGGCAGCTTGACGGTGCGTTCTTCGCCGCCCGCCCAAGACAATTCGGCGATCTTGGCCACCGCGTCGCTTGGCGCGGGCCTGGACTCGCCGTCGACGAAGTAGGCGGAGTCCACCACCTTGCCGTTCTGGATCAGCGCGATGACGTTGCCGGGCGCCTGCCCGATGAGATGGGTCAGCGGTTTCATCGCGCCGGGCGGCGGCAGCTTTCCCGACGCGTCCGGCATGATCCGGTACTTGGTCACCGCCTGGCCGAAGCCGTCGGCCGACCCGGAGAGTTGTGCATCGATGATGCCGAGGACCGACCCTCGCAGGCTCAGCACGGAGGTCACTCCGGCCGCGACGAGCACCACCATCACCACTGCCGAGACGCCGGTCACCAACTGCCGCAACAACGTCCAGCTGCGCCAGATGGTGATCACGCGTGTCATTCGGCAGGCCGCAACATATAGCCGACGCCGCGCACCGTCTGAATCATCGGCGGTCGCCTGGCGTCGACCTTCTTGCGTAGATAAGAGACGTACAGATCGACGATGCTCGACCGGCCGCCGAAGTCGTAGTCCCAGACCCGATGCAGAATTTCCTTGCGGCTCAATGCTCTTCGTGGGTTGCGCATCAGGAATCGCAGGAGCTCGAATTCGGTCGAGGTCAGCGAGATCGGGTCACCCGCGCGGGTGACTTCACGACTGCCCGCGGCCAGCTCGAGGTCGCCGACCGTCAGCGTTTCGTCGGCCGCAGGTGTCAGATACGCCGACCGCCGCAGCAGTCCGCGCAGCCGGGCCACCAACTCCTCGAGTGAAAACGGCTTGGTCATGTAATCGTCGCCGCCGGCGGTCAGCCCGGTGACGCGATCGACCACGGAGTCGCGTGCGGTGAGGAAGAGCGTCGGGGTGTAGGTGTCGGACTCGCGGATCAGCTGCAGCACACCGAGCCCGTCCATGTCCGGCAGCATGATGTCGAGCACGATGATGTCCGGCGGGTTCTCGCGGTATTTGCCGACGGCCTCGCGGGCGTCGTGGGCAACGTCGATCTCCCAACCCTCGTACTGCAGCGCCATCCGGACCAGATTCGTCAGGGCGCGCTCGTCGTCGACGAGCAGTACGCGGATCGGTGATCCGTCGGCACGGTACATGCGCGGCAGCTGGCCGAGGATCGCGCGGCGCGGACCCTGGTCACTGGCCGGCACAGACGTCACCCTGACCATTCTCGCGATCCGGCAGCGAGCCGTCACCCACCTCATAGATATTTCACATGTGATGCCTGACCTCGCGCTCATCCCGATCGGACGGGTCGAATCGCCGACCGCCGACCCGACCGAGGCCGCACGCCAGGGAGACGAGGGCGCGCCGGATTGCTGGCTGGAGTTCGCTGCGGCCGTCCGACCCGCGCTCGACGGCCTGAATCCCGGCGACGACATCGTCGTGCTCACCTGGCTGCACCTGGCGGACCGAAACGTGCTGCAGGTGCATCCCCGGGGCGACGCGACCCGGCCGATGCGTGGCGTTTTCGCGACCCGTTCCCAGCACCGGCCGAACCCGCTGGGCATTCACCAGGTGACGGTGCTGGCCGTCGACGGCCTCCGCGTGCGGGTGCGGGGCCTCGAAGCAATCGACGGGACACCGATCATCGACGTCAAATCGGCGCTCGGGCCTCGCGGGCAGCGCTGACGCCTTACCTCCCGGATAGGAAACCCTTCCCACTGAGGGCCGAAAACTGACTTTTCAGCGATTACGCAGGCACGACGCGACCACGACTATGGATCCGTACCTACTGGAACCGAATCGACATTAGGAAGTCCCATGCTTGCGACCGCCGGCTCCCCGCGCCGAGCCCAAGAGGAGACGGTGCGGCTGCGCCCTGGCGATCTGCCAGTTCGGCCGCTGCCGACCACGACCCCCACCGAAGAGCCCAAGACAGTGCGGATGCGCTCTGTCGATCTGCTGACCAAGAGGCTGCCAAAGGCCGTCAGCGCATTCGACGGCAACACCGTGCGGATGCGGCCCATCGACGTGCCCGTCCTTGGCAAGGTCGCCAACACCGTCCGGCAGCGTTACGTCGACCTGTCCAAGCTCGAGGCCAAGCCGCCCACCAAGTGGGAGCTCGCGCGCATCGCGTTGGTGCTGCTGCTGGCGTCGATGCCGATCCTGGCGATCCCGGCGGACGTGTCCGGCCTGATCCCGCAGAGCACCTCGTCGATAGTCGTCATCGTGCTGCTGGCTGTGCTTGGCACGCTCGTCGTGTTCGCCCCGCACCGCATCGACATGATCGTCGGCCGCGGCCTGATCGCCGGCATGGTGGCGACCATCGTCTACGACGGAGCCCGGCTGTTCGCGGTGCACGTGCTGGGCCTGATGGGTGATTTCATCCCCGTGATGGGGTCATTCGTCACCGGCGAACCGGACACCACGGGCAGCGCGGCGGTCGGTTACGTGTGGCGCTACATCGGTGATGGCGGCGGTCTGGGCGTCGCGTTCTTCGTCGTCGCGTTCGCGCTGGGCATCGACCGGTGGCGCAACGCCTACGCGGTGCTGGCCTCGGTCACCTTCGCGGTGTTCCCCACCTGGGCGGGCCTGATGGCAACCGTCGCCCTGCTGCCGCGTGGCGAGGAGATGATGTTCGATCTGAACCCGGCGACGTTCATCATCACGCTGGTCGGGCACCTGATCTTCGGATTCTTCCTGGGCCTGGCCTTTCTGAAGGCACCTCGCGGCAAGGACGCGAGCGGGTGGCCGTGGCCGCCGCTTTCCGAATCGGCGCCTGCCAAGCGGGTCATCCGGTTCGCCAAGAAAATCACCCATTCGCCGTAACCCCCACGGCAGCCGAGGGTCGTCGCGAGGATTCTGCGACGACCCGCGGCGGCGTTCCGAAGCAAAGACCCACTCTCTAGGTAAAGATTGCCCGAATAGGAGGTCTGCATGTCTTCCCACCTGGAAGTGTGGAAACCGTCGGGACGCGAGCTGGTCCCGTTGACCGGCGAACGCGTGACCCTGGGCAAGGCCCCGACCAATGCGGTGGCGCTCGAGCACGACCCCACTGTCTCTCGCCTGCATGCCATCCTGGAAAACCACGGCTCCGCCTGGTCGATCCGCGATATGGGGAGCCGCAACGGCACGTATGTCAACGGCGAGAAGATCGCTGCGGAACGGGTTTTGCATTCCGGCGACGAGGTACGCATCGGCAAGTCACGGTTGGTCTACCTGGAGCCGCGGCAAGTAGGCGCACCGGTCGAGGAAGCCACGATCGTGCCCGATGCCAGCCAGCTCCCTCCGCGCCTGACGCGGCGTGAATTCGACGTGCTGGTGGTGCTGTGCCGCCCGTTGGTCTCCGACGACCCGTTTCCCGAACCGGCATCGGTTCGGCGGATGGCGGGCGAGCTGTACGTCACCGAGGCGGCCGTCAAACAGCATCTGCAGAATCTCTACGACAAGTTCTCGATCCCCACGGAGGGCGATCGCCGGGTCCGGCTGGCCAACGAGGCGCTGCGGCGCGGGGCGGTGACCATCGCCCAGCTGCGCGAGGGCGGCGCTACGTGAAGTCGAGCGCCTCGACGGTTGCGACGGGGCTTTCATGCGTGGGCCGGTCGGCGCCGCCGATCACGTAGACGGTCGAGCCGACGGCGGCTACCACTTCGCCGTGAACCGGGGTGTTGATGGGCGCCAGCTCCCTCCATTTCCCGCTCGCGATGTCGTACATCTCGACCGTGGACAGCACTTGCGTGGGCTCTTCACCACCGACGGCGACGATCCGGCCGTCGATGAACGCAGCGCCGTAACTGCCGCGCGGAGTCGGCATGTTCGTCAGCTTCTCCCACTTTCCGGCGGCCGGGTCGTACCGCTCGAAGGCCGGTGAGTTCTCGTCGGCGCTCAGGAACCGCCCGCCAACGGTGTAGACGTAGGTGCCGTCCGACACCGCGGCCAGGTGTTCACGCGGCGTCGGCAGGTCAGCAGCCTGTGTCCAGGTCTTGCCGTCGAACACCTCGGTCTGTGCGACGAGCTTCTTGTCGTCCTGACCGCCGACGACCACGAGCTTGTCACCGACGACTGCTGCTGCCGCCGCGGCCCTGGCGTGTTGGAGGGGCGGAAGCTCTGCCCAGTTGCCACCGCGGAACGCGAACACCTTGTTCGACGCGTCCGCGAGGTTCTCGCTTGCGCCCCCGATGACCACCATTTCACCGTCGTAGGTCGTAGCAGTCGCGTGATGCAGCGGAATCGGCAGCGGCGGGTGGTTCTCCCACGCTCCCGTTTGGGGGTTGTAGCTCTCCACCGTCTGAAGCGTCTCGCCGTGGCTCATCCCACCCGCGACCCAGATCTCGTCATTGAGCACCGTCCACGCCATCATCAACCGCGCCGTCGGCGCATCCGGCAGGGAACGCCATTGCGATGCAGGTTGTGGTTTGCGCGGTGCCAGCTTCAACGCCTCGGCGGACGCCGTGATTTGGTCATCGCCGACACCGGTCGAGCCACCGATCGCATAGACGGTTTTTCCGACGCTGGCAACAGCCATGCCATGTCGCGCAGTTTTCAAGTCCGGCAACCCATTCCAGGATTGCGTCACGAGGTCCATGGCGACCACGCTGTTGATGACTTGGCCCCCCGACATACCTCCGACCACCACCAGCCGGCCATCCGTGAATGCCACACCGAAGTCGCTGCGTCGCCCAGGCAGTTCGGGCAGGCTCGTCCACGTGTCCGCGACCGGGTCGTAAGCCTCGACCGTCGCCAGGTCGGCGGTCCCATTCGCCCCGCCGAGGACGTAGACAAGCTTGCCGTCCGACGCCGCACCCAACATCTGTCGTGGCGTGGGGATGGGCGCGCCGAGCTTCCAGGCGGTGCCGTCGAATATCTCCGTGGTGTTCAGCAGCTTGCCGGTTGCGTCCACCCCACCCGTGACGACGATGCGGTTGTCCACCACGGCAGCGGCCGCTGCCGCGCGCGGCTGCAACAGCGGTGGCAGTGAAGTCCACTGGCCGTTGACCACCCGCCACACCTGGTCGGTCGCCACCCGGTTGTTGGTGCCTTCGGTGCGCCAGCCGCCGATTACCACCGGGTTTTCCTGCCACGTCACGGCCATCGCATGCTGAACCGGGACGGGGAGGTTTTCGCCGCCCTTCCAGCTGTCGATGCCGGGGTCGTAGCCCTCGTGTCGGCCGCTCACGCGGTTGTCAGCCCCGAGCCCACCGAAAACCCAAATGGTGCCGTCAGACTCGGTGGCCGCCACCGCGTCGCGGGCAACCCGCGCATCTGCGATTGGCCGCCATTCGGGCGGCGGCTCGGCTTGAGTTGTCGGTTGCGGCTGGGCGCTCTGGCCTCCGCCGTTGTTGCGTGACGTGACAAAGAAGATGCTGGCGGCCACCAACAGCACCACCCCCAGTGCGGCGGCGGACGCGATCAGGAGTCGTTTGTTATTGCGCTTCTCTGGTGGGGCGCCGGGCACGGCACCGGCTGGCGGCACTTGCCACGGCAGGCTGGTCTGGCTGACCGAAGCGGTGTGCGCGAACATGTTCGGGTCCGGTCGGGGCGTCGCCGTTGTCGGCGGCTCCGCCGGGGCGGGCTCCGGTTGTGATGACTCGGCCGGACCACCGAGCCCCGACAACGGCAGCGCCTGCGTGCCGCCTGTTGGCTCGGGCTGACCGCCGGGCTCACTGAGCGCCATCGGATCCGCCGTCAACCCGTTATGGCGTTGCGCCAACTGCAGATCGTGGCCGAATTCCGCGGCCGACGGCTGCCTTTTGCTCGGCTCCTGGGACATCGCCTTTTCGATCGCAGCGCACACATCGGCGGGAATTCCGTGCGGACGCAGATCCGGTACTGGCGTGGAGGTGATGCGCAGATAGTGCGCGATGAGGTCTTCGTCGGCCTTGCGCTCATGCGGTGGCCCGCCCGCGATCAGCGCGTAAATCGTGGCGCCGAGGGAGTAGACGTCGGCCGCGACGGTCGGTGGATTGCCCGCGAGTACCTCGGGCGCGGTGTAAGAGAGGGTGCCGGTGAAGAATCCGGTCACCGTTTTGTAGCCACCTGCGATGCGGGCCGTTCCGAAGTCGCTCAGTTGCGGTTCGTTGTAATCGTTGAAAAGTACGTTGGCGGGCTTGATATCACGGTGCAGAGTGCTGGTCCGATGCGCGGTTTCCAGCGCCCCGCACAACTTCACGCCGATGTGCAATGCCTCGGGCCACGCGATCCGGCCCTCTCGGCGCAGCCGCTCCGCCAGGGAACCCGCTGAGTGGTAGGTCATCACGATGAATGGCCTGCCACCTTCGGTCACGCCTACCTGCAGGATGTTCACGATGTTCGGGTGGCCGGACAGCGCTCCCATCGCGTAGCCCTCACGCAGAAAGCGCTCCCGATCATCGTCCTCGAGATCGGACCCGAGCACCTTGATGGCGACGCTTCGCGCGAGGGACGTCTGATAGCAGCGATACACCACCCCGCCGCCGCCCCGGCCAACCTCGACGGCGTCCACGAACCCGGCGGCTGCCAGCTCAGCTGCTATCCCGCCCGCCATAGTGCTAATCATCCTCCGGTGCCTGCGGATATGTTGCTCCAAAGGTACCTAGCAAATTCACCCCAAACCGTAAATTGGCGTTTCGCCGAGTAAACGAGCCCCCACCGCGGAATTGACGATCAGCAGAGAAACTGCGAGTGGACGTCTACGGGACGTCGATTTCGGCGACGCGTATTGCTCTGGGAGAGAGTATCTTCGCCACGATGACTGGGGCCTCGATGACCGTCGTCGTCGACGAGTTCGAGGTCGCTGATCCTACGGACGCCTGGACGCGAGCAGGCTTCAGCGTCGACTCCGATGCCGTCTGCCGGATCGGCGACGTTCGTATCCGGTTGGTCGGCCGTGGCCGCGGCACGGGCATTCTCGGGTGGTCGCTGCGCGGCCTGCCGGCCGACCGCGCGCTCGATGACCTCGACGGCGTCCCGACCACGAGGTCGAGCGCGATCACTACCACGCCTGCCACGCACGCCAACGGCGTGACCGCGATCGACCACGTCGTGCTGCTGTCACCTGACCTCGGTCGGACTGTCGAATCACTTGGCGCTGTCGGCGTGAACCCGCGCCGGGAACGCGACGGCGAACTCAACGGACGATCCATCCGCCAGGTCTTCTTCCGCTTGGGAGCGGTGATACTCGAAGTCGTCGGCTCGGCAGAGACAACGGGCGAGGGTCCAGCCACGCTCTGGGGAATCACCTACGTCGTCGCGGACATCGATGCGACCGCATCGTTTTTCGGTGACCGCACTCTGCCGATCAAAGACGCCGTGCAGCCTGGGCGCCGCATCACCACGCTCCGCCATCACGACCTCGGACTGTCTGTGCGGACGGCGATGATCTCAGCCCCCGTGCGCGATTCCTGACGGCCCGCTACCCTTCCCACCGCACTTCGGACGGCTCCTTGTCGGGACGTAAACCACGCCAGCTCGGCTGGCGCAATCGTCCGTCGGACGTGCGCTCGCTGTAGCGAACCTCACCCACCAACTCGGGTCTCACGAATGTCACGCCTTTCGCGTCAAGATTGGAAAGCCGTGTGTTGAAGGGTGATTCGTTGGTCTCCAGCGGCTTGAGAACGCCCTTGAGCTTGGTCAACTCCTTCTCGGTGAATCCCGTGCCGACGCGGCCGACGAACTGGAGCCCACCCTCCGCCGGAATGCCGAGCATCAGCGCGCCGATACCACTTGACCGACCACCCTCCCCTTGCCGCCAACCGCCGATCACCACTTCCTGGGTGTTCCAGATCTTGTCCTTGATCCACGACGACGACCGTCGGCCCGGCTGGTAGGTAGAGTCCCGCTTCTTGGCGACGACACCTTCCCAGCGGTGCTTGCGGGCGTGTGCCATCGCTTCGGGGCCGTCACCGGGCAGGGCGTCGGGGACGATGAGCCCACCGCCCTCAGCCAACGCCTCCAACAGCCGACGACGGTCGGAATACTTGGCCTTCAGCAGTGATCGGCCGTCGAGGTACAGAATGTCGAAGGCCCAGTATTCAACGCGGGTCGACCGCGCACGGTTCTGCATCTCGGAGAAACTGGGCACGCCGTTGTCGTCGAGCGCGACGGCTTCGCCATCCAGGATCACATGGTGGTCGGCGAGATCTGCTGCCAGCGCCTCGAATTGCGGATACTCGTCGGTGACGTCTCGGCCGCGTCGGGAGCGCACGTTGAGCCGACCGTGATTGGTGTCGACCAGCACGCGGTAGCCGTCCCATTTGCCCTCGAATGCCCATTGCGTGGCCTTGAGCCTGTCGATCGACCCCTCGGTCGCCAGCATCGGGGCGAGATCGCTCGCCTGGGGATTGGCCTGCTCCTTCATGCGGTGCGCGAGCCAGTTCTTACCGTCAGTCTGGATCAGTGCATAGCGGCCGTCGATCTTCTTGCCGTGCAACGTGATTATGACCTCACCGCCCTTCGCGGGACCGTCGGGTGAGTGGTCACGGAACTTCTCGGTCTCGTAGGTGCCGGTGTCCCAGAGGATCACCTTGCCGCCGCCGTATTCGCCCTTCGGAATCTCGCCCTCGAAGCTGCCGTATTCGAACGGATGGTCCTCAGTGTGCACGGCCAGGTGATTGACCGACGGCGTATCGGGCAGGTTCTTCGGCACTGCCCAGCTGACCAGCACACCGTCGCGTTCCAATCGGAAGTCGTAGTGCAGCCGGCGGGCGTGGTGCTCCTGAATGACGAAGAAGTCGTTGTTGCCCGCGGTCGGCGCGGCGTTGGGAACCGGCTCGGGTGTCTTGCCCGCATCACGCATGCTGCGGTAGGTCGTGAGCGCGTCGGCCACGGGTGCGTCGGCGTCCATTTCGGCCAGCAAGTCACCGTCGCGTTCCACCCGTTCGAGCACCTCGTCGAAGCGTAGGTGCCGCAGATCCGGATCCTCGATTTCATCCCAGGTGCGAGGGGCGGCGACGGTCGGCTCCTCGCGACCGCGCAGCGAATACGGCGCGATCGTCGTCTTGTTGCCGTTGTTCTGGCTCCAGTCAACGAACACCTTGCCGGTCCGAAGACTCTTGGTCATGGTGGCCGTCACCCGCTTGGGCATCGTCTTCTCGAGCTGCGTCGCAATTCGGCGGGCCAGCACCGAGGCTCCGTGCGAGCTGATCGGCTTCTCCAGCGGCACATACAGATGCACACCCTTGCTGCCGCTGGTCAGCGGGAAGGTCGTCAGCCCAATGCCTGAGATGAGTTCACGCACCTCATGCGCCACCTCGCACAGCTGT
This sequence comes from Mycobacterium sp., assembly GCA_035492865.1. Taxonomy (GTDB): domain Bacteria; phylum Actinomycetota; class Actinomycetes; order Mycobacteriales; family Mycobacteriaceae; genus Mycobacterium. The sequence goes on along the minus strand of DATJIX010000116.1, from coordinate 2,767 downwards.
CGGAACGTGACCCCCTCGCCGGGATCGAGATCGAACACGACCCGGGTGGCGAGCCCCGGCGTCTTCGCGGCGCCGTCCTCCCGGGTCCAGGAATTGACGAATCGCCATTGCGGCACATGCACTTCCAGCGACGCCTGCTGCGCGATCCACGCTAATCCTTCAGCGCTGTTGATGATCGGGTATGTGGTCGTGCCGGACCGGTGGCTGATGCTGGCGCGATCCAGCCAGTCGGGCGCGGAGCTGGCGAGTTGCTTCTCGAAGAACGATGGCTCGTCGACGCCGTTTGGCCAGCGCTTGCGGGTGACGGCGCGGCCTGCGATGTGCGGAACCATCACCTCGGCGATGCGCACGTAGTAGTCGAACACCTCCGCCTTGGTGGTGCCCGTGGCCGGGTACAGCACCTTGTCCGGGTTGGTCAGCTTGACCCGGCCGAAACGATCCACCACAACACGGTATTACCCGGCGTACCGTTGGACTATGTCGAGGATCTTTGCGGCGTGCCTGGTCGCGGCGGCGGCGTTGATCGCTGCCCCGCAGGCCGCTGCCGATCCCGACCAGCTCGTCCCCTATTGCTCGGGCGATCAGACGCCGATGGACAACAACTGCCGGCCGATGCCGCATCAGGTGTTCGCCCCCGACGCCCCAGGTGCCAACCCCGGTGTACCGCTCGGCACCAATCCGGGCGTCGAACCGGTTATCTAGTCCTCGTCGTTCTGCAGCACCGCGAAGGGTGCGGTCGGCACCTCGGCGACGGCCATCTTCGCGGCGGAGTCAGCGGGGATCACCTGATTCGCGAGCGCGACCAGTGCCTTGGTGGTGCCGACGTCGCGACCGGCCTGCTCGCTGAGTAGCCACCGCACTTCGAGGAGATCGCAGTAGGCCTGAATTGCGCTACCGGAGTATTGCAGCGCGGAATGCGCCAGATGCTCGGTGGGAGTCACCACCTCGATCACCCACAGCCGGGCGGCGGTGGACTCGTCGACGTCGTGGCCCGCCTCCCTGCACAGCTGAGCTTGATACGCACGCAGGTCGCCGAGCAGGATGCGGGCCTGTCCCTCGCCGACGTCCAAGCCGGTGAGTTCCCGAAGCCGCTGCGCGTGGTAGCGCCGATCACCAACGGCGACATGGATTTTGAGTTGACTCGGATCCTCGCTGACCGACTCCAGGGATACCTCGTCGACCGCGAACCCGAGGTCGTTGAGCTGACGAACGGTCCCCTCGACGCGGTAGCGATCGGTGAAGCCGAAGACCGGCTCTGCGTGCAGCAGTTCCCACAGCGCGTCGTAGCGAGTCTGCACCTGTTCGGCTTCGGCGATCAACGTGTCCTGCAACGCTTCCGGCCTGCCAAGCCGCTCGGCAAGATCGACCATGCCTCCCGCGACGTTCTCCACCAGGATGTCGAGGTCGTGCTGACGTTGCCCGCGGCTCAGCCTGGGATGCACCTCGGAGGTTTCAGCGTCGACGAGCCAGGCCTGCAGAATCTGGCCGTCGCGGGAGAACAGCGTGTTCGCCAGCGAGCAATCACCCCAGAAGACGCCGTGGCGATGCAACTCCACCATCAGGCTGGCCATCGCGTCCAGCAAGCGCGCCCGGTGCTTCGGCTGGTCGGGCGGCAGCCGCATGAAGAGGCGGCGGTACTGCCAGGATCCCTCGAGATACCTGGTCACCAGGATTGCGGTGTCGAATTCGGGTTGCAGCACGAGACCGGCCGGCCGCACGGCGGGCAGTGCCATTTCCTCGAGCCTGCGCAGCACGTCATATTCCTTGACGGCGATCCGGGCAGGCATGTCCTTGACCGCCCACAGCAGGTCGTCGGCTTCGACGAACTTCACCAGGTGACGACTGGGTCCCACCGCGATGTCGCGCAGCGGGACGTCGGGGACGTTCCATTCCCGAAGCGGTCGGTCCCACGGCAGGCCGAGGAGTCCGGGACTCGGTGTCCGGAGCCGGAACTCCGGTGCACGCATAGTCAGTTGATGCGTTCGCCGGTTTCCGGATGGAACAGGTGCACAACACCTTCGGGGTGCCTGCGCAGCCGCACCGTATCGGCCAGCTTGGGCGCCGTGCGCGGGTTGCATCGCGCCACCAACTCGACGCCGGAGCCGGCGTGTGTGTACACGTACGCCTCGCTGCCGAGGTCCTCGACCAGGTCGACGACGACCTCCACACCACCCGAATCGGTGAGTTCGAGTTGCTCGGGCCGGATTCCGAACATGACCTCCGACAGACCCGCTTCGCTGAGCTTGGTCAAATCGTCGCGCTCGAGCTCCATCGTCGAGTCACCGATCTTGACGCCCTCCGCGGTGACGGGCAGTTTCACCAGGTTCATCGCAGGCGAACCGATGAAGCCGGCAACGAACGCGTTGGCAGGCCTGTCGTAGAGCTCGTTGGGCGAGGCGAACTGCTGCAGCTTCCCGAAGCGCAGCACGGCCACCCGGTCGCCCATCGTCATGGCCTCAACCTGGTCGTGGGTGACATAGACGGTCGTGGTGCCGAGACGTCGTTGTAGCGCGGCGATCTGGGTACGGGTCTGCACGCGCAGCTTCGCGTCCAGGTTCGACAGCGGCTCGTCCATGCAGAACACCTGCGGCTCACGCACGATGGCGCGGCCCATCGCCACGCGCTGGCGCTGACCGCCGGACAGCTTGGCGGGCTTGCGGTCGAGGAATTCGGTGAGATCCAGGATCTCCGCCGCCTCCTCGACCTTCTTGCGCCGCTCCTCGGCCGACACCCCACGCAACTTCAACGCGAAGCCCATGTTCTCGGC
>DATJIX010000115.1:0-5516 GCA_035492865.1 Mycobacterium sp. | reverse complement strand
GTGTTCCGGGGGACCCGGTGCAGCGTCGTCATCCTGCGAAGTCATGGCACCACCATCGACACTCGTCCATTGTCTTCATCCCGCATCGTGATCTCGATTCGACGCGCATCCCAGTCGGCAGGAATGTCATCGTGGACCGCGGCGGTCACCAGCACCTGTTCCGCATTTGCGGCGACGTTGGCCAGTGCCTGCCTACGTGAGTTGTCCAGTTCGGCGAACACATCGTCGAGCAGCAGCACCGGATCCCCGCCGTCAGCGCGCAGCAGCTCATAGGCGGCCAGCCGTAGCGCCAACGCCATCGACCACGATTCCCCGTGGCTCGCAAAGCCTTTCGCCACCTGATCGCCCAGTCGCAACTCGAGGTCGTCGCGGTGCGGCCCCACCAGGCACACGCCGCGTTCAAGCTCGGCATCCCTGCGCCGGGCGAGCGCGTCGAGCAGCGCGGCTTCGAATACCTCCGCGCTATCGGTGCCCGCGGCCGCCTCCTCCTCGATCACCTCGACGCCACTGCGGTATTGAATCGCGGCGGCCCGCGACGCCGGCGCCAGCAGCTGGTAGGCCTTTTCCACTTCCGGGGCGAGCTGGTTGACCAGGTCGACGCGGGCAGCGATCAGCTGGGCACCGTGCGCGGCCAGGTGCCCGTCCCACACATCGAGGGTGTCCAGCACGCTGCGGTCACCGCGATGTCGGGCGCCGCCCGCCGTCTTCAGCAGCGCGGAGCGCTGCCGCAGCACCTTGTCGTAGTCCGCCCGCACTCCGGCGACTCGTGGCCGCCGGGTGGTCGCAAGTTCGTCGAGGTAGCGCCGCCGCTCGCTCGGATCGCCACGCACCAGCGCCAGATCCTCCGGTGCGAACAACACCGCTCGCAACACACCGAGCACCTCGCGCGCCGAACGCACGGGGGAGCGGTTCAGGCGGGCTTTGTTGGCGCGGCCCGCCGTGATTTCCAGGTCGACGGCCAACTCACGGCCGTCGTTGACGACGATCGTCGACACCACCGCCCGGTCCGCACCCGCCCGGATCAGCGGTGCGTCCGACGCCACCCGGTGCGAACCGAGCGTCGCCGAATACCACAGCGCTTCAACAAGATTCGTCTTACCGAAGCCGTTCGGGCCGACGAACACGGTCCGCCCGGGCTCCAACTCCAGTTCGACCTGCGGCCAGGACCGGAAGTCTTGCAAGCCCAGACGGCGGACGAACACCTTATCCAGACTCGCTCACACGCTTGACCGCGTGGCCACCGAACTGGTTGCGTAGCGCGGCGACAGCCTTCATGGTCGGCGAGTCGTCCTGGCGCGACAAGAACCGGGCGAACAGCGACGCGGCGATACCCGGCACCGGCACACGCAGCCGAATCGCTTCCTCGACCGTCCACCGGCCCTCGCCGGAATCCTCGGTATACCCACTGATCTGGGCCAGCGCCGGATCCTCCTTCAACGCCTTGGCGAGCAGCGTTTGCAGCCACGACCGCACGACCGTGCCGTTGGTCCAGGCCTGGTAGACGGCCTGCGGGTTGGTTACGAGGTCCTCGGCCGCCAGCAGTTCGTAACCCTCGGCATAGGCCGTCATCAGTGCATATTCGATCCCGTTGTGGACCATCTTGGTGAAGTGGCCGGCGCCGACGGGGCCGGCGTGCACGAATCCGTCTTCCCGAGGGCCAGGGGGACGCAGCGCGTCGAAAATCGGCATCGCGCGCTCGATGTCGGCCTCACTGCCGCCGACCATCAGCCCGTAACCTTCGGTCAAACCCCAGATTCCGCCTGATACACCGGCGTCGATGTATGCGATTCCCTTGTCGCCCAACAGTTTTGCGTGTGGGGCGTCCTCGGTGTAGCGCGAGTTTCCGCCGTCGATGACCATGTCGCCCGGACTGAGTACGTCGGCCAGGGCCGCGATGGTTTCGTGCGTCACCGTGCCGGACGGCACCATCACCCATACCACTCGTGGCGCGGTGAGCGCGTCGGCCAGCGCCGCGAGCGTCGGCACGTCGGTGACCTCGGGTCGGGGGTCGTATCCGATCACCTCGTGGCCGCCTTCACGCAGGCGTTCCCGCATGTTGAAACCCATTTTGCCCAGGCCGATGAGACCTAATTGCATGTGAGCGCCTCTTTCGTGGCGGTAGCGCCGGTCAGCCCGGGAGCCGCACCGGCATCAGCAGGTAGACGTAGTCGGTTTGAGCGGCCGGGAAGGGACCGCTCGCATCGACGGACGCATCATCCTCACCTGCCGGGCGCAACACTGCGGGACGACTGGGTGTCGTGAAACCAAACGTCACGCGCTCCGAATGCAACGAACCCAACCCGTCCGTCAGGTACGTCGGGTTGAACGCGATGGTCAACGGGTCACCTGAGAAGGCGACAGGCAGATCCTCTTCGGCGCGGCCCACATCGTCGGCACCCGCCGACAGCCGGAGAACATCGTCGGCGAACTCCATCCGCACCTGTGCGCCGCGATCGGCGACCAGTGCCACACGCTTGATCGCCTCGGTCAGTTCGGCGACGCCGACGGTCGCCACCGCCGTGTGCTCGGCGGGCAGCAGCTGACGGAACTTGGGGAACTCGGCGTCGAGCAGGCGCGTGGTGCTGCGCTTGCCGTCGCTGCGAATCCCGAGCAGCCCCTCCTTGCCGACCGCCGCCCCAGCACCCAGCGACAAATGCACGTCAGCGCCGTCGGCGCCGGCCTTCGCGGCTTCGGCCAGTGTCTTGGCCGGCACGAGCACCGCGGCCTCGATGTCTGCAACCGACGTCGACCAGGTCAACTCGCGGACCGCGAGCCGGAACCGGTCGGTGGCGGCCAAAACCACCTTCTCTCCGGAAATCTCGACCCGGATGCCGGTCAGCATGGGAAGCGTGTCATCGCGACCGGCCGCGATCGCCACCTGGCCGATGGCCTCGGCGAACAACTCCGACGAAACAACACCCGTGTCTTCGGGCAGGGCAGGCAGCGCCGGATAGTCCTCGACCGCCATGGTCGGCAGTGAAAAGCGTGCGCTGCCGCACGTCAACGACACCCTGGTGCCTTCGACGCTGACATCGACAGGTTTGGCGGGCAGCGCCCGGGTGATGTCCGACAACAGCCGGCCAGATACCAAAACGCTTCCGGGAGAAGCTATTTCGGCTGCGACCCGCACCTCCGCCGACACTTCGTAGTCGAATCCCGAGATGGTCAGGCCGTCATCGGTGCCGGTCAGCAGGACGCCGGCCAGCACCGGCACCGTGGGTCTGGACGGCAAATTCCTGGCAACCCATGCCACTGCGTCGGCGAAGTCTTCGCGTACTAACCGGAACTTCAGATCGGTGAGACCAACGGTTGTCGTCGCCACGTCCATAGCGTCCCTTCGATACTCACCACAATAAGGTCTAACCAGCGGTTTCCCGGCGTCTCAGCACGCGTCTCCCCGATGCGTATCAACGACCGTAACGGCTGTCGATGAACCACCGTAGAGCTTTGCGGCTCAACTTGAAAGCTAATCGATCGGGGTGACATCGAGCGTCGCAAAGCGGCTGCGGGGGCAGTGAATCGATGTGTCCCCAGGTGGCTTCTTCTAAGAAGAACCTTGGTAGATATATGAGCAACAGTATTAGGGGCTGTGGACATTGGGGATAACCCGTTGTCGGCCCAGCGTGCCGAGCGTGTCGGCTTGTGAGTGGATTGTGTACAAATTGCGGCCGCGGAGCGACCGATTGTGGACTTCGTCGGCGTTGTGAACGAAGCGCCGGATAATCCGAAGGTTGGCCGCAACTTGTGCACACCCGCATCCACACCGTTTCTGTGTGACAACTGATACCGACGGTGCCAAAGTTTTTTGAAGTTTTTTGCGCGCAATGAGTCCCGCTCCGGGTTACCCGAGAGTGGGAACGACAAAACGTGCGGTGGAACGACGGAGACGTCAGCGCTTGGAGCGCTGGCGGATTCGAGTCGTGAGTTCCTTGACGTGATCGAAGACCTCGCGGCGTTCGGCCATCTCGCCGCGAATCTTCTTTTCGGCATACATGACCGTGGTGTGGTCTCGGCCGAACGCCTGGCCGATCTTCGGTAGCGACAGGTCGGTGAGTTCGCGGCACAGATACATCGCGATCTGGCGGGACTGCGCCAACGCCCGGGTCTTACCCGGGCCGCGCAATTCTTCGACCGTGGTTGCGAAGTATTCGGCCGTCGCGGCCATGATCGCGGCGGTGCTGATCTGCATGGTGCCGGCGTCGGCGATCAAATCGCGCAACACGATCTCCGCGAGCGACTTGTCAATCGGCGTCTTGTTCAACGATGCGAATGCGGTGACGCGGATGAGCGCGCCTTCAAGCTCGCGGATGTTGCGCTCGATGCTGCTGGCGATCAGCTCGAGCACGTCGCCGGGCACGTCGAGGCGGTCCATCTGCGCCTTCTTGCGCAGAATCGCGATTCGCGTCTCGAGTTCGGGTGGCTGGACGTCGGTGATCAGGCCCCACTCGAACCGGGTGCGCAGGCGGTCTTCGAGCGTGGCCAGCTGCTTGGGCGGCCGGTCGGAGGAGATGACGATCTGTTTGTTCGCGTTGTGCAGCGTGTTGAACGTGTGGAAGAACTCCTCCTGGATGCCTTCCTTGCCTTCGATGAACTGGATGTCGTCGACCAGCAGCACGTCGATGTCGCGGTAGCTGCGCTTGAAGGAGGCTTTGCGGTCGTCGCGCAACGAGTTGATGAAGTCGTTGGTGAACTCTTCGGTCGAGACGTACTTCACCCGCATGCCTGGAAACAGCCGCTGCGCATAGTTGCCTGCGGCGTGTAACAGGTGTGTCTTGCCAAGCCCGGATTCGCCCCAGATGAACAACGGGTTGTAGGCCCGGGCCGGCGCTTCAGCTATCGCGAGGGTCGCGGCGTGAGCGAACCTGTTGGAGGCGCCGATGACGAACGTGTCGAAGGTGTAGCGGCGGTTCAGGTTGACCGCGGTCGGCTCTCCGGAGGGGACCCCCTGGGGGCGGTTGGAGAAGTAGGTCGGCCAGCTCTCCTCTGCGCTCGCGAGCGCTTCGGAGTCCTCGTCGACCTCATCGGGCTCCGTGCCGGCGGGGGCGGCGGTGAAACCGTTCACGGTTTCTTCGGGCTCGTTGGGGGACGGGGCTGCGATGCGCACACCAAGTTCGACGCGCTGGCCGAGCTGACGGCTCAATGCGGTGATGATCGGTTCGCGGAGGTGGCGTTCGATCTCGTTTTGCACAAACGGGGTCGGCACCGACAGCAAGGCAAACCCTTCGGCGATGACAAGCGGCTGGACCAGTTTTAACCAGGCTCTTTGCTGTGGCGTGAGCGTGGGGACGGTGGAGTCCCCGTTATGGGCTTCGCCAGAGTCGGTATCGCCATTGAGCTCGGCGACCACGTTGTTCCAGACGGCGACGAAGGGTGGGTCGGGGTCAGCTGTCAATGACGAGAACCCCCTAAAGGCCGATCCAGGGACGACCAAAGGAACGATGACGATCTGTCCACATAGTTATCCACAGGTTGTGGAGACAGGACAGCCGTCGTCGCTCTGTTGTCTACCGGCGTGG
>DATJIX010000114.1:0-6083 GCA_035492865.1 Mycobacterium sp. | reverse complement strand
GTGAACGCCGAGAGCGTGATCGCCATGCCGAGATAGCCCGCGTCGGTCTCACCGAAGTTGCCGTAGGCGAACAGCGCGCTGCCGATCGCCGGGCCGCCGACGGTCATCATGGCGACGATCGGGATCAGGGTGACCATGGTCAGCCGGGTCGCCAGCGACAGGTCGGCGAGCACGGCGGGTATGTCATCGGCCGCGGCGTTGCGGCTCAGCCGCGGCATCACCACCGTCAGCACGGTCACGCCGATCATCCCGAACGGGAGCATCAGCACCAGCCAGGTGTAGTTGTAGATGGCAGGGCCTGAAGCGGCTGCGCCACTGGCGATCCGGTTGCCGACGATCAGACCGATCTGGCTGATCAGCACGTACAGCACCATGGCCGCCGCCATCGTGCCGAACTTCTTGAGCCGGTCGTCGATGCCCCACAGCGGGCGCAGGCTTATCCGCTCCTTCCTGATGGCCGCCAACAGCACCGCGGTCTGCGCGAACACACCGAGCGTCGTACCGATGCCGAGCACCAGCAGCTTGGCATTGCCCATTTCGACGGGGTCGATCGAAAGTTCGCCGGGCACAACGAGGTACAACCCCAGCGTGACGATCGCGACGATGTTGTTGACGACGGGCGCCCAGGCAGGCGGTCCAAATACGTTGCGGGTGTTGAGGATCGCCATGAACACCGAAGACAAGCCGTAGAACAACACCTGCGGCAGAAGCAGATACGCGAATGCGGTGGTAAGCGAGCGGTTCACCTGAGGGTCGGTGCCGAGCATGAGCCGAACCAGCAGGGGAGCGGTGGCCACCGACAGCACCGTCACCACCACCAGCAGCGCGGTGGCCAATGTGACGAGCCGACGCACGAATGCGGTACCGCCGTCGGGGTCGTCGCGCTCGGCGCGCGCCAGCACCGGCACGAAGATCGCCGTGAACGTCGCCTCGAGCACCAGGGCGGCGATCAGGTTGGGCAGCTGATTGGCCACCGAGAACGCCGAGGACAGCGCGGCGCCGAGGATGGTGGCCAGCAGCACGATGCGGGTGAAGCCGGTGATCCTGCTGACCAGCGTCGCGAGCGCCATACCCCACGACCGGGACACGACCGCGGCATCGGACAGCTCAGGGCGGCCGGCCCGCCGCCGGGGTGCCGGCCCACGCGGCAGCCGCTGCGGGGGCATCCGCCTGGGTGGCGGGTAGGCCTGGGCGCGTGGCGGATAGTGCCGCGGCGGCACTCTGTTGACGGGCGGCGGCTGCGGCGGGCGTGCCCCGCCGGCGGTGGTCATTTGTCACCGCCGGCTGAGCCGGCACCAGGTTCCCCGCCGGCAGACCGGCTCATCGCGCGCGGGGCCTCGTCGGCGTCCTCGCCGTAGGCGATCGCGACGTCTATCGGGTCGGGCCGGTACAGGTCGGCGCGGTCCGGCTGCCCGCGGAACCGGTGCCACAGCCGCCTGCCGACCAGCAGCGCCAGCACCGCACCGCCGGACAGTGTGATGAAGAACAGCACCTTGCCGTACGCGTTGGAATGCACCGAGAGCCGCACCGGCTCGCCGAGCGGCAGGCCGTCGGCGGTGCGCAGCGCGACATCGACGGCGACCCGCTGGGTGAAGTGCACCTCGATCGGCACCTTCAGCGGCAGGTAGCCCGGCGGCAACACGATGTCGCCCATATCGGTCACCGACATCCCTGGCGGAGCGTCGATCTGCAGCCGGACCCGGATCGGCACCGGCAGATCGTTGCGCAGCGCCAACGGCAGCGGGCTGTGCTCGGTGGCCAACGTGTACGAACCGCCGGGATTGACGATGGTGACGGCGCCGAACAGGTCGTCGACGGTGTGGCCGACGGTGGTCAACCGCTGCTGGGCAAGGCCGTTGCGCGCGTCGGGCGGCACCGACTGGCTCAGCGCACGAAGCATGTCCTCGCGCAGCGGAGCGGTGTACTGCGCGCCCGTCAGCCCGGTGCGTTCGTCGGTGGACAGCGCCGACGTCAAACCCCACAGCCGCGCCGTCGATGCGGCGATGCCTGACACAACGCCGTCGTCGAAACGGCCCCGGGGGTTGCCGAGCGTGCCGTCGGGCATCGGCGCGAGGTCGGTCGGCGGCACAGCGTTGGCCTCGGCGATCACCGCGGGCAGGGGCCGCGCCACGGCCAGCCCGGCGTGAATCGTCGACGCCATCGCGGTCAGAATCGCCTGCGCGTCGTCGGCCTGCAGATTCCAGGCCAGCGGCGGCGCGAGGATCTCGCTGCGCGGTTCGGTGTCGGGGTGAAGGCCGCGCCACAGCAGCGAGCCCACCGCGTCCTGGCGGCGGGCCACCGCCGAATCGTGTTTGACGGGGATGTCCAGCGACGGGTCCAGGTACGACGGCGACGCCGGATCGGTGCCCGCCCCCGCGAGCGCGGCGCCGACCGTCGGGTCGAACGGGGCGACCACCACCTCCGGCGTGTAGCGGCGGGACCGGACATCCGCGGTCGCGGCCTCGCCGGTGGAGGAGTCCTGCGCCGCGCTGTTCGCCGCACCGATCGCCACCGTCGGCCCCTGCCCCGACAGCAGCTCGACGGCGGGTCCGGTCAGCGGGCCGTCGCCGACGAGGGTGGCACCCCGCACCGACGTGACGCCGAGGATCTGGTCGACGATGTCGGCGGCGCCCTTGGTGGCGCTCGCGCTCAGGCCTTGGTCGCCGACGCGTTGCAGCGCGTCGAGGTCGGCCTGCGAGTACGTCGTCGACGTCACACACATCCGCTGCGCCAGCGTCCGCAGCCGATTGAGCCAGCCCACCGCCGCGTCCTGGCCCGCGCCCGGATGGGTCGGTGTGCCCGGCCCCGCGTCGGGGGCGTCGTTGACGACATAGCCGCCCGTCATCGCGTTGACCGTGACCAGCAAGTCTGGATCGACGGCCAGGCACATCGCATTGCGCACCTCGCCGCCGGGATCGACCTGCGGGCTGGTCGCGAAGTCGACCGCCGACAGCAGAACATCGAGGCGGCCGCCCGGCGCCAGCGAGGCAGCAAGGTCGTCGTCGATCAACCGCACCGGTGTGGTGCCGCCGGGCGCGCCCGCCGCCAACCGCGGCCGGTCGGCCAGCGGCCACAGCGTGGTCAACCGGACGGGCTTGGAGGTGTCGGGCGGCACCACCGACGACAGTGTGTCGGCGGCGGAGTCGGCTGCGGGCTCGGGCGGTACCCCGAGCACGGGAAGCAGGAACCGGGCGTCGTCGAGGCGGGCGGGGGCGCCGTAATCGGGCGTGCCGTTGACGTTGACCATGATCGGGTACACGCCGGGCTGGTCGATGTGCAGCGACGGCAACTCCGCCGACCGCAACGGGTAGACGAGATTGAACGGAACATCTTGTCCCCGAAGCAATTCCGGGGCAACGGTGATGAAGTCGGCGACGGGTTCGTATTGGTCCACGTTGCCGGTCAGATTCGTGCGCAGCCCGGCCGACGACGTCACCGCTGCCGCGTGCTCGAGGCGCACCATCACATCGCGGACCGGCCGATCGCCGACGTTGGTTATCGATCCGCTCACCGTGACGACAGGCTCGCTGGTGGTGGTGACCACCTCGGGCGTGATCCGGTCGATGCGCACCTGCAGGAACGGCACCGCGCCCGGTTCACCCGCGGCGGCGTGCGGCAGAGCAGCCGGGGCGGCGATCAGCGTCAGCAGCACGACGGCGGCCAGCAGCCGCGCCAGCACCGCGGCTGCTTTCACGGCCCTTGTCCGCACCCGTTCGTCCGGCGAGAAGGCTGTTCGTCGGGACGGCGGTTGCGGGTGTGCGAATGCGTCTGGGCGCGCCTGCGCGGCGAGCTGTGCGGCAGCGGCGGCAGTGAGGCGGGCCCGTCAGCGTGCAGCTTGTCGATCAGCTCACCGGCGACCTCGGCCAGCCGGCGTTCGTCGGCGTAGGCGAGCCGCGACGGCAGCTCCTTGAGAGGCACCCAGGCCACCTCGGTGACTTCGACGTCTTCGTCGGAGAGCTCGCCGCCGAGGAACCGCATCAAATAGTGGTGCACCGTCTTGTGCACACGGCGACCCTCGGTGACGAACCAGTAATCGATGCTGCCGAGCGCGGCCAGCACACTGCCCTGGATACCCGTCTCCTCGGCGACTTCGCGGATCGCGGTCTGTTCTGCGGTCTCGCCCAATTCGATGTGTCCCTTTGGCAGCGACCACAGCATCCGGCCACGTCGGTCGATCCGGCCGATCAGCGCGGCGACCTGCGTGTCCTTGGGTCCATCGATGCCGTCGATCACCAGCCCGCCCGCCGAGGTCTCATGGACGGTGCGCAGCCGATCGGTGGGTCGGCGCGGCCGGGATTTCTGAGGCTTGTTCTGCGGGGTGGGCTCGTCATTCTTGGCGTGCACCTGATTGTTGTTGCGGTGCTCCGCCGATTCGGGCGGACCGGCCGCGCGTCGGCCGCGGCGCCGCCCCCGGCGCCGTCGTGGTTTGGCCTGCTCGCCGTCCGACACCTAAGCGATGGTAGCTGCCACGTACCTTCGCTCCCGCCGCACTCACCGGTCGTGACCGGGCTGTAGCCGATTAGGGTTATCGAACGTGCCCGATTCTGCAGCTGACGCTGAACTGCTCGCCACCGCCCTTGTGGCGTTGAATGAGCACGGCGACGTCCTGCGTGAGCTGGGCCGGGTGTTCGCTGACGCGGGTCATGAGCTGTATCTGGTCGGCGGCAGCGTGCGCGATGCGCTGCTCGGCCGTCTCGGCAATGACCTGGACTTCACCACCGACGCGCGGCCCGAGCAGATGCAGAAGCTGCTGCGGCCGTGGGCCGACGCGCTCTGGGACACCGGCATCGAATTCGGCACGGTCGGCGTCGGCAAGAACGGTGACCGGCTGGAGATCACCACGTTCCGCGCCGACACCTACGATCAGGTGTCGCGCAATCCAGAGGTGCGTTTCGGGAATCGTCTCGACGACGATCTGGTGCGCCGCGACTTCACCGCCAACGCGATGGCCGTGCGCATCACCCCGGCCGGTCCCGGCGAATTCCTTGATCCCCTAGGCGGTTTGGTGGCCCTGCGCGCCAAGGTGCTCGACACACCGTCGGCGCCGGAGGTGTCGTTCGGCGACGATCCGCTGCGGATGTTGCGCGCGGCGCGGTTCGTGTCGCAGCTCGGGTTCACCGTTGCGCCGCGGGTGCTGACCGCGCTTCTGGAGATGGCGCCGCAACTCGGTCGCATCACCGCGGAGCGGGTGTCCGCCGAACTGGACAAGCTGCTCCTGGGCGCGGACCCGGTCGCAGGCATCGATCTGATGGTGCAGACGGGTCTCGGCGAGGTGGTGATACCCGAGGTCGGCGGTATGCGGATGGCCATCGACGAACACCACCAGCACAAGGACGTCTACTGGCATTCGCTGACCGTGCTGCGGCAAGCCATCGCGCTGGAAGACGAGGGGCCTGACCTCGTGCTGCGATGGGCGGCACTGCTTCACGACATCGGTAAGCCGGCCACCCGCAAGCACGAAGCCGACGGCGGCGTGAGCTTCCATCACCACGAGGTGGTGGGCGCAAAGATGGTCCGCAAGCGTATGCGGGCACTGCGCTACTCCAAGCAGATGATCGACGACGTGTCGCAGCTGGTGTACCTGCACCTGCGCTTCCACGGGTACGGTGACGGCAAGTGGACCGACTCCGCGGTGCGCCGATACGTCACCGACGCCGGGCCGTTGCTGCCGAAGCTGCACAAGCTGGTGCGGGCAGACTGCACCACCCGCAACAAGCGCCGGGCGGCGCGGCTGCAGGACAACTACGACAATCTGGAAAACCGCATCGCCGAGTTGGCCGCCAAGGAGGATCTCGCCAGGGTCCGGCCCGACCTGGACGGCAACGAGATCATGAAGATCCTCGACATCCCGGCCGGCCCCGAGGTGGGGGAGGCGTGGCGCTATCTCAAGGAGCTTCGCCTCGACCGTGGGCCGCTGTCGCATGACGACGCGATAGAGGAGCTGACCAAGTGGTGGAACTCCCGAGGCGACCGCACCGTCTGAAACACCGTGGAGTATTGCCTCGGCGATGGGGATGGTTCGGCGACGATGTGGACCGCCGACCCGGACGTCGACCTTGACGGTGACGGTGCGCTGGACGCCG
>DATJIX010000113.1:0-2424 GCA_035492865.1 Mycobacterium sp. | reverse complement strand
GCAGCGCTAGCTGACGCCGTTGATCCCTGGGTGTTGACCCCCCGGAACGTTCGGTGCCGGAGGGGCGACCACAGACGGGGTGAACAGGTTGCCGCCAGTCGGGTTGATGCTCTTCTCGGTGGGAGCGGGCGCCGTACTGGTGGGCGGTGGCGTCGTGGTCGTCGTCGTCGTGGTTGTCGTCGTAGTGGTCGTCGACGACGGCGCTTGGTTACCGCTCGTGCCACAGGCCGCTGTAAACGCCGCCACGCCAATCAACACGGCCCCACCGGCCACCGCTATCCGCCGACGATGAACTCGACGCACAACCATGTACAACTCCTCACCTGGAACGCCTGAAAGACCATTGTGATGTGGCTTGGACTGCCATGTGCTGCAAGCCTGCTGGGAATATGCTGCGAAGTTCGCGAGCGTGGACCTGTGCGGGTACGTTCGAGCTCGCATGGCTGCGACCCGTTACCGGACCATCGGCATCGATGGCCTGGACATGTTCTATCGAGAAGCCGGCCTGGACGACGCGCCGGCAGTCCTTCTACTGCACGGCTTTCCTTCGTCGTCGAGGATGTGGCAGCCGCTCATCGACCGGCTGGCCGATCGCTACCGGTTGATCGCGCCGGATTATCCCGGGTTCGGACACAGCGACGCGCCCCCCGCCGATAGCTTCGGATATACGTTCGACCACCTCACCGACTACGTCGAACGGTTCACCGACGCAATCGCCCTCGACCGTTACTCGCTTGTCGTGCAGGACTACGGCGGGCCTGTCGGCATGCGCCTGGCGGTGCGTCGACCGGACCGGCTCAACGCGCTCATCGTGCAGAACGCGGTGTGCCATGAAGACGGCCTCGGTCCGCTGTGGGAAACCCGGCGGGCGTTCTGGTCCGACCGCGCCCGCCACGAGCAAGCGCTCAGGGAGAACTTCTTCTCCCCCACCGCGACTCGTCAGCGGCACGTCGGCAACAGTCCGCACCCCGATCGTTACGACCCCGACCTGTGGACCGACGAGCTCGCCTTCCTGAATCGACCCGGCCAGCACGACATCCAAACCGACCTGTTCTACGACTACCGCACCAACGTTGAGAGTTATCCGGCCTGGCAACGGTGGTTACGCGAAACGCAACCCCCGCTGCTTGTCGTGTGGGGTCGCTACGATCCTTCCTTCGAGGCGCAGGAGGCCGAGGCGTACCGGCGCGACGTGCCCGACGCCGAAGTACACGTCATCGATGCCGGCCACTTCGCTCTCGACGAGGCTCCCGACCTCGTCGCACAACTCACGCGCGACTTCCTCGATTCGCGCTGAACCTATTCCGCGTCGGCCAACCGCCCGACGTGGTGGCCCAGCCGCGTCTCGACATCTCCGGGCTGCTGCAGTCCACGCTCCAACAACGTCTGGATCCGCGTTTGAGCCGCGGGACGCGCGAGCGCGGCGAGGAAGGCGTCCCATTCGGGAGCGATATCCGCGTCTGACGGCAGACTGTTCGCGTCGGCCAGACGCTTCGTATCGGCGATGGCCTGTTTGTCGAATGACGAAATCCGCACCGCCAACGCGTCGACGAAGGTGTCGAGGTCGGCATCGGGCAGGGACCGGTTGACGTATCCGTAGCGTTCCGCAAGGTCTCCGTCGACATCGTCGGCGCCGAGCAGGACTTCCAACGCCCGGCCCCGACCGATCAACCGCGTCAGTCGTGCAATCGGGCCGCCGCCCGGCACCAGCCCAGCGCCGACCTCCCATTGCGACAGAACGGCGTTCTCCCGGCTGGCGAAGCGCATGTCACTGGCAAGCGCCAGTTCACTGCCGACCCCGGTGGCGCGCCCGCGGATGGCGGCGATCGAGACGACGGGCGCGCGGCTCAGCCGGGCCAGGAGGTCGGGCAGGTACTGAAGTCCCGTCTTGCCGGCCGGCAAGCGCGCCGATTCCTCGAGCGGCGCCTCCAAGTCGTAATGCGTGAGAAAGAACCCGTCGACCGCGCTGTCGAAGACGACGACCTTGACGTCCTTGTCGTGCTCCAGATCGGCGATCACGTCCCCGAGTTCGAGGCTGCTCTGCGGTCCGAAGATGTTCAGCGGTGGGTGGTCGAATGTCACCCGCCAGTACTCGGGGGATCGGCGAGAGATGTGGATGCGCTGCGAGGATGCCATGGCGCTCAGCGTCCCATGCCGCCGACATCTTCGGAATCGCACAGGTCAGGTCGGAGGCAGAGCCCGCCGCCATTCGTGGTGGACGTCCCAGCCGTCTACCACCTCGACCAATGCCATGATTCCAGTGGGGTAAACCAGGGACACTAGCCAACGGCGCGAGCCGCCTTCACTAACGGAAAACCCCGCTTTCAGAAATTGCTTGAGCCACTTGATCTTCAGCTGATCACGCCGGAAGTCAAACGCCGCAACCGCCTCGCCTGCCTGAAGCCGAGACCTGAGATCTGAAAT
>DATJIX010000112.1:0-4600 GCA_035492865.1 Mycobacterium sp. | reverse complement strand
ACGTTCTGGGTGAAGGCCATGCCGAGCGGAGCGGCGTGCGCGCCGAGACTCTGCTCGACGGGCGGCAGTGACGCGCAGTCCAGCTTGCTGCCGTCGGCGTTGGTCTGCACGTCTCGGATCAGCGGCAGGCTGGCCGGGCCTCCGTCGGGATTGCAATAGGGCCAACCCAATTCGCGTCCAGGCGTGAGCCGCGCTACCGCCTCGGGCGGGTGCAGGCTGACGTAGTCGGGAGCGACCTCGCCGGTCTGCGGATCGGCGACGTTGTCGCGGTTGTTGACTGCCGTCCACACCGAACCGTCGGGCCCGATCGCCAGACCCGTGCCGTTTCGCACGCCGGTCGCGAATGGCGCAGCGGGCCCGCCGCCCGCGGGGATCCGCATGATGGTGGCGCGCGGCGGATTCGCACTGCGGTCGTCGGCGGTGATGTTGCCGGTCGAGCCGATGGAGAAGTACACCGCGCCGTCCCGGCCGACAGCGACGCTCTTCAGTGCGTGCGCGTACGCGCCGTGCAAGTCCGGACTCTTGGCATCGGGCAGGCCGGCCGCCACCGTGCGGCGATTGGTGGCCGCGCCGTCTGCGTAGTCGTAGGCGTCGAGCTGATCGCTTTCGGCGACATAGAGCGTGTTGCCCGCGAAGGCCATGCCGTGCGGCTGGTCCAGCCCGTCGAGCAGCACGGAGTCGCGGCCGTCATCGAGCTCGAGGATCTGCCCACTGCTCGGCACGGAAATCAGCAGGCGTCCGTCCGGGGTCCACGCGGCCAGTCGGGCCGTGGGAATGCGGGCCCACACCGACAGCGTCCAGCCCGCAGGCACCAGTGCCTTGCGCGGTTGATCGAACGGTGCCTGCGCCAGCGTCGGATCGACCTGCACGGTGACCGGCGCCAGGCCTGCGGCGGTCGGGCTGGCGGATGTCGCCGGCGAGGTGGGTGCCGACGGGCTCGACGAGCAGGCGCCGATCAGTGCCACGCCGATGAGCGCGGCGCCAATTCGCTTACGCCGCAGCCAAACCCGCATGCATCTCCCAGACCAGAATCTCGGCGGGCTCGGTCGCGGTGACACGCTGACCGCCGGATGCAGTGAACCGCACGGCGTCGCCTTCGTGCAGCGCTCCCGCACCCTCGAGGGTGACCTCTCCGCGGGGGACGAACAGGTGCAGGTAGGGAGCCTCAGGCAGTTCGACGGATTGGCCCGCCTGCAGGCGCGCGCCGTGCAGGGCGGCGTAGCGGTTGCGGATCGTGATGGCGGCGTCGTCGCTGTGTTCGGGCATGCCCGACGCGATGGTCACCAGGCCACCGCGCAACAGCTCGTCATCGATCTCGAGCTGTTGGTAGCCAGGTGTGAGACCCGATTCATCGGGCACCACCCACATCTGCACGAAATGCACTGGCTCGTCATGTGTTTCGGTGCCGGTCAGGGTCCAGGAGTCGTTCTTCTCGGAGTGCAGGATGCCGCGGCCCGCCGACATCCGCTGAGCGAGGCCGGGGTAGATCACGCCGGAGTGTCCGGTGGAATCCTGGTGCACCAGCGAGCCGCGCAGCACCCAGGTCACGATCTCCATGTCGCGGTGCGGATGGGTGTCGAATCCCATGCCGGGCCTGACGATGTCGTCGTTGTTGACCAGAAGCAGGCCGTGATGCGTGTTGTCCGGCGCGTAGTGGCTGCCGAACGAGAACGAGTGCTTGGAGTCCAGCCAATCGATCTTGGTCTTCAGGCGGTCGTCTGCGCGCCTGATGTCGACGGTGGGGGCGGTCATGGCATCACTCCTCGGTCTTGGCCAGCCTAGGTGGGAGGCATTGACTCCGACAACATAGATGATGTGTCATGTATTCCGTGTGGCTGACCGACGAGCAACAGCAGATCTGGCGCGGGTACCTGGAGATGACGAGCAGGCTGCAGACCGCGATGCATCGTCAGCTGCAGCAGGACTGTGAGCTGTCGCTGACGGACTACGACGTGCTGGTGGCGCTGTCGGAGCGAGGGCCGTTGCGGATCAAGGAGCTCGGCGAGGCGCTGGCGTGGGAGCAGAGCAGGCTGTCACATCAGCTGCGACGGATGCGCGGCCGCGGACTGGTCGACCGGCACGGCAGCGACGACGACCGTCGCGGCGCGACCGTCGCTCTGACGGCCGGCGGCCGGGCAGCACTGAAGGCTGCGGCACCAGGACACGTCGAACTGGTCCGCTCGCTGGTGTTCGACGGAATGAGCGCCGCTCAGTTGCGCGCGCTGGGATCGTGGGTCGAGCTGGTTACCAGTCGGCTTCGGTGAACTTGATGACGCCGCGGATGTTCTTGCCATCGAGCATGTCCGCGTAGCCGTCGTTGATGTTCTCCAACGAGTACGTCGTGGTGACCATCTCATCGATCTTCAGCAGGCCGGCCTTGTAGAGGCCGACCAGCTTCGGGGTCTCGACGTGCGAGCTGCCCCCGCCGAAGATGTTGCCCTTCAACGTCTTCTGCAGCATGGTGAACAGGAACAGGTTGAGCTTGACGTCGGCGTCCATCATCGAGCCCATGCCCGTCACCACACAGGTGCCGGTCTTGGCGGTGAGGATCATCGCCTCTTCGAGGTATTCGCCCTTCATCTCGCCCACCGCGATGATGGTTTTGTCGGCCATCAGCCCGTGGGTGACGTCGATCATCGGTGCGATCGCCTCGGCCATCGACGGATAGACATGCGTGGCACCGAACTTGATGGCCTGGTCGCGTTTCCACTCGTTCGGGTCGATCGCGATGACCTGGCGTGCGCCGGAGAGGACGGCGCCCTGCAGGGCGCTCATGCCGATGCCGCCGACGCCGACGATCACGACCGTCTCACCGGTCTGCACCTGGGCGACGTTGGTGGCCGAGCCGAAGCCCGTCGGCACCGCGCAGCCCATGATGGCGGCGGTCTCGAAAGGGATGTCCTTGTCGATCTTGACGACCGAATCCTTGTGCACCGTCATGTACGGGGCGAAGGTGCCGAGCAGGTTCATCGGCGACACCTCGGTGCTACCGGCGTGCACTCGGCTGGTGCCGTCGGCGATGGCCTTGCCGCCGAGCAGGACGGCGCCGCGGTCGCACAGCGAGCGATAGCCCTTCAGGCATGGCGGACACTCGCCACACGCGGGGATGAAAGCGAGGATGACGTGGTCGCCTTCCTCGATGCCCGTGACGTTCTTGCCGACCTTGGTGACAACGCCCGCGCCTTCGTGGCCGCCGAGCGCTGGAAGGCCGATCGGGGTGGCCCCGGTGGTCAGGTGGTAGTCCGAGTGGCACATGCCCGCGGCATGCACCCGGATCTGCACCTCATCGTCGACGGGGTCGCCGATCTCGATCTCGTCGACGCGGAACGGGGAATTGAGCTCCCACAGCAGAGCCCCTTTGGTCTTCATGAACGGCAATGATAGAACACGTTCCAGAACACCTGTCAAAAAGGCGCTTGAGGTGGGTTTATACCGCGCTAGATGGAATCGTCCGCTGGGTGGCCACTTGTGTCACGATTTTCGGCCGTATGCGTGTCACAACTGGCCACCCGGGCCGGGTTGGAGCCATGGACGCCCGAATTTCGTCCTAAGCGCATGGCACCTGCTGGCCCCTTCCTCGGCACTGAAGCACGTGCACGCGGCCTGGTGACAAGGCGGACGCTGCGCAGCCGACACGATCAGATCCACCGCGACGTGTATGTCCCGAAGGGCGAAGAGCTCACACCAATCACTCGTGCCCAAGCGGCGTGGCTGTGGTCTGGTCGAGAGGGGATCGCTGCGGGCTTCTCGGCGGCGGCTCTGTATGGCACGCAGTGGATCGATCCCCAGTTGCCGGCGGAGTTGTATCGCCGCAACGGCAAGCCGGTCGACGGCATCGTTATTCACCGAGACGAGTTGTTCCGGGACGAGACTCGCGAAGTTCTCGGTATCCCGGCGACCACGCCGGCCCGCACGGCGTTCGACCTCGGTCGCCGCGACCGCCGCTTGCGAGCGCTCATCGCGGTAGACGCCCTGGCGAACGCGACCCGGCTGCGGTCATCGGACGTCCTACCGTTAGTCGAGCGGCATCGTGGAGTGCGCGGTCTGGTGCAGCTCCGGGAAGTGCTCGATCTGATGGACCGCGGTGCCGAATCGCCACAGGAGACCCGTACAAGGTTGCTCCTCATCGATTCCGGCCTGCCGCGGCCGCAGACACAGATCAGCGTGGGCCGGTGGCGCATCGACATGGGCTGGGAAGAGTTCAAGGTCGGCGTCGAATACGACGGGCCTCAACACTGGACGGTCCCGCAGCGTCGCACCCGCGACATCGAGAAGTACGCGGACCTCGACTTCCGCGGGTGGCGGATGGTGCGGGTCAACGATGAGCTACTGCGGTATCGGAGGCAGGTGATCGTCGCGCGCACCTGCCGCGCACTGCAAGCAGCCGGTGCCGAATGGCCAGTTATTGCACGGATCTTGGGCGAAAGCGTGGCATAAGTGGCCACTCGGCGCTTAAAGCGAGGCGGGCAGGCCGAACTTCTCGAACGACGTCATGTGGAACGCCACCACATGCGTGATGCCGTCCGGCGTGACCGCGAGGACATGCATCTGGAACGGCTCGTGCACGCCGGTTTCCCGGTTGATCATGTAGAGCGCCGCG
>DATJIX010000111.1:0-4019 GCA_035492865.1 Mycobacterium sp. | reverse complement strand
GTACATGGACAGATCCTTGCCGTGACCCGATGACTTGTAGCCGCCGTGCGGCATCTCGGCGACCAGCGGGATGTGGGTATTGATCCACACGCAGCCGAAGTCCAGCGCCGCCGAAACCCGCAGCGCGCGTGACACGTCGCGCGTCCACACCGACGACGCAAGGCCGTACTCGGTGCCGTTGGCCCACGCGATCGCCTCGTCCTCGTCGGAGAACGACTGCACGGTGATCACCGGTCCGAAGATCTCCTGCTGGACCAGTCGGTCGTCCTGCAGCAGGCCACCGATCACCGTCGGCTCGACATAGAAACCCTTGTCGCCCTGGCGTTGTCCGCCCGACGCCACCTTGGCGTGCGACGGCACGTCCTCGAAGAAGCTCAGCACCCGCTCCATCTGGTTGACGTTGTTGACCGGGGGCACCCAGGCATCCTCGTCATCGGCTGCCCTTCCGAACGTCGTCGTCGCGCCCTTGGCCTGCTCGGCAAGCGCGTCGGTCAGGTCAGAAGCGACCGAAGCGCGCGCAAGCACGCGCGTCGCCGCAGTGCAGTCCTGGCCGGCGTTGAAGTAGCCCGCCGTCGCGATTCCTTCTGCGGCCGAGGCGATGTCGCTGTCGTCAAACACGAGCACCGGTGCCTTGCCCCCGAGTTCGAGGTGCGTGCGTTTCAGATGACTGCCCGCGCTGACGGCGACCGCGCGACCCGCGGCCACCGAGCCGGTGATCGACACCATCTGCGGCGTGGGATGCGCGACGACCGCAGCGCCCGTGTTCCGGTCGCCGCAAACGGCATTCAGCACCCCTGGCGGAAAATGGCGGGAGGCGATCTCTGCGAGCATCACCGTCGTCACGGGCGTCGTATCGCTCGGCTTGATCACCACGGTGTTCCCGGCGGCGATCGCCGGACAGAACTTCCAGATCGCCATCATCATCGGGTAATTCCACGGTGACACCTGGCCGATCACGCCGACCGGCTCACGGCGGATCCACGAGGTGTGGTTCTCCATGTACTCGCCGGCCGACTTGCCTTCCAACATCCTTGCCGCGCCTGCGAAGAACCGAATCTGGTCGACCATCGGAGGGATCTCTTCGGCCATCGTGACGTGGTTGGGCTTGCCCGTGTTGCGGCCCTCGGCTTTGACGAGTTCCTCCGCATTTTTCTCGACATCGTCGGCGAAGTCCAACAGCGCCTTCTGTCGGTGCGACGGGGTGGTGCGCTTCCAGTCGGCGAACGCCTTGGCTGCCGCGGCGTAGGCGTTGTCGATATCGGCCTCGTTGGAGATCGGCGCCGTGGCGTACTCCTCGCCGGTGGTCGGGTCGACGAGCGGCATGGTCGCGCCGCTGACGGAGTCGACGAGCTGACCGCCGATGAAATTCTGAACCTTCATTGCAACTCCTGTCGTTAAAGGTCGGCCAGGACGAGAGCGAGTACGTCCAGCCCTTCGATGAGGAGCTCATCGCTGATGGTCAGCGGTGGCAGGAAACGCAGCACATTGCCAAAAGTGCCGCAGGACAACACGATTACGCCGGCTGCGTGACATCCGGCGCACAGCTTCTTGGTCAGGTCGGCATCGGGTTCGGTGGTACCGGGCTTGACCAACTCCATCGCGATCATCGCGCCACGGCCGCGCACGTCGCCGATGCGGTCGTTCTCGGCCTGCAGCCGCCCGAGCCGGTCCTTCATCAGGACCTCGATCTGCCGCGCCCGCTCGACCAGTCCGTCGGACTCGATCGTCTCGATGGTGGCCAGCGCCGCCGCGCAGGCAACGGGGTTGCCGCCATACGTTCCGCCCAGTCCGCTGACGTGCGGTGAGTCCATGATCTCCGCGCGGCCGGTGACCGCCGACAGCGGCATACCGTCAGCGATGCCCTTTGCGGTGCAGATCAGGTCGGGTTCAATGCCCTCGTGTTCGCAGGCGAACATCGCACCGGTGCGGGCGAACCCGGTCTGCACCTCATCGGCGATGAACACGACATTGTTCTTGCGGCACCAGTCCAGCAGTGCAGGCAGGAAACCGTCTGCGGGAACGATGAATCCGCCCTCGCCCTGGATGGGTTCGATGATGACTGCGGCGAGATTGTCGGCACCGACCTGCTTGTCGATCACGTCGATCGCCCGCTTGGCCGCCAACTCGCCGTCCGTGGCCATCTCCTTGCCGTACTCCGCGTCGCGGAATGGATACGACAACGGCGCGCGGTAGATCTCGGGTGCGAACGGCCCGAAGCCGTGCTTGTACGGCATGGACTTGGCAGTCAGCGCCATCGTCAGGTTCGTGCGGCCGTGGTACGCGTGGTCGAACGACACCACGGCCTGTTTCCGGGTGTACGTCCGTGCGATCTTGATGGCGTTCTCGACGGCCTCCGAGCCGGAGTTGAACAGTGCTGACCGTTTGTCGCCGCTGCCCGGCGTGAGTCGGTTGAGCTGTTCGGCGACCGCGACGTAGCCCTCGTAGGGCGTGATCATGAAGCAGGTGTGGGTGAATCGGGCCACCTGATCCTGGACCGACGCGACGACGGCGGGCGACGAGTTGCCGATCGTCGTGACGGCGATGCCCGAGCCCAGGTCGATGAGTCGGTTGCCGTCGACGTCTTCGACGATGCCGCCGAACGCCCGGGAAGCGTAGACGGGCATCGTGGTGCCGACGCCGCGTGACACCGCGGCGCTCTTGCGGGCGATCAGCGCCTGTGACAACGGACCCGGAATTGCGGTGCCAATGAGGCGGCTTTGCTCGAGGGTGCTCAATGAAGTCTCCTGGTCAACGGTGGGTTCGACGAATGCCGCCTTGTCGTCTGAGCCTAGTCGCTTCACGCACCGATCCGTCGAAAACTCCGGCATCCCATACCGGAACCGTCGGTCAAATCGGAATTACCCGACGGATTTCGTTGCAAGGCGTCAATCGCGGTCGTGATGGCACACCGCTTCGAGCATCAGGCCCCACGGGTCGAGCCAGAACGTCGCGAAGTACGGCTGCGGATATTGAGGAAACACCCGGGGCTCGTGCAGCACGCGGCTGCCAAGTTCCACGACGGCGTCGTGCACCGCGGTCACCGCCGAGCGGGTGCGCACCATGAATGCCAGGTGTTGAAGCCCCGTCTGGTGTCGCGAATACGGGGACTGTTCGGCGGATGGGTAGAAGAACAGATAGGTGCCGGGCTTACCGGCCGCCGGCCGGTAGGCGAACTCGTCGTCGGCGTCAAGGAAGGTTTCGAAGCCGAGCAGCGGCATGACCGTGGCGTAGTAGCGCCTCGCAGCGTCGAGTTCGGGAACATTGAGGCCGATGTGTCCGAGCACCTAGCGACGCTAACAGCAGGTCGCGGGCGACCGGGGGCTCGGCCGTCGGCGCAGGCAATGGCACACTGGTCAACGACGAGGCCCGTGACCTGCGGTCTGGGGGCCTGCCACAAGACCGATACGAAAGACAGTTTTTGCCATGGATTTGGTCGTGTTCCTGCCCCTGCTCATCATTCTGGGCGCATTCATGTTCTTCGCATCGCGGCGCCAGAAGAAAGCGATGCAGGCCACCATTGACCTGCACAATTCCTTGAAGATCGGTGACCGCGTGCACACCACGTCGGGCCTTCAGGGCACGATCACCGGCATCACCGACGACAACGTCGTTCTGGAGATCGCGCCCGGTGTCGACACCACCTGGATGAAGCTGGCGGTGCGGGACCGCATCGTCGACGACATCGATGAGGACGACGACAACGACACCGATCTCGACTATGAGGCTCGCGAGTCGACCGCGACCGAAATCACCGATAGCCCGAACTCCAAGACTGACGGCTGACGTCTCAGCAGCAGCACGTACCCTTTGCGGTGCTGACGAACTGATCTCGAAGGAGACCCTGAGAACGTGGCATCGTCTTCGGCGCCGGTGCACCCTGCCCGCTACCTGACGCTCTTCTTGGTGTTGCTCGTCGGCGTCTACCTACTGGTGTTCCTGACCGGCAACAAGGAGGCCAAGCCCAAGCTCGGCATCGATTTGCAGGGCGGCACCCGCGTGACGCTGACCGCGCGCACACC
>DATJIX010000110.1:0-7959 GCA_035492865.1 Mycobacterium sp. | reverse complement strand
GCCGCCCTTCTCGGCCGGTCCACCGGCCTTCACATTGGCGACCTGCGCACCCGAGGCGATGTCGTTGCTCACCGAGCGAGCGGTCAGGCCCAGCGTCGGGTGGGCGATCTTGCCGTCCTTGATCAGAGCCTCGACGGTCTTCTTGACCTCGTTGACCGGAATCGCGAAGCCGAGGCCGCTGGCGCTGTCGGACAGCGACTTGCCCGCGGTGTTGATGCCGATCACCTCGGAGTTCATGTTGATCAGCGGGCCGCCGGAGTTGCCGTGGTTGATCGACGCGTCGGTCTGCACGCCGTCGATGACGGTGTCGGTGTCCGAGCCGTCGCCGGACAGCGGGACGGGTCGGTGCAGCGCGCTGATGATGCCGTGTGTGACGGTGCTGCGAAGACCCAGCGGGGCGCCCGCGGCTATCACCTCGTCGCCGACCACCAGCTTCTCCGAGTCGCCCATCCTGGCCACCACAAGGTTGTCGACGTTGTCGACCTTCAGCACGGCCAGGTCGGTCTTCGGGTCGCGGCCGACGAGGTTGGCAGGCACTTCCTTGCCGTCGTTGAACACCACCGTCGTCTTGTACTGGCTCGGGTTGGCGGCCGCCTCGGAGATGACGTGGTTGTTGGTCACGATGTAGCCCCGGCCGTCAACCACCACGCCTGAGCCCTGCGACCCTTCCGAGTCGCTGACGGCTTCGACCGTCACGACCGAATCAGCAATGGCCGAAGCGACTTTCGCGAACTGACCGGCCGGAGGCGCGCCGTTGTTGCTGGTTTCCAGCGTGACCTTGGACGTGGTGAAGGCCTCGACGACTTCGGCCGTCTTGCGACCGACCCAGCCGCCGGCGATACCGATCACCAATGCGGCGATGGCGAGCACCGCCAGCGCGACATAGGAGACCCTGCCGCCGAACAACACGTCGCGCACACCGAGCTTGCCCATGGCCGCGGCCGATGGGGCGGGAGCGGACTGCGGCAACGCAGGCGTGCCGAGCGCCGCCGCGGCGCCTGGATTGCGCCACGGGTCGTCGGCGTCCTCGACGCCCTGGCCGTCGCGTTCCGCGTCCAGCGCGCCCGCATCGGCGGGATGGCGCTGTAGCGAGTCACCGCCGGTGTAGGGGCGACCAAACGCCTCGGCCAGCACAGGGTCTGGCGCCCGGTTCGTCGGGGTGTATTCGCCCTGGTCGCGATAGCGGTCCAGACCCACGAAGGATCCGTTGACGCCGTCGGGCCGGCCAAACGCACGACGCGACGCCGGATCGACGGGTGGTCGCGACACGGGCCGCGGCTCGAGGCGCTCGCGCCCGGACTGGTCCAGATTGGTCACCCGTTCATCACCCTCTACTGGAGCGCCCGCCCGGGAAGTGGGGGTCCGGCGCACGTCATTGGCATCCACCCTACCGGCGCTTACGCCGGTACCGCGGTGCGCCATCAGCTAACTCCGGCTGATCGGCGGCTACCGGCGGCTCCGGTGGAGCATGGTGTGGGATCTGGGACAACATCCCCAGAAGGGAGCTCGGTATCGCGATCGAGCCTGAGTCTCGCAATGCCGTACGGGCCTGTCGCTGAGCCTCAACCTCGGTCGCGCACTGCGGGCACAACGACAGGTGGTGTGCGGCGCGCAGGTGTGCGGTCATTCGCAGTTCGCCGTCGACGAACGCCGCGACCGCCTCGATCGACAGATGCTCGGTGGACCCGAACTGACGCGGCCCGACGGGCGCGTCACTCTGCGAGGCGAACTGAGAAGGCAGCCAGGAGAATGCGCGGCGGAACACGTGTCCCGGGTCGACCATCACCCAGCTCCTCTCGTTCGGTCACGTCACGACGACGGTCCTGAATTGAATGTAGCGCGGCAGCCTGTGGGCCACACGTGCGAACCGTCAGGCCGTTTTGGCCGTGTCGTCCGAGTGGCTGGCCAGGTAGTCGCGCAAGGCCTGGCGCCCGCGGTGGATCCGGCTGCGCACGGTGCCGAGCTTGACGCCCAGCGTGGCGCCGATTTCCTCGTAGGACAGTCCCTCGATGTCGCACAGGACCACCGCGGCACGGAACTCCGGCGGCAGCGAGTCCAGCGCGGCCTGCAGATCGGGTCCCAGCCGCGAGTCGTGGTAGATCTGCTCGGGGTTGGGCTCATCGGCAGGCACCCGGTCGTAGTCCTCGGGCAGCGCCTCCATCCGGATGCGGCCGCGCCTGCGGACCATGTCCAGGAACAGGTTCGTGGTGATGCGGTGCAGCCAGCCCTCGAACGTGCCTGGCTGATAGTTCTGCACGGAGCGGAAGACCCGGATGAAGGTCTCCTGCGTCAGGTCCTCGGCGTCGTGCTGATTGCCCGACAGCCGGTAGGCCAGCCGGTACACCCGGTCAGCATGCTGACGCACGAGCTCGTCCCAGGACGGCATCGTGGTCGCATCGCCGGTGGCATCGAACACCGCGGTACCGGTCAATTCGTCGGACGGCTCTACCCATTCCCCGTCGGTGTACTGCTCGAGATGGGCCATCGAGACTGGAGCCGCCGGCGCAGATTGCGTTGTGGTGGTCGTCGGATCCTCCTGGTAAAAGCCGCCATCACGTGTCGACGGCTCGATGTCGACGAGAACGCGTTTGTCGACGTGCTTATTCCCATAACGCCAGCGTCCACCGTCTTCCATGCGGGATACGTTCTCCGACTGGTGTGTGGTTGGCATATGAGCTAACTGAACTTTTCCTGAGAAGATGCGCTACCCATTTTCTCACCTGCCGAAACAGGTTTGCGCAGGGTGTGATTCTCCCGATCGGGCGCGGGCGTGTCGCTACTGCGGCCCTCTACGGTTCGCTCTACGCTGCGGGCATGGCCGGCATCGACGACATCATCGGCGGCGGACCGCAGAGTCGGCCCGAGTCGATCGTCAGTCACGCCGAGGGGTCGATCTCCGAAGACGCCATCGTCGCCGCGGCGCGTGAGCGCTCGGTCGACATCGGTGCGGGGGCGGTCACCCCTGCCGTCGGCGCGCTGCTCTGTGTGCTGGCCAAACTGACCGGCGCCAAGGCTGTGGTCGAGGTGGGCACGGGCGCAGGTGTCAGCGGCCTGTGGCTGCTCTCGGGCATGCGCGACGACGGCGTGCTCACCACCATCGACGTCGAACCCGAGCATCAACGGCTGGCCAAGCAGGCATTCACCGAGGCAGGCGTTGGGCCGTCGCGGACCCGGTTGATCGCAGGCCGGGGGCAGGAAGTGCTGACCCGGCTCGCCGACGAGTCCTATGACCTGGTGTTCATCGACGCCGATCCGATCGACCAGCCGCAGTTCGTCGTCGAAGGCGTGCGACTGCTGCGACCCGGCGGTGCGATCGTCGTGCACCGCGCCGCGCTCGGCGGCCGCGCCGGCGATGCGAATGCCAAGGATGCCGAGGTCAGCGCCGTGCGTGAGGCGGCTCGACTGATCGCAGAGGACGAGCGGCTGACCCCTGTGCTCGTCCCGCTCGGCGACGGCCTGCTCGCCGCCGCGCGCGACTAACCCTCGCCGGTCACACGCCTGCCAGGTCGCGGATCCCGCGGCCGATGAGCATCGCGCCGATGAGCAGGAACAGCACCATCATCACGGCCTTCTCGTTGGACTGCAGCCAGCTCTTGACCCCGACGAGGCGGGCGCGCACGGCCTGCCCGCCGACGAGGTAGCCGGCCAGCGGCACGGTGATCGTCACCGTCGAAAGGGCGACGAACGCGGCGGCCACGACGACAGCCGTCGGGACCGGCAACCGCGCCGCGGCGATGTCCACTCCCGACAGGAATCCCAACGAGATGCTCGCCGGGTCGACCACGCTGACCAGGAGGCCAAGGCCCACCGAGCCGTTGGCAGTCAGCCCATCCACCCGACGCGTCAGCAGACTCGGCCGCGCAGGTTCGTTGCGCCTCCGCCACATTCGGTAGGCGAGTGCCATCAGCGCCACGCCGATCACGATCCTGGCCACCGACATCGCGGGCCGCGGGTGACCGCGGTGGGCCAGCCCCGGATCGTTGATCAACGTAAAGATCACCAGCCCGACGGCGACGATCAGCGCCAGACCGGCGATGCGCCCGAACACGAAGCCGACACCCTTGGCCGTGGCGTTCTCGGAAACCAGGATGAGCATGATCGCGATGATCGGCAGCGGGCCAGCCGCCAGCGCCACAGCTAACGGCAGAATCTCCCCGATCGCAGTACCCACACCGACGCCTTCCCACCGCGTAACCAGACGTGACGTCGTGAAAGTACCCACTGAGACCGGTGGCCGTTGGGACAACGCGCCGATGCCCGCCAGCAAGCAGACGACTTCATGGTGGCGGGATCTTTACGGATTTCTGACGGTGTGGATTGTTGACTGCGCACTGAACGCGTGTTTAGTCTACTAAACATGCGTTCAGTGCCAGACGATCGCACGGCCGTCGCCCGGATCCGCGACGCCGCGATCGCACAGTGGGGCGAGCACGGGTTCAACGTCGGGCTTCGGAGCATCGCCGAGGCCGCGGGTGTATCCGCCGCGCTGGTGATCCACCACTTCGGTTCCAAAGACGGCCTTCGCAAGGCCTGTGACGACTACATCGCCGAGGAGATCCGCACGGGCAAGGCGGCGTCAATGCAGACCAGAGACCCTGCGGACTGGTTCGCGCAGATGGCCGAGGTGGAGGCGTACGCGCCGATGATGGCCTATCTGGTGCGCAGCATGCAGTCGGGCAGCGAGCTGGCAAAGATGATGTGGCAGAGGATGATTGACAACGCCGAGGGGTACCTCGAAGAGGGCGTGCAAAACGGCCTGCTCAAACCCAGCCGCGATCCGCGCGCTCGCGCCAAGTACCTCGGCCTGACAGGCGGCGGCAGCTTCTTCCTCTACCTGCAGATGCACGACAACCCAACCGATCTGCGCGCCGTCCTCCGCGACTACACGGAGGAGATGATGCTGCCCGCGCTCGAGATCTACACCGAGGGCCTGATGTCCGACTCCACCATGTACGACGCATTCCTCGAGGCACGTGAAAAAGGTATTCCGTTCACATCCAATGAAGGAGAGCACAATGACGGCGGCATCCCTGCAACGAGCTGACACCAGTCGGTCGCAGTTCGCTGTTGAAATCCGGGGTCTGTCCAAGTCTTTCGGCCGCACCAAGGCGCTCGACGGTCTCGACCTGACCGTCGCGCCGGGTGACATCACCGGCTTCCTCGGCCCGAACGGCGCAGGCAAGTCCACCACCATCCGGGTGTTGCTCGGCCTGCTACGTGCCGACGGCGGCACGGTTCGGTTGCTCGGCGGTGACCCATGGAGCGATGCGGTCGGGTTGCATCGGCGCATCGCGTACGTGCCCGGCGATGTCACGTTGTGGCCCAACCTGACCGGCCTTCAGGCCATCGACTTCCTGGCCCACCTGCGCGGCAACGGCCTGGACACCCGACGGCGTGATCAGCTGATCGAACGCTTCGAACTCGACCCGCACAAAAAGGCGCGCACCTATTCGAAGGGCAACCGGCAGAAGGTCGCCATCGTGGCCGCGTTCTCCACCAACGCCGAGCTGTACATCCTCGACGAGCCGACCTCGGGCCTGGATCCGTTGATGGAGAGAGCATTTCAGATCTGCGTCGAGGAGGTCGCCGACCGAGGCGCCGCGGTGCTGCTGTCCAGCCACATCCTGGCAGAGGTGGAGAAGCTCTGCGACAACGTCACGATCATCCGCTCCGGCCGCGCGGTGAAATCCGGCACGCTCGACGAGCTGCGCCACCTGATGCGCACCACCATCACTGTGCGCACCCGCGGCGACGCCCGTGGGCTGCAACAGGTTCCGTACGTGCACGACTTCGGGGTCGAGGGCACCGACGTCCGCTTCTCGGCCGACCGCAACGACCTGGACTTCGTGATGGAACACCTGACCGAACTCGGTATCGAAGAGCTGACCGTGACACCGGCATCGCTGGAGGATCTGTTCCTTCGGGAGTATCAAGGAGCGAACCGATGACCACCGCTACGGTTGCGACCCACGCCGGGCGCCACGAGGCGGCCCAGCCGCGCTCGCCGTTCACCGGGGTGTCGAGCTTGCTGCGGCTCGCACTGCGCCGCGACCGGGTCCGGCTGTCGGTGTGGATCGCGATCCTGACGCTGATGATGGTGTACGCCCCGAACGCAATAAAACTGGCCTACCCCGAAGAGCCGCAACGTCTAGCGCGGGTCAACCTGCTCAAGACGCCTGCCGGAATGATGTTGGGCGGGCCGATGTTTGGGGGCAACGAGACTGACCTCGGCGCGATGATGGCCAACGAATTGATGCTCACGTTGATCATCGCGGCGTCGATTCTCGCCATCACCACCGTCATTCGGCACACCCGTGCCGAGGAGGAGAACGGCAGCGCGGAACTGGTGCTGTCGTCGGTCGTCGGCCGCTACGCGCGCACCTTCGCAGCCCTGATCCTCGTCGTCGGCGTGAACGCGGTGCTGGCGGTCACCATGACGCTGGCGATGGCGTCCACAGGCTTCCAGATCGTCGACACCGCGGCGATGTGCCTCGGCATCACCGGGGTGGCCATGGTGTTCGGTGCGGTGGCCGCGGTGACGGCGCAGCTGTGGCGTCAGGCGCGGACCGCGACGGGCGCGGCCATGGCCGCCCTTGCGGTGGCCGCACTGCTGCGCGGCATCGGCGACGTCATCAACAACTCCGGGTCGGCGCTGAGCTGGTTCTCCCCCATCGCATGGGCCCAGCAGATGCGTGCCTTCGTCGACGTGCGGTGGTGGCCGCTCGCGCTGCTCGTGGCACTCGCAGTCGCGCTGATGGCGTTGGCCGCCTTGCTGGAGGGCAGCAGACAGTACGACGACGGCGTCATCCCGTCGACCGGAGAGAAGCCCAACGCCCGCCCCATCAGTGGTGTCCTCGGC
This sequence comes from Mycobacterium sp., assembly GCA_035492865.1. Lineage (GTDB taxonomy): Bacteria > Actinomycetota > Actinomycetes > Mycobacteriales > Mycobacteriaceae > Mycobacterium. The sequence continues at coordinate 1,100 of DATJIX010000110.1, read as the reverse complement.
CTGCACCTCACACTGCAGCGCGGCCAGACCATCGGCTGGACGGTCGGACTCTTCCTGGGCGGCTTGGCATTCGGCTCGATGACCAAGTCGTTGCTCGACGCGGCGAAGGGCAACGAGCTGCTCGCCCGCGTGCTCGCCATGCAAGGCAATGACGGTGTGTACACGACGATGACGCAGTTCCTGGCCGCCGCCGCGACCGCGTATGTCGTCAGCGCCGTGCTCCGGGTGTACAACGACGAGCAGTCGGGTCTCGGCGAGGCCGTGCTGGCGGGCGCGGTGTCGCGGTGGCGGTGGCTGCTGACCGCAGTGGCGTCGGCACTCGTGGGGTCGGCCGTGCTGATGTTCTTCGCAGGACTCGGCAACGGGCTTGGCGTCGGCCTGACACTCGGCGAAGCCGGCACAGTGGTCAAGTTGACGTTGGCAGGCCTCGCCTACGTGCCCGCCCTTGCTGTCGTCGCGGGTGTGGCAGCCCTTGCCGTCGCGCTACGGCAGCCCTGGATCGGTTGGCTTGCAATCACATTCGTGGTGACGTCGCTATACCTTGGCGCGCTGCTGCGGCTGCCACGCTGGCTGATCGACCTTTCACCGGTCGGCCGCACCACTGCACCGTCACATTATTCCGTTGTCGCCCTGATCGTGATGGCCCTCGTTGCGGCAGCGCTGACCATCGCCGGTTGCTGGATCTATCGGAGTCGAGACGCACTGTAGGAGAAGGGAACATGAAGACCGCAGTTCAGTCGCTGTTCTGGCCGGCAGGCACATTGGACTACTGGCAGGCATGGGTTTTCTTCGGAATTTTTGTCGCGGTTTCACTGGTCTACACGGTGTACGAAGGGCCGACGAACCCCGCGGTGCTTCGCCGTCGGATGAACGCAGGACCGCAACACGAATCCAGACCGGTCCAGAAGATCGTCATCACGGGCGTGGCACTGGCGTTCCTCGCGCTGCTGGTGGTCTCCGCGCTCGACCACCGGTTCGGTTGGTCGGACGTGCCGATTCCGTTGGTCGTCGTCGGGAATGTGCTGACCTGGGTCGGGCTTGGCATCGCCATCGTCGGGGTCCCCCTGGCGCTCGGTTCCTACTGGGGCCTCGCCCTCGTC
>DATJIX010000109.1:0-3746 GCA_035492865.1 Mycobacterium sp. | reverse complement strand
TCGAATTCCCGGTTGGTCAGGCTGACCGCTTCGCCGTTGATGGTCACCGAACGGGCGGCGGTCGACACGACCATGTCACCGACGCTGATGTCCAATGGGAGCACACTCACCGGCGACGGCGTACGCCGCAGCACCGAGCGCACCCGCAGCGCCAACTCCCGCGGGCTGAACGGCTTGGTGAGGTAGTCGTCGGCGCCGGCCTCCAGACCGGCGATCCGGTCGTCCTCCTCGCCGAGTGCCGTCAGCAGGATCACCGGCATCGCGTAGCCGCCGCGCTGGCGCAGGCTGCGGCACAGCGTCAGGCCGTCCGGGCCGGGCATCATCACGTCGAGCACCGCGACGTCGATGTGCTGGGAACCGAGCAGCCGCAGCGCCTCGGTGCCGTCGTGGGCGATGGAGACGTCGAGCCCGTCTCGCTCCAGATACCGGCGCACGACATCGCGCACCACGATGTCGTCGTCGGCGATCAGCACCCGCGTCATAGTTCAGACCTTAGTATCGCGGCGTCGCTACCAGCGCCTATGTCATTGTTCCGTCACTGTTCATTCGTTGCCGGGCGCGCTTTGGACGGCCTACCGTCGGGTTTTATGCCCGACGTCACCGTGGTGCTGCCCTGCCTCAACGAGGCGGCGTCGTTGCCGGGCGTGCTGGCCGCCATGCCCGACGGGTATGCGGCACTGGTGGTCGACAACAACAGCACCGACGGCACGGCGGAGGTAGCGCGCCGCCACGGTGCCGAAGTGGTCGTTGAGCAGCGGCCAGGCTACGGATCGGCGGTGCATGCCGGGGTGGTGGCGGCGACGTCTCCGATCGTGGCGGTCATCGACGCCGACGGCTCGCTCGACGCCGCCGAGCTGCCTGCGTTGGTCGACGAACTCGACCGCGGCGCGGACATGGCCATCGGCCGCCGTCGCGCCGTCACCGGGCTGCGGTGGCCGTGGCACGCGCGGTTGGGCACCGCCGCGGTGTGCTGGCGGCTGCGCACCCGCTACGGGCTGCCAGTACACGACATTGCGCCCATGCGTGTCGCGCGCCGTGAGGAGCTGCTGGCGTTGGGGGTGACGGACCGCCGATCGGGCTATCCGCTGGAACTGCTGGTACGTGCCGCGCAGGCCGGCTGGCGCGTGGTCGAGCGCGACGTAGCATACGGTCCCCGAACTGGCGGCAAGTCGAAGGTCAGCGGATCCATTCGCGGGAGTTTCATTGCGGCACTGGATTTCTGGCGGGTGATCTCGTGATCCCCGTTGTCGTTCTTGTGGTCGCCAAGGCGCCGGTGCCCGGCCAGGCGAAGACCAGGCTGGCGGCCGGTGTCGGCGCTCCGGCCGCTGCCCACATCGCCGCGGCCGCGTTGCTCGACACTTTGGACGCGGTCGCCGACGCCCCGGTGGCTGCGCGGGTAGTGGCGCTGACCGGCAGCCTGGACGACGCCGCCTCGGTTGACGAGATCCGCTCGCGGTTGGCCGATTTCACCGTCGTGCCGCAGCGCGGCGACGACTTCGCCGAACGACTGGCCAACGCGCACCTCGATGCCGCCGCGGCCGCCGGTGGCCTTCCGGTCCTCCAGATCGGCATGGACACCCCGCAGGTGACCGCCGAGCTGATCGGGGAATGCGCGCGGGAACTCCTTGCCGCCGACGCGGTGCTTGGGCTGGCACGGGACGGCGGCTGGTGGGTGCTCGGTGTGAGCGACGCGGCGACGGCCGACTGCCTGCGGACGATTCCGATGTCGAGGTCTGACACGGGCGCTGTAACGCTTGGCGCCCTCGAAGACACTGGAGCCAATGTGAGCCTGGTTCCCACGCTGGCCGACGTCGACACCGTCGAGGACGTCGACGCGGTCCGTCGACAGTGCGCGCCCGATAGTCGATTCGCCAACGCGACCAGGGGCGTGGCCCATGCTCGGTAACCTCTACGACCGCGCGCTGGACGGTGAGCGCTGCTGGGTGCGCCACGACGACGGTCGTGTCGATCGGCTGCCCGTGCGCAGCTGGCTCGGCGGGCGCAACGCCGACGAGCGCTTCGACCACGCCATTCTCGCACTGTGTGACGGCCCGACCATCGACTTAGGTTGTGGGCCAGGTCGTTTGGTGGCTCACCTGGTACAGCGCGGCGTGCCCGCACTCGGGGTCGACCAGTCCGCCACCGCCGTCGCACTGGCCCGGCGCAGCGGCGCCCCGGTCCTGCGCCGTGATGTGTTCGATCCGCTTCCCGGCACCGGCCGGTGGCACAACGTGTTGCTGGCCGACGGCAACATCGGCTTGGGCGGCGACCCGTGGCGGATCCTGCGACGGGCCGCCGAGCTGCTGCGTCAAGGCGGGCGGTGCCTGGTCGAGTTCGACTCGGCCGGCGATGGAGTCCACACCGGATGGGTACGGCTCGAATCGTCGTGCGCCATCGGCCCGTGGTTCCGATGGGCATCGGTCGGCATCGGCTGCGCCGCCAGGCTGGCCGACGACGTCGGGCTCGCGGTCGCGGGCATTCACCCGATCGGCCGACGCGTGGTGGCCACTCTGGTGTCGCGATGAAGACCGCAACCCTGCGCGGCACCGCCGTCACCGCCCGCGTCGGTATCGCATTGGGCGTCGCGGTGGCCGTGTGTTTCGTCACCGGGCTGATCAGTCACTTCATCCAGCATCCGCAGCCATGGTTCTTCTGGCCCACCCGGCCGGTGTGGCTGTATCGCGTCACCCAGGGCCTGCACGTCATCTCGGGCATCGCCGCCATCCCGTTGATCATCGTCAAGCTGTGGTCGGTGTGGCCGAAGCTGTTCGAGCGTCCCATCATCGGCGGCCTGGTCCGGCAGATCGAGCGGCTGTCGATCCTGGTGCTCGTCGGGTCCATGCTGTTCCAGCTGTCGACCGGGTTGATGAACATCGCGCAGTGGTATGCGTTCAAGTTCTTCTTCACCACCAGCCATTACGCGATGGCATATGTCGCAGCGGGCGCGGTGCTCGTGCACATCGGGGTGAAGCTGCCGATCATCCGTCGCGCCCTTGGCGAGCCCGTCGACGACACAACTGATTTCGTCGGACCGTCCAGGCGCACCGTGCTGCACGGGACATGGGTTGCGGTCGCGCTGGCGACGGTCGTCACGGCGGGGCAGACGGTTCCGTTGCTGCGCAAGGTATCCGTGCTCGCACCCCGCTCAGGCCAAGGGCCACAAGGAGTTCCGATCAATAGGTCTGCTATCGCGGCCGGCGTGTTGCGCAGCGCGCGGTCACCGGACTACCGGTTGACGGTGACGAACGGGTCCACCATGCGCGCATTCAGCCTCGCCGACCTGCAGGCGATGCGGCAGGCCACCCATCGGCTGCCGATCGCGTGCGTCGAGGGATGGAGTGTCGACGCCGAATGGACCGGGGTAGTGCTCGCCGACCTGGTCGCCGCCGTCGGCGGGTCGAAAGACTCGGACGTCCGGATGATCTCGCTGGAACCACCTGGGCCGTACTCGCGGACGGTGGTGCCCGCGCGGCACGCGCGTGACGCCAAGACGCTGATCGCGCTGTCGCTCAACGGCGAGACGCTGGACCTCGACCACGGGTATCCCTGCCGATTGATCGCACCGACCAGACCCGGCGTGCTGCAGACGAAATGGCTGACGCGCATTGAGGTGGTGGCGCCATGAGGATCGCGCTGATCGTCCTCGGAGTCGTCCTTGGCGGATACGGGGCGGTGCTGCTGTGGGAGAACCCGCCGGTGATCCTCATGCGGATCGTGGTGTGGGCCTTGGTCGGCGTCGTGCTGCA
>DATJIX010000108.1:0-2072 GCA_035492865.1 Mycobacterium sp. | reverse complement strand
GTCCGTTGAGAAGGGGTTCGATGACCGACAAGTCCCGCCGTCGGCTGCGCCGGCGCCTATCGGCAGCACTGCTGCTGCTGGTTGGACTGGCCGTCGCCGGTGGCCTGGCGGCCACCCTCACGCCCACGCCGCAGGTCGCGGTCGCCGACGAGTCGTCCTCAGCGCTGCTGCGCACGGGCAAGCAGCTGTTCGACACCTCGTGTGTGACCTGCCACGGCGCCAACCTGCAGGGTGTGCCGGACCGCGGCCCCAGCCTGATCGGCGTCGGCGAGGCCGCCGTCTACTTCCAGGTGTCCACGGGCCGGATGCCTGCCATGCGCGGCGAGGCGCAGGCAGCCCGCAAGCCACCGATCTTCGACGAGTCGCAGATCGACGCCCTCGGCGCATACGTGCAGGCCAACGGCGGCGGGCCGACGGTTCCCCGTGACGAAAACGGCCAGATCGCCCAGCAGTCGCTGATGGGCAGCGACGTCGCCCGCGGCGGTGACCTGTTCCGGCTGAACTGCGCGTCCTGCCACAACTTCACCGGCAAGGGCGGCGCGCTGTCGTCGGGCAAGTTCGCCCCCGACCTGGAGCCGGCCGAGCCCGCGCAGATCTACACCGCAATGCTGACCGGACCGCAGAACATGCCTAAGTTCTCCGACCGGCAGCTCAGCCCTGAGGAGAAGCGCGACATCGTCGCCTACGTCCGCGAAGCCACCCACGCCCCGAACCCGGGCGGCTACGGCCTCGGCGGCTTCGGTCCGGCACCGGAGGGCATGGCGATGTGGATCATCGGGATCGTCGCCGCCATCGGTGTGGCTCTTTGGGTGGGAGCGCGAGCATGAGTGAATCTTCAGACTTCAAGCCGCCGACCGACGCCGAATTGGCGTCGATGACCCGCGAGCAGCTGGTCGAACTCGGCGGAAAGATGGACGGCGTACAGACCGTCTTCAAGGAAGACCGCTGGCCGGTGCCCGGCACCAAGGCCGAGAAGCGGGCCGAGCGATCGGTCGCGTATTGGCTTCTGCTCGGCGGCTTTTCGGGACTGGCGCTGCTGTTGATCTTCTTGTTCTGGCCGTGGGAGTACAAGCCGCTTGGCTCCGAGGGCGAGTGGGCGTACTCGATAGCCACGCCGCTGTACGGCTTGACGTTCGGGCTTTCGATCCTCGCGATCGGCATCGGCGCGGTGCTGTACCAGAAGAAGTTCATCCCCGAGGAGATCTCGATCCAGGACCGTCACGACGGTCGCTCCCCCGAACTGCACCGCAAGACCATCGCGGCCAACCTCACCGACGCGCTGGAGAGCTCAACCATCAAGCGGCGCAAGCTCGTTGGCCTGTCGCTCGGGATCGGACTCGGTGCGTTCGGGCTTGGCACGCTGGTCGCGTTCGTCGGCGGGCTGATCAAGAACCCGTGGAAACCGGTCGTGCCGACCGCCGAGGGTGACAAGGCCGTGCTGTGGACGTCCGGTTGGACGCCGCGGTTCAAGGGCGAGACCATCTACATGGCCCGTGCCACCGGCCGGCCCGGTGAATCACCCTTCGTCAAGATGCGGCCGGAGGACATCGACGCCGGCGGCATGGAGACCGTGTTCCCGTACCGCGAATCCGACGGCGACGGCACCACGGTGGAATCCCACGAGCGGCTGTCCGAAATCGCGATGGGTGTTCGCAACCCGGTGATGCTGATCCGCATCAAGCCGACCGACATGGCCAAGGTGGTCAAGCGCAAGGGCCAGGAGAGCTTCAACTTCGGCGAGCTGTTCGCATTCACCAAGGTGTGCAGCCACTTGGGTTGCCCCTCTTCGCTTTACGAGCAGCAGACCTACCGTATCCTCTGCCCCTGCCACCAGTCGCAGTTCGATGCCTTGCACTTCGCGAGGCCCATATTCGGTCCGGCTGCGCGCGCTTTGGCGCAGCTGCCCATCACCATTGATCAAGACGGGTACCTGGTCGCCAACGGAGACTTCATCGAACCCGTCGGACCGGCATTCTGGGAGCGCAAGTCATGAGTCCGACATTGCCGAAGCCGAATCTGGCCGAGATCGCCGCCAAGCAGGGCGACGACATCGATTCGCGCTATCACCCTTC
>DATJIX010000107.1:0-6527 GCA_035492865.1 Mycobacterium sp. | reverse complement strand
GGCCCCAAGCACTGTGAGCTGAATCCCGGCACCGTCGTCAGGCATACGCAGAATTGCAGCACGTCGCTAAGGTGCTCGCATGCACGGGTCCAGCGGTGTCGCGCATCTGGTCGACCGGCACCCCACCGTCACGCCCGAGCGGCTGGTCGCTCAGCTGGTTCCACCGCCGACCTTTTCCGACGTCAGCTTCGACACCTACCAGCCGGATCCCGACGAGCCGTCGCAGGCGGCTGCGGTGCAGGCATGCCGCGACTTCTGTCGGCAGGCGGTCGAGCGACGGTCAGGCAAGAAGAAGATGTTCGGCAGGCGCGAGGTGTCGCCGGGGGTGGGGATCTACCTCGACGGAGGGTTCGGCGTCGGCAAGACACACCTGCTGGCGTCGTCCTACTTCGACCTACCCGAACCCAAGGCGTTCGCGACGTTCGGTGAGATGACGCAACTGGCCGGGGTGTTCGGCTTCGTCGAATGCATCGACCTGCTGGCCGATTACACCGCGGTGTGCATCGACGAGTTTGAGCTGGACGATCCCGGCAACACCACGCTGATCTCGCGGCTGCTCTCGGAACTAGTCGCGCGCGGGGTGTCGGTGGCGGCGACGTCGAACACGCTGCCCGAGCAGCTCGGTGAGGGCCGCTTCGCCGTGCAGGATTTTCTGCGTGAAATCAACGTGCTGGCAGGCATTTTCACGTCGGTGCGGATCGACGGGCCGGACTACCGGCACCGGGATCTACCGCCCGCCCCGCAACCCCTGAGCGACGCGGAGGTCGCGGAGCGCGCCGCCGCGGTGTCCGGCGCAACGCTGGACGACTTCGACGCGTTGTGCGCGCACCTTGCGACCATGCACCCGTCGCGGTATCTGACGTTGATCGAGGGCGTCACCGCGGTGTTCATCACCGGCGTGCACCCGATCGACGATCAGAACGTCGCGCTGCGGCTGGTGTCGTTGACCGACCGGCTCTACGACGCGGGCATCCCCGTCGTGGCATCGGGCACCAAGCTGGACACCATCTTCTCCGCCGAGATGCTGGCAGGCGGCTACCGCAAGAAGTACCTGCGGGCGACGTCGCGGCTGCTGGCGCTGACCGCAGCGGGCTAAAGCGGGCGCACCATCACGTAGTCGTGCTCGACGCCTTCGCCGAGCCGAAATGTCTTGGTGCCGTTGATGGTAAAGCCGTGCTTGGTGTAGAACCGCTGGGCGCGCTGGTTCAGCTGGTTGACGCCGAGCCAGACGCTCTTGGCATCGAGTTCGGCGGCATGCTGCAACGCCGCGGTCATCAGCGCCGCGGAGACGCCGGCGCCGTGGCTGTCGGGCAGCACGTACATCTTGGACAACTCGACAGCGGGTCGCAGCGCCACCGCCCGCTGCACATCGTCGTCGTCGGGCACGCCGCGAATCAGCATGGCGTAGCCCGCTATTCGGCCGTCCTCGGCGCGAGCCGCCAGCACGGCCCGGTCGGGATCGGAGAGGTAGTCGCGGAAGCGCGCCTGCGACAGGTTCTCGTCGATGAACGCGGCGATGTTCTCCGGCGTCGCCGCAGGGGGACAGGCCAGTGGGAAGGTGCGCGCAGCGACATCGGCGAGTTCGGACAGGTCGGTCTCGACAGCCTCGGCGACGGCAATGGCCACGGCTCTACGGTAGCGGCGCTCCCGGCTGCCAGAGATTCCACTGGGCCAGGTGCTCGCCGGTCTGCGGGTTGAGCAACACCACGTTCGTGACCAGTGCGCGGTACACCTGCCAGTAGACCGCGCCGTCGACGGTTGCGCCCGGCGGCGCATTGGTCAGCGCGTGTTCCAAGGAGTCGGGCGCGTCGGTGTGCTTGGAGACATACGCGTCGGCGTACGGCGTCACACCGCTGAAGGTGAAGGCCAGGGCCATCGCGTACGGGTTGGGCGCCGCAATCGTGTGGATGGTGATCGGGGCCTTCCACGGTCCGCCTTGGTTGATCCATCGCGGTGAGCCGTTCGCCACGTAACCGGGCGGCGGCGGATCGACGGGCAGCACGTCGTGGACGGTGACGTCGGCGACGATGCCCTTGAAGCTGACGCGCAGCGTGTCGCCGATATTGCCGATCGGCGTGCCCTCAGCCGCTGCAGGTGAGGCCGTCAGGCCGGCGACGGCCGCCAGCAGGGCAACGAGGAGCACGAAGCAGCGACGCATGCCAGGAATGATGGCACAAACTGAAACGTGTTACAGCCGGTTGGCCGTTAGGACGCCCCAAGCCCTAACCCGCCGACCTTGTCGATCCGGATGCGGGTGAGCAAACCTTCTGGCGCGTTCGGCGGTGGGAAGTGCTCATCGCTGCCCAGCATCACCTTGGCCAGCTTCTTCAGCAGGGCGGGCGCGCCACCTTCCACGATGCGGGCCGTCCCAGTGATCGCCAGGTAGGGCGTCTGAACCCCCGGCTTCTGCTGGGCCAGGATCGTCACCGCGACCCGGGGGTCGCGGCGAATGTTGCGCGTCTTCTGGTACTCGGACAGATGCGCGGAGACCAGTTCGTCGCCATCGGGCGTCGACTGCAGTTCCACCCATACGACGGTCACCTGCGGGCTGCCGTCGGGGTTGATCGTGACAAGTGTCGCGTCGGTGCCCTCGCCGATGAGCTCGCGGGCGGCGTCGTTGAGTTTCATGTAGTTGTTCTACCGCCGCGGCGAGGTATTCATTCCCGGATTCAGGCGGCCTCGAGGTCCAGCAGCGTCGACTTGGCCAGCGGGCCGCCGACGTACTGGCCTGTCGACCCGTCGGAGCGCACGACGCGGTGGCAGGGAATCACCACCGGCAGTGGGTTGTGCGCACACGCCGTGCCGACGGCGCGGACCGCGCGAGGGTTGCCGATCGCGGCGGCCACCGTCGCGTAGCTTTCCCGGTGTCCGTAGCCGATCTCGCGCAGATGCTCGATGACGTTGCGGCGAAAACCCTCTGCGAGCCGCAGATCGACCGGAACCTCAAAGACGGTGCGGCGCTTGGCGAAATACTCATCGATCTGCCGGGCGACATTGTCCAGTCGCGCCGGCGCGCGCAGCACGCGCGGGCTGATCCTGTCGGCGAGCCCGGCCAGCACCGCATCGTGGCCCTCCACGTCATAGGCCACCCGCACCAGCCCGGCGGTGGTGGCGGCCAGCAGCAACGCACCGACCGGGGTGTCGATGGTGCGGTAGGCGACGTCGAGCAGATCACCCGTGTCGGCCTCGCGCACCAGGCGGGCGTGTAGTCGGGCCAGTGCGCCGTCGTCGGCGTCGAGTTCGTCAAAGAGGTTGGTAGTCATGCTGTTTCGTCCTCACGGTAGTACTTGCGGAGAGTCTTGATTCCGTCGGCGGCGGCGCGGCGCGCGGCGTCGGGGGAGTTGCCAAGCAGTTCGGCGATCTCGGCGAACGGCAGGCCCGCGATGTGGTGGTAGGCCAGCGCCTGGCGTTGCTTGGTCGGCAGCCGCTCCAGCGCGGTCCACAAGTCGGGGTCGCGCGCCGCAGGGTCGGCGTGGATGGCGGGGCGCTCGGGCAGGGTCTCGGTGGGCACGGGGCGGCGGGAGCGGGCGCGTCCGACGTCGACGGCGCGGCGGTGGGCGATCGTGACGAGCCACGCCTCGACGTTGGCGTCGGCGGGCAGGTCGGGATAGGCACGCAGCGCCGAAAGGAATGTCTCGGACCACGCGTCCTCGGCATCGACAGGTCCGACGACTGCGCGGCAGACCCGCAGCACGGTCGCACCGTGTTCGGCCACCACGTCCTCGAACGTTTGCACTCTCACATGATGAAGACGTTGCAGCGCTTCCGGATGTGAGATCAGCCCTTTGTGTAGGACGCGAGTGCGTCGACGAGTTCGCGCTCGAAGCGCTCGATGTCCACACCCAGTCGGTGCAGCGTCCCGTCGTCGTCTTCGGCCTCGGCCAGTGCCAGCAAGATGTGTTCGGTTCCGACGTAGTTGTGGCCCAGCCGAAGTGCTTGGCGGAACGTCAATTCCAGCGCCTTCTTGGCCGGGCCGCTGAACGGAATCAGCGCGGGCATGTCGTCGACGCGTGGGGGCAGCGTGATGGCCTTGTTCACCACGTCGGCCCCGATGCCCTGGCCCGCGAGCAGCTTGGCGGCCAGGCCGTCGGGGTCTCTGAACAGGGCAAGAAGCAGATGGTCAGGCTGAATCTCGGCATTGCCTGCGGCGTGCGCCTTGTTCTGCGCCTCGACGACCACGTTGCGGGCGCGCGGGGTGAACCGCCCGAAGCCGGCTTCCGGGTCGAGCGCTGCTGAAATGTCGGGAGCCTTCGGCACGAACCGCTTCTGTGCCGCCTGCTTGGTGACGCCCATGCACTTGCCGATCTCGGTCCACGACGCCCCGGACCGGCGGGCCTGGTCGACGAAGTGGCCGATCAGATGGTCGGCGACCTCGCCGAGCGTTTCGGCGGCCAGCACGGCGTCGGTGAGTTGTTCCAGCGGTTCGGTGTGCACCTGCTTGATGACACCGATGAGGTCGTCGAGGCGGACGGGGTAGGCGATTTTGGCTGGCTCGGTCATGGCGTCAACTTTAGGTTGACGCTATCGCTTCGTCAACCGGCGGTTGACGCGCTAGCCGCGCGGGTAACCGCGGCGCACGGTGCGCTCGAGAATGCCCAGGGTGGCCCGCAGCGCGCCCTCGGAGATGATCGGGAAGATGTTGGCGTCGCGCCAGTGCTGGTCGATGTCGGACCAGTCGTAGAACGACGTGACCAGCGTGCCGCCGTCGGCCGGTTCGAGCCGGTAGCCGTAGACGTGTCCGATGTTCGGCTTGAGCTGGCCGAGAACGGTCCAGGCGATCAGCCGGTCCTTATCGAACTCGCGGATCTCCACGGTGACGTCGTACTTGCCGAGCGGAAAATCGTTGAGCGACTCGCGGTACATGTGAATGACGAAGGTGTCGCCAACTGCCTTGGCCGGATCGCCGTCGGCGTCCTGCAACATCCCGGAGGAGTCGATCGCGACGTGGCCCTGCGGGTCGCACAGCAGCGCAAAGATGTCGGCCGCCGGCGCGGCGATCGTCCGCTGCACTTCCATTCGTTCGGTCATACGCAGATCGTGTCAGGGCGATGATCAGCCGCGGGCCGGTTTGAGATCTTGGTCGACGGGTAAACCCACTGGCTAATGCGAGACTCAGTCGAAATGCGTGCAGCGCAACCTCGTACGTTGCGTAGGGCAATCGCGTTCATCCACGAAAACGCGCACCGGGACATCGGCCTGAGCGAAATCGCCGGGGCGATCAACGTGACGCCGCGGTCGGTTCAGTACACCTTCCGGCGCCATCTCGGCACGACGCCGCTGGAATACCTGCGCCGGGTGCGCCTCGACCGTGCACACCGCGATCTGCTGGCGGCCGATCCGTCCGTGGACACGGTGATGGCCATCGCCGGGCGGTGGCGATTCAGCCACGCGGGCCGGTTCAGCATCGCGTACCGGGAAACCTTCGGGACCCCACCAAGTCAGACACTGCGCGGCGCATAGCGCTGCGACTGCCGCGCGGGATGCTCAGCGCGGGAAGAAGCCGTCGCGGGTGAAGAAGCCGGGCTGCCAACCTTGTCCGCCAAGGCACAGTAGCGGGCGTCCGTCGGGGGCCTGGGCCGCTGCTTGCGGCTTCGGGCACGGCGAACCGATGTCCTGCACGCCGAACAACTCATACGTCGACACCCAGAAGCCGGTGTAGACCGGGGGCCACTGGTTCTCGATCCACCGGCACTGCAGGGCTTCACCGCCTGGGCCGCGACCGAACGTGAAGAGCTCCATGTTGTCGCACGGCGCGTTGAGGTGGGCGTCATAGACGATCCCGGGTACGTCGGTCGAGTAATGCCCGGGCTTGTCGAAATACATGTTGTCGCCGTTGTCGGCGACAGCGGCCGGCGCCGTGCTGACGGCGGCGCCCGCGATCGCGGCGGCGGCGAAGAGTACGCGAATCATGTCCCACCCCTTGGTCGTCATGACCGGTTGGTCTCCGCGAAGCCTAACGGAGGCGGTGTGGACAGTGAACGTTTTCCGGGACCGAGCCGCCTGCGGCGCCCCCGTCAATCGATGATGATGTCGAGCGGGATATCGAATCGCTCGTGGCTTCCTTCCAGCCGGAAGCTGTAGACGTGTCGGCCCCCGTTGGGTTCGATCGGCAGCGCGATCTGGGTCAGAACCATGAATTTCATGGCGCTGGGCAGTTGGAATTGCGTCGACCATGCGGGCGCCCAGCGCTGTCCGGTCGGCCCCGCCGCGTCGATGTGCAGCGTGTAGTGGAAGCCCACGTCGCGCCGTCGGGTGTCGCACAGCACGACGCAGCTGGACTGGAAGCGAGTAGAGCCGGTGGGCACGTTGGTGCTCGCCCAGAAGCCGCCCTCGACATTGAGCATGTCGTCGACGACATCCGCCTTGTTGACGAAGAAGGCTCCGGCTAGCCGCATGTCACGGAAGTTACCGCAACTCGCAGCAAACATCGAGGCGAACTGCGTGCACGGCAATAGGGAGAATTCCTCCCGATCGATCTCACCCGTTGCTGGCCGACTGTGAGGTGTGCCCGCGTGACCTTGCCGGGC
>DATJIX010000106.1:0-12385 GCA_035492865.1 Mycobacterium sp. | reverse complement strand
CGAGATCAGACTTATGACACGCGCAAACCCGGTTTGGCGTACCGGAACCTTATTTCGGCGTGATGTCCGCTGTGAATGTGCTGAAAGCCGTTGTGCTGCTTGGGCACTGCTTGAGCGAGATGTCGACCAGAGTTTCCCGGGGGTTTGACTGCGCGGACGGCGGTAATGCGCGCATTTGGGCAACATCGATTGGTGCCCATCAACTCCGCGCCAGGCGACATCCCCGATACCGGCATTCCCGCGCACATCGCCGCCCGCTCGACGATCGCCGAGCAGTACGAATGGCATCAGGGCTACCTGCGCCGCCATCGGGTGTCGCGACGGAACTTCCTGCGGGGATCGGCGGCTGTAGCGGCGGTGGCCGCGCTCGGTGCCTCGCCGTTCGGTCGCCGCGCGTATGCACAGGACGCGCCGCTGGCCGTGGCGAACCGACGGGTGGGCTATGGCGCCGACGCCTCCAGCCAACTGCGTTTCGCCGCGCAGTTGTCGCGAAACCCCAGCCGTACCAAGGTGTTTCTCGATTACGGCCCGACGCCCGGATTGGGGGCGACGATCCAGGCCGAGGTCCGCAACCTCGTGACCCAGATCCCCGATACCCGCGGCGGCGTGCTGGCCGCCGAACAGTTCTATGTGCACGCGCCGGTCGACGGACTGCCCGGCCGGACGCCGCTGTTCTATCAGTGGCGTACCGACGACGGATTCGTCAGCGATGTGCTCTCGGCCGCGACGGCGATGCCCACCGCGCGCGATGCGACCGGCCCGTTCCGGTTCACCATGATGGGGGATCAGGGCACCGATGACACGCCGGTGCTGCCGCCGGGCCTCAGCCCTGGCGACTACGACGACCGCTACTACAAACCCGACAACGACCCTGCGATGCCGCACGCCGCGAACGTCTTGAACCAGATTGTCGCGTCGCGGCCGGACTTTCACGTGCTGGCAGGCGATATCGCGTACGCGGACCCGTCCGGCGAAGGCAAGACGCCGAAGTTCGTCCCATCGGGCGGAACCGCGCCCACCGGCTTCGACAAGTTCAACCCCTTCGTTTGGGATGTGTACTTCGGTTCCATCGAAGCGAGCACGGCCACCACGCCGTGGATGTTCGCGACCGGTAATCACGACATGGAGGCCGCGTACCCGGTGCACGGCTACGGCGGCCACCTGGCACGGATGGACTTTCCAGGCAATGGTCCCGCCCAGTGCCCTTCGGTGTACTCATTCGTCTACGGCAACGTTGCCGTACTCTCCCTGGACGCCAACGACGTCAGCTACGAGATCACCGCGAACACCGGCTATTCGGGCGGCGCCCAAAACCGTTGGGTGGAGCGCACATTGGCCGCCCACCGCGCCAATCCCGACGTCGACTTCATCGTGTGCTTCTTCCACCATTGTGCGTACTCGACCACCGTGACGCATGCCAGCGACGGCGGAGTCCGGGCCGCCTGGGGTGAGCTGTTCGATCGGCATCGGGTCGACCTGGTCCTGCAGGGCCACAACCACGTCTTCGAACGCTCGGATCCGATCCGGGCGGGCAAGCCGACCACCGCGGCAGGCGATAACTCGACCGTCTACCCGGAGACCGACGGCACCGTCTACTACACCGTCGGCTCAGGAGGGCGGCCGCGGTACGCCTTTCAGCCGGGTGAGGCGGACAGCTACCGCGGGCGCGAAGTGGCCGACACGTTCGTGCCCAACAGCTACGTCTGGACCTCTGACGGCGAGAAGAACCCGGAGGCGGTCGGCTGGTCGCGGGTGCGGTTCTCCAACTACGCCTTCATTCGCGTCGACGTCCGCCCCGGCGCCCTGATGAGCGAAATGGACGTGGTGGCGGTCGACGAATACGGTTGGGAACTCGACAAAGTCACCTTCCGCCGCCAGGTCCGCGCCTGAGCAGCTACGGCGCGAACGCCTCGTCGATGATCTCCTGCTGCTCGACGGCGTGCACCTTCGACGACCCCGACGACGGTGCCGACATCGCGCGGCGCGAAATCCGCTTGATGCCGCTCAACTGCTCCGCGCACACCTCGGGAAGCGTCAGCCCGAACGTCGGCCATGCGCCTTGGTTCGCCGGTTCCTCCTGCACCCAGAAGTACTGCTCGGAGTTCGGATACCGATCCAGGGTTTCCTTGAGTCGCCGCCTTGGCAGAGGTGCCAGCTGCTCGATGCGCACGATCGCCACATCGTCGCGCTGATCCTTGTTCTTGCGGGCGACCAACTCGTAGTAGATCTTGCCGCTGGTCAGCAGGATGCGCTTGACCTTGTCGCGATCGCCGGTGCCCTCCTCATAGGTGGGCTCCTCGATCACCGACTTGAACTTGCCTTCGGTGAATTCCTTCAGGTCGCTGACCGCAGCCTTGTTGCGCAGCATCGACTTCGGTGTCGCCACGATCAGCGGCCGGTGAATACCGTCCAGGCCGTGCCTGCGCAGCAAGTGGAAGTAGTTCGCGGGCGTCGACGGCATGGCGATCGTCATCGAACCCTCGGCCCACAGCAGCAGGAACCGCTCGATGCGGGCCGACGTGTGGTCCGGCCCCTGGCCCTCGTGACCGTGGGGGAGCAGCAGCACCACGTCGGACAGCTGGCCCCACTTGGCCTCACCCGAGCTGATGAACTCGTCGATGATCGACTGTGCGCCGTTGACGAAGTCGCCGAACTGGGCCTCCCACAACACAAGTGCATCGGGATCGCCGACGGAGTAGCCGTACTCGAAGCCCACCGCCGCGTACTCCGAAAGCGCCGAGTCGTACACCATGAACTTGCCGCCGGTCGGGGTGCCGTCGGTGTTGGTGGTCAGCAACTGCAGCGGGGTGAACTCCCGGCCGGTCTTGCGGTCGATGATCACCGAATGCCGCTGGGTGAACGTGCCGCGCCGGGTGTCCTGACCGGACAGCCGAATCGTCTTGCCTTCCGCCAGGAACGAACCGAGCGCCAACAGCTCCGCGAACGCCCAGTCGACCTTGCCTTCGTAGGCCATCTCGCGGCGCTTTTCGAGTACCGGCTTGACGCGCGGATGCACGTTGAAGTCGTCGGGAAATGCCAAGTGCGCGTCGCCGATTCGGGCCAGCAGCGACTTGTCCACCGCGGTGGTCATCCCTGCGGGCACCATCTGGTCGGCCTCCACCGACGCGCTCGGCGCCACTGCATGCTTCTCCAGATCGCGGACTTCGTTGAACACCCGCTCCAGCTGACCCTGGTAGTCGCGAAGGGCGTCCTCGGCCTCTTTCATCGAGATGTCGCCGCGGCCGATCAGCGCTTCGGTGTAGGTCTTGCGCGATCCGCGCTTGGTGTCGATGACGTCGTACATGTACGGCTGCGTCATCGACGGATCGTCACCCTCGTTGTGCCCGCGTCGCCGGTAGCACAGCATGTCGATGACGACGTCCTTCTTGAACTGCTGCCGGAAGTCCACGGCCAGCCGCGCCACCCAGGCACACGCCTCCGGATCGTCGCCGTTGACGTGGAAGATCGGCGCGCCAATCATTTTCGCCACGTCGGTGCAGTACTCCGACGACCGGGAATCGCCAGGCGAAGTGGTGAAGCCGATCTGGTTGTTGACGACCATGTGGATCGTGCCGCCGGTGCGGTACCCGCGCAGCAGCGCCAGGTTCAGCGTCTCGGCCACCACGCCCTGCCCCGCGAACGCGGCGTCGCCGTGCAGCATCAGCGGCACGACCGAGAAGCCGTCCGGCCCATCGCCCTTGTCGAGCAGGTCCTGCTTGGCCCTGACCAGGCCCTCCAGCACCGGGTCGACGGCCTCCAGGTGCGAAGGGTTGGCCACCAGCGACACCTGAATGTCGTTGTCGCCGAACATCTGGATGTAGTTGCCCGTCGCGCCAAGGTGGTACTTGACGTCGCCGGAGCCGTGCGCCTGCGACGGGTTCAGGTTGCCCTCGAACTCGCTGAAGATCTGCGAGTAGGGCTTGCCGACGATGTTGGCCAGCACGTTGAGCCGCCCGCGGTGCGGCATGCCGATCACGACCTCGTCGAGCGCATGCTCTGCCGCCTGGTCGATCGCAGCGTCCATCATCGGGATGACGGTTTCCGCGCCTTCCAGCGAGAATCGCTTCTGCCCAACGTATTTCGTCTGCAGGAAGGTCTCGAACGCCTCTGCGGCGTTCATCTTGGACAGGATGTACTTCTGCTGCGCAACGGTCGGCTTGTCGTGCTTGACCTCGATGCGCTCCTGCAGCCACTTCTGCTGTTCGGGCTCGAGGATGTGCGTGTACTCGACACCGACGTGGCGGCAGTACGCGTCGCGCAGCAGACCAAGCACGTCGCGGAGCTTCTTGTACTCGGCGCCGCCGAAACCGTCGACCTTGAATTCACGGTCCAGGTCCCACAACGTCAGCCCGTGGTTCTGCACGTCGAGGTCGGGATGGCTGCGGAACCGGGTCTTGTCCAGCCGCAGCGGGTCGATGTCGGCCATCAGGTGGCCGCGGTTGCGGTAGGCCGCGATCAGCTCGATGACGCGGGCGTTCTTGTCGACGATCGAGTCGGGGTTGTCCGTGCGCCACCGCACCGGTTCATACGGGATGCCCAGCTCGCGGAAGATATCGTCGAAAAACTCGTCGGACAACAACAATTCGTGGATCGTGCGCAGGAAGTCGCCCGATTCCGCACCCTGGATGATGCGGTGGTCGTAGGTGGAGGTGAACGTCACCAGCTTGCCGACACCGAGTTCGGAGATGCGTTCCTCGCTTGCGCCCTGGAACTCCGCCGGATACTCCATCGCGCCGACGCCGATGATCGCGCCCTGACCGCGCATCAGCCGCGGCACCGAGTGCACGGTGCCGATCGTGCCAGGATTGGTCAACGAGATCGTCACGCCTGCGAAATCCTCGGCGGTCAGCTTGCCGTCGCGGGCCCGCCGGACGATGTCCTCGTAGCCGGCGATGAATTGGCCGAAAGCCATTGTCTCGCAACCCTTGATGGCGGCCACGACGAGCTGCCTGTTGCCGTCCTTGCCCTGCAGGTCGATCGCCAGACCCAGGTTGACGTGTTCCGGTGTCACCGCATTCGGCTTCCCGTCCACCTCGGCGAAGTGCCGGTTCATGTTCGGGAACTTCTTGACCGCCTGCACCAGCGCGTAGCCGATCAAGTGCGTGAACGAGATCTTGCCGCCGCGGGTGCGCTTGAGGTGGTTGTTGATGACGATCCGGTTGTCGATCATCAGCTTGGCGGGGATGGCCCGCACACTGGTCGCGGTCGGCACCTCCAGCGACGCGGACATGTTCTTCACGACCGCGGCCGCGGCACCGCGCAGCACCTGGTTCTCGTCACCTTCGGCGGGCTTCAGCGTGGGAGCCGCCGGCTTGACGCGCGCGGGTTCCGGCGCCTTGGCGGGCGCGGCGGCGACGCCGTTGCTCGTCTCGACTTTGGGCGCAGGCGCAGGCGCGGGGGCGGGCGCCGGTTCGGCAGGCGCGACGGGCGCAGCGGGCGCGGGTGTCTGGGCGGGTTGCGCAGCCGGTTGCCCGTTGCCGGTGCCGGATTGCGCTTCGGTGGTTGGCTCCGGGGAGTAGTCGACTAAGAATTCATGCCAACTCGGGTCTACCGACGAGGGATCCTCGCGAAATTTGCGATACATCTCCTCGACCAACCACTCGTTCTGTCCGAATGGTGATGGTGAGCTCACGGCAGCTCTCGCCTCGATTCCTTCGCCTCAGGCAAGCGATCTGGTAGCCGCTCGCCAACCATTTTCCCGCGGTCCGCGGGGTCATCCGCGTTTCCGCCGCCTAAAGGCTAACGCTTCTGCCATCGGCCAAACCACGCGAACGGCAGTTATCGTCATCGCTCGCCGGGGGCCGGCAGGACGTGCAGCGATGACGGCCACCGCGGCGGTGGGTTGCCGAACGCCTTGCGCGCGTTGGCGATGATCTTCTTGCCCATCAGTCGGTTTCCCACTCCGCCGACGACCGCGCCAATGCCGACCGGCAGCAGCTTGCCGAACGCGATCGCGCCCCGCTTGAGCGTGTAGCGCTTGACGAAGTAGCGCAGCAGCCGCGAATTCAGTTGGGACACCGCAGGCAGCGGCAACGTTGCCGCTCCGTCGGCCAGCCAGGCGCCGCTGGTGCGACCCGGCCCGAGCAGGTCGACGACCGCATGCTTGCTCTCGTCGCCTACGAGGACCGCCAGCACCAGCGCGCGGCGACGCTCACGATGGTCGGCCGGGATGCCGTACACCTCGGCGAGCGCGAGCGCGTAAACCGACGTGGCCTCGAGGAACACCACTGTCTCGCCTGCGACCGCCGAAAGAGCGACCAGCGTGCCGATGCCAGGGAACGCCGCCGCAGACCCGACCGCGGCACCGCTCGCCATCACCGCGGCGGTGTAGTGCTTCTCCAGCTTCGTGACCACGTCGGCGGGCGTCGCATCCGGATTGTGTTCGCGCAGCCGGTCGACATAGGCCTTGATTGCGGGACCCTGGACCCGGGCGCCGCGTTCGATGATTTGCGAGAGCACCTTGGCTGCCGCGCCGGGATTCTCATCGGCGACAGCAGGCAGCTGATTCTTGGCTTTTGACCGAGCGCTCATCTTGGGGCTCCCCCTTGTCGACCCGGTTCGACCTGTCCGAACCTTCAGGCTAACGCTTGCTGAACGAACGGAGGCCGGCCGCGGGTGCCCGATCGTGATCGCCATCACCGTGTGTGAGGTAGGGAACAAACTATTGAGAAGCGGCGCTAACCACTTTCATGGCAGCATCGATCGACGTGGACGTGACCAGCGGAGTGGAAAACCCGCCGAGCCGCGCCCGGATGATCACCGTCCTTGGCGCCCTCGTCGCGCTGGGGCCGCTGACCATCGATATGTACCTGCCTGCGCTGCCCAAGATCGCCGACGACCTGTCGGTGTCCTCGTCGGTCGCGCAACTCACCCTGACCGGCACGCTCGCCGGGCTGGCCCTCGGCCAGCTGATCGTCGGGCCGCTGTCGGATTCGCTGGGCCGCCGCAGGCCGATGATGGCCGGCATCGTGCTGCACATGCTGGCGTCGCTGCTGTGCCTGTTCGCTCCGAACATCGCCGTGCTCGGGGTGGCGCGCGGGTTGCAGGGTGTCGGTGCCGCCGCGGCGATGGTGGTGGCCATCGCGGTCGTCGGTGATCTCTACGCCGAATCCGTCGCCGCCACGGTGATGTCGCGGTTGATGCTGGTGCTCGGCGTCGCGCCGGTCGTCGCGCCCTCACTGGGCGCCGCAGTGCTGCTGGCGGCCTCATGGCACTGGGTGTTCGCCGTGCTCGTCGTGTTGGCGGGCGGACTGCTTGTTCTCGCGGCGGTGGCGCTGCCGGAAACCCTCACCCCTGCACATCGGCGGCCGCTGAAGGTGCGCAGCATCGCCGCCACCTATGTCGAGCTGATGCGCGACGCTCGCTTCGTCATCCTGGTGCTGGTCGCGGCGCTCGGCATGTCCGGACTGTTCGCCTACATCGCGGGCGCGTCGTTTGTGCTGCAGGGCCACTACGGCCTCGACCAGCAGGCGTTCGCGCTGGTGTTCGGCGCGGGCGCGGTCGCGCTGATCGCGGCGACGCAGTTCAACGTCGTGCTGCTGCGGCGGTTCGCGCCCCAGACGATCGTGGTGTGGGCGTTGGCGGCGGCCGTTGTGGCCGGCGTGGTGTTCGTCGGCCTCGCCTACGGACACACCGGCGGTATCGCGGGGTTCGTGGTGCCGGTGTGGGCGATCCTCGGGGCGATGGGGCTGGTCATCCCGAACGCCCCGGCGGTGGCGCTGTCGCGACATCCCGACGCCGCAGGCACCGCGGCCGCTTTGCTGGGTGCGGCCCAGTTCGGCCTTGGCGCCGCGGTGGCGCCGTTGGTCGGCGTGCTCGGCAACAACGAGATCGCGTTAGCCTTGGTGATGACGACCGGCATGGTGATCGCACTGCTGGCGTTGTTGGCGGTCGGCTTGCCGGCCTCCGAAACCAAGGACGACGTCACCGGCGACGCCGTCGCCGAAGCGGCCTGACGTTCGGTTACTGGTCGACCCCGGACTTGTCCGGGCATTTCCAGGTCCGTACCGTCGGCTGAATCGTCGTTTATCTGGTCGACCCGAGATGTTCCAAACGCTAAGTAACCGGCACGATGGCCGCGCTCGAGGGGCAGTGCGGCTACAAGTCGACCCTTCCAACCCGTGGAACGCCTTGTGGGCGATGCTGGTCGGCTTCTTCATGATCCTGGTCGACGCGACCATCGTCGCCGTCGCCAACCCGTCCATCATGGACAAGCTGGGCGCCAGCTACGACTCCGTCATCTGGGTGACGAGCGCCTATCTGTTGGCCTATGCGGTGCCGCTGCTGGTGGCGGGGCGCCTCGGCGACCGGTTCGGGCCGAAGAACCTCTACCTGATCGGCCTGGCGATCTTCACCGGCGCCTCGCTGTGGTGCGGGTTGGCGGGCAGCATCGAAATGCTGATCGCGGCGCGCGTGGTGCAGGGCATCGGCGCGGCGCTGCTCACGCCGCAGACACTGTCGACCATCACCCGGATCTTCCCTGCCGAACGCCGCGGCGTGGCGATGAGCGTGTGGGGCGCCACCGCGGGCGTGGCGATGCTGGTGGGGCCGCTGGCGGGCGGGGTGCTCGTCGACCACCTCGGCTGGCAGTGGATCTTCTTCGTCAACGTGCCGGTCGGCATCATCGGGTTGGCGTTGGCCGCCTGGCTGATCCCGGTGCTGCCCACGTCGATGCAGCGGTTCGACGTCATCGGCGTGGTGCTCTCCGGCATCGGCATGTTCATGATTGTGTTCGCACTGCAGGAGGGTCAGTCCCATGACTGGGCGCCGTGGATCTGGGGCACGCTCGCGGGCGGCATCGGCGTCATGGCCGCGTTCCTGATCTGGCAGTCGGTCAACACCAGCGAGCCGCTGATCCCGCTGATCATCTTCCGCGACAGGGACTTTTCACTGTCCAACGTCGGGGTCGCGACCATCGGGTTCGTCGTGACGGGCACGTTTTTGCCGTTGATGTTCTACGCCCAAGCGGTGTGCGGACTTTCGCCGACACGCTCAGCGCTGCTGACCGCGCCGATGGCGGTCGCAACCGGTGTGCTCGCGCCCTTCGTCGGCAAGATCGTCGACCGGTCGCACCCGCGGCCGGTGATCGGTTTCGGGTTCGCCGTACTGGCGATCGCGATGACGTGGCTGTCCGTCGAGATGACGCCGACCACGCCGATTTGGCGGTTGCTGCTGCCGATCACGGGCATGGGCGTCGGCTCGGCGTTCATCTGGGCGCCGCTGGCGGCGACCGCCACCCGCAACCTGCCGCCCAGGCTGGCAGGCGCCGGTTCTGGCGTCTACAACACCACCCGGCAGGTGGGCTCCGTGCTCGGCAGCGCAGGTATGGCAGCGTTCATGACGTCGCGGATCAGTGCCGAGATGCCTGCCGCAGGGGGACAGGCGTCGCAGAGCGAAGGCGCGGTGACCGAGCTGCCCGCGTGGCTGCACGAACCGTTCGCTGCGGCGATGTCGCAGTCGATGCTGTTGCCCGCGTTCTTCGCGTTGTTCGGCGTGGTGGCCGCCGTGTTCCTGCTCGGCTTCGGAGACTCCGACCGCTTCGTCGAGTACGACGACCATGAAGACGTCGACGGCGACGCGGGCTTCGCGGTCGAATACGGCGGCGACGAAACGTTTGTCGACGACGATGAGTACCTCGAATACATCGTGCCGTGGGACGACACCCCCGAACCCCGCCTGCGCGTGGCGCCCGCTGTGCAGCCCGACGACACGGTCACCGAGCCCATGCGGTCGCGCGCCGACCACTTGCTGCCTGCGCCCGCGGAAGCATGGCATTCGACCCCCGTCGAGTCGTGGCATTCGCTACGCGAGGACGAGCCCGAGCCTGCTGCGGCGCCGCACCGCGAAGAGGCCTTGCGCAGCATCCTCGACGACCTGCTCAGCGACATTCCTCCGCTCAAACCGAAGCCCGAGCCGATTGGCTTCGCGCACAACGGCTTCCACGTCGATGAGGAGCGGTTCCAGCCGATGCCCCCGCCCCCTCCGGAACCGCCGAGACCGTCACGCCATGCGCGGCCGTCGCGGCATTACCTGCCCGAGAACCAACCGCAGAAGCGGCCGTTCTGGTTCGAGTCGAACGGCAGGCATTCGCGCGGCGACGACCCCGACGACGCGTCACGCTACGGCAGGCACTCGACGCCGGGCCGCGACTAGTCGAAAAGCACTGCGGGGTTGAGATATCCGGTCGGGTCGAACGCGGACTTGACCGCGCGCATCGCCGCGATGTCGGCCTCGGTGCGTGACATCGACACATAGTCGCGCTTACGTGTCCCGACGCCGTGCTCGGAGCTGACGTTGCCGCCACTGCGGGCGATCAGCTCCATCATCGGCGCGTAGAGCTCGCGCTCCGCGTCGGGACCGCAGCGCACCACGTTCAGATGAAGGTTGCCCTCGCCGATGTGACCGAAGAGCACCGGAATCGCGTCCGGGGCGTGCTCGGCCACCAGCGCGGCGGACTCCGCGGCAAACCCGGCGATCGCCGACAACGGAAGCGACACATCGAATTTCAGCGGTGGCCCGTACACGCCGAGCACTTCGGCCACCGACTCGCGGACCTGCCAGAGCCGCTGCTGTGCGGCGACGTCCACGCCGACCGCGGGCTCATCCGACATGCGCGCATCATCCAGCGCGTCGGCCAACCGCTCGGTTTGGTCTGTGTCGCCGGCCAATTCGATGAGCAACTGCCACGCGCCGTCGACGGGCGCGCCCACCCCGACGTGTTCGGCGGTCAGCGCGCTGGCCCGTGCGTCGATCAACTCCAACGCCGCGATGCCGTCCATGTCGCGGAACACCCGCCCGCTTTCGATCAAGGCGTCGAGGTCGTCGAACCCGCAGATCGCGGTGACCCGCTGCGGCGGCGTCGGGTGCAGCCGCAGATCCAGTGCGGTGATCACGCCGAGCGTGCCCTCGGCACCGACGAACAGCGCCGCCAGATCGTATCCGGTGTTGTCGCTGCGCACCTGACTGTGTCGGTGCACCACCGATCCGTCGGGCAGTGCGACGTCGAGTCCGATGACCTGTTCGCCCATGTTCCCGTAGCGGACTGTGCGCAATCCGCCGGCGTTCGTCGACGCCATCCCGCCGACCGTCGCGGAATCGCGGGCGGCCAGGTCGACCCCGAACACCAGCCCCGCGGCGGACGCCGCGCGTTGCACCTCGGCCAGCGTCGCGCCCGCGCCGACGTGGATGCGCCGCTCGACGACGTCGACCTCGCCGATGCCGCGCAGCCGCTCCGTGGACAACAGCACGTCGTCGTGCTCGGGCACGGTTCCGGCCACCAGCGAGGTCCGGCCGCCCTGCACGGTGACGTACACGCCCGCGTCACGACAGGCGCGCAGCACCGCGGCGACCTCGTCGGCGGACCCCGGTCGCACCAGCGCGCTGGCCTTGCCGCGGTACCGCCCGGTGTGGTCGACGCTGCGGCCGTCCAGCACATCGGGATCGGTGAGGACGTGCGCGGCGCCCACGATCCCGGCCAGGGTGTCGGTCAGGCTCACTCCGCTTCTGTACCACACGGCGCCAGCGACAAGAACGCCCCCAACTCCACAAGGCGGTCCGGCGTCGCGGGCAGATAGTCGGTCAGCAGCGCCGATCGCACGATCACCGCGGTGTACTTCGCGCGGCTGACCGCGACGTTGAGCCGGTTGCGGTTCAGCAGGAACGACACCCCGCGCGGTACGTCATCCGCCGACGACGCGGTCATCGACACGAACACCACGGGCGCCTGTCTGCCCTGGAATTTGTCGACGGTGCCGACCTCGACGTCGGTGAGTTTCGCCGCGTCGAGCCTGCGCCGCAGCGTCACCACTTGCGCGTTGTAGGGCGTCACCACGAGGACGTGCTCCTGAGCCAGCGGGGTGGTGCCCTTCTCGTCGGTCCAGGGAGTGCCGAGCAGGCTGGCGATCTCTGCGACGATCGCGTCGGCTTCCTCGGGGCTTTCGGTGGAGTTGCCGTCGTGCTCGACGGTCAGCACCCGGACGCCGGGAGCCACGCCGTCGAGGCGTCGCGCGGCGCTGACGTCCTCGTGCGAGCGCAGCCGACCGTCATACGAGAGCCGCGAAACCGGTTCGCACACCGCCGGATGCATCCGGTACGAGTGGTCGAGGAAATAGCCGCGCTCCGCAGGAAGTGTGTGATGTCCGTCGACCAGCCAGCCGAGCGCCGATTCGTTGACCGGTTCCGGATGGGTGCCCTGGCTGACCTGTGGCAGCTGTTGCGGGTCACCGAGCAGCATCAGGTTTCTGGCCGATGGCGCGACGGCGATCGTGTTGGCCAGGCTGTACTGACCCGCTTCCTCGACGACGAGCAGATCCAGTGCCAACCGGGGAATCTTGTTGGCGTTGGCGAAGTCCCATCCCGTCCCGCCGACCACGCAGCCGTCGTGCGC
>DATJIX010000105.1:0-2302 GCA_035492865.1 Mycobacterium sp. | reverse complement strand
AGCTTGGCGTCCTTACGCCCCTGCACCGCGATGCGCTCGGACTTCTTCTCCAGGTAGGTCGAGTAGTTGCCCTCGTACGGGTAGGCGCGGCCGCGGTCGAGCTCGAGAATCCACTCGGCGACGTTGTCAAGGAAGTACCGGTCGTGCGTGACGGCCAGGATCGCGCCCTTGTACTGCGCGAGGTGCTGTTCGAGCCACAGCACGCTTTCGGCGTCGAGGTGGTTGGTCGGCTCGTCGAGCAGCAGCAGGTCGGGCTTGGACAGCAGCAGCTTGCACAACGCCACGCGGCGACGCTCGCCACCCGACAGGTGGGTGACCGGCTCGTCGGGCGGTGGGCAGCGCAGCGCGTCCATCGCCTGCTCCAGCTGGGAGTCGATGTCCCACGCGTCTGCCGCGTCCAGCTCCTCCTGCAGATGGCCCATCTCCTCCATCAGCTCGTCGGAGTAGTCGGTGGCCATCAACTCGGCGACCTCGTTGTAGCGGTTGAGCTTGGCCTTGATGGCCACGCCTTCCTCGACGTTTTCGCGGACGGTCTTCGTCTCGTCGAGCTGGGGCTCCTGCTGCAGGATGCCGACGGTCGCGCCGGGCTGCAGGAGGGCGTCGCCGTTGTTGGGGGTGTCGAGTCCGGCCATGATCCGCAAGACGCTCGACTTGCCTGCCCCGTTCGGGCCGACGACGCCGATCTTCGCGCCTGGAAGGAAGTTCAGACTGACGTCGTCAAGGATCACCTTGTCGCCGTGCGCCTTGCGGACCTTCCGCATCGAATAGATGAATTCGGCCATTGCCGTTGTGTTGCCTTTCGCGAGTCTGTGGTGATGCTCGCGGACCATCGTAGGCGTGGCCTCGTCGGCCGAGCCGACCGTGCTACCCGAGCAGCTATGCGGACAGAGGCATCGGCTTCTCTTCTTCGGTCTCGATCACCGGCTCGTCGGCTGATTCGTCGGTCGCTGGGCCTGCGTCCCTGGCAGAACCCGTCTTCTCGATGATCCGCACGATCGACCGCGACAGATCCGGCCCGACGGAGGTGGCGCGCATCTCGAGGGTCGACCGGCGGTTGCCGTCGCGATCCTCGTATTCGCTGGTGTAGATGTGTCCCACGACGATCACCGGGTCGCCCTTGCGAAGGGCCGCGCCGACACCGGTGACCAGCTTGCCCCAGCAGTTGACGGTGACGAACAGCGAATTCCCAGGTTCCCAGTTGCCGTCGGCCGTCCTGCGGCGCGAATTGCTGGCCACCCGGAACTTGATGACTTCCTGGTCGCCCACCCGGCGGCCGTGCGGGTCGTTGACGATATTTCCGACGACGGTGATAGGCGTCTCGAACATTGCTCATTTCCTCTCGTTCATTGACTGCGACGCGCGTCGCAGTGCCATTCACCGTCGCGGGCCCGACAGCGCGGCCCGTCGATCCCGTGGCCCGCTGGGCCCCTGTGGATGAGTTGCGCACTGTGGATCATTGGGCCCTAGGTTGATCGCATGACCGTGTGGATCACTCGCAGGCCCGAAGCCGAGGTGGCGGCCGAACTCGAGGCGAGCCAGGGCCCGCTGGCGGGACTGCGGCTCGCGGTGAAGGACAACGTCGACGCCGCAGGGCTGCCCACCACCGCCGCGTGCCCGGAGTTCGCGTATCAACCCGAAGGCGACGCGGCCGTCGTGGCGGCGCTGCGTGCGGCGGGCGCGGTCGTCGTCGGCAAGACCAACCTCGACCAGTTCGCCACCGGACTCGTCGGCACCCGTTCACCGTACGGCGCGGTGTCCGACAGCCGCAGGCCCGAATTCATCAGCGGCGGTTCGAGTTCGGGATCGGCGGTGGCGGTCGCCACCGGCGAGGCCGACATCGCGATCGGCACCGACACCGCGGGGTCGGGGCGGGTGCCCGCAGGCTTGCAGGGCATCGTCGGAATCAAGCCGACACTCGGCGTGGTCTCGACCGACGGTGTGGTACCGGCATGCGAATCCTATGACTGTGTAACCATTTTCGCGCAGAGCCTCGAGTTGGCGAGCCGCGCCATGGGCGTGATGGCGGCCGGCGCCGTCGATCGCGCGTGGCCGTCCGACGTCCGGCTCGCGGCGCCGCCGAATCCGGTCGTGGCGGTTCCCAACGAACTGCCGGAGCTGGACCGGGAGTGGCGCGAGGCGTTCGACGCCGTTGTCGGCAGGCTCACCGATGCGGGCGTGCGCATCGTCACCGTGGACATCGCACCGTTCCTGGCCGCGGCCAAGTTGCTCTACGACGGCGCTCTGGTGAGCGAAAGATACGCCGCCGTTGGCGAATTCATCGATGCACATCCCGACGCGGCGC
>DATJIX010000104.1:0-7742 GCA_035492865.1 Mycobacterium sp. | reverse complement strand
GGTCGAGGGGTCGAGCCATTGCAGGTCGTCGATCGCGAGCAGCACCGGGCCGTGCTCGGTGAGCCGATCCAGCACCGACAGGAATGCGGCCGCCACCGCCCGTTGGTCCGTGACAACGTCGGCCGCCAGCTGGCGCAACAGCACCCGGTCGATCGCGATCCGCTGCGGAGTGGGCAGGTCGGCCCAGGTACTCGCGTCCACCTCGGCCAGCAGGTCGGCCAGCGATGCGTACGCAAGCACGGATTCGGCTTCCACGGCACGTGCGGACAACACCCGCACGTCGCGCTCACGCGCCCGTGCCAGCCCGGCGCGCAACAGGGTGGTCTTGCCGATCCCGGCCTCGCCGTCGACCAGCAGTGCGGACGGCGCAAAGGCCGCAGCGGCCAGGAACTCGTCGAGAGCCTGTTCCGCTGCGGGGCGGCTCGCCATGCCCGCGGTCATCTGAGCAGACTGTCAGCTAACCGTCCGATGTGCGCGCCAATTCAACCGCTTTCTAGCCGTCGCCGTCCTTGACCTTGGCCATCGCCAGCACGTCGAGACGTTTGTCCAGCTCCTCGAGCGATAATTTGTCGCCGATCAAGCCGCGGTCGATGACCGTCTGGCGGATGGTCTTCTTCTCCTTGAGCGCCTGCTTGGCGACGGCGGCGGCTTCCTCGTAGCCGATCGCGGAGTTCAGCGGGGTCACGATCGACGGCGACGACTCGGCGAGCTCACGAAGCCGCTCTTCGTTGGCGACCAGGCCGTCGATGCAGCGCTCGGCGAACAACTTGGATGCGTTGCTCAGGATCTTGAACGACTCCAAGAGGTTGCGGGCCATCATCGGGATGTACACGTTGAGCTCGAAGGCTCCGGATGCACCACCGAAGGCGATGGCCGCGTCGTTGCCGATCACCTGCGCGGCGACCTGCGTAACCGCTTCCGGGATAACCGGATTGACCTTGCCCGGCATGATCGAGCTGCCTGGCTGCAGATCCGGCAGCTGAATCTCGCCGAGACCGGTCAGCGGGCCCGATCCCATCCACCGGATGTCGTTGGCGATCTTGGTCAGCGACACTGCGATGGTGCGCAACGCACCGGACGCCTCGACCAGTCCGTCACGTGCGGCCTGCGCCTCGAAATGGTTTGCCGCGACCCGCAACTCGGCCACGCCGGTCTGCTCGGTCAACACCGCGACCACGCGTACGTCGAAATCGTCTGGCGCGTTCAGTCCAGTGCCGACCGCGGTGCCGCCGATGGCCAGCTCACCAAGCCGCGGCAGCGTGGCCTTGACCCGCTCGATACCCGCTTCGACCTGCCTGGCATAGCCGGAGAACTCCTGGCCAAGTGTCACCGGCACGGCGTCCATCAGGTGGGTGCGGCCGGACTTCACCGTGGTGCGCCATTGCCGCGCCTTGTTCGCCAGTGACTCGTGCAGCACCTCGAGAGCCGGAATCAGATGGCGCACAGCGGCTTCCGTCGCTGCGATGTGCGTGGCGGTGGGGAAGGTGTCGTTGGACGACTGTGACATGTTGACGTCGTCGTTGGGGTGTACGGTCACGCCGTTCTGCGCGGCGATGCCTGCGATCACCTCGTTGGTGTTCATGTTCGAGCTGGTGCCCGAGCCGGTCTGGAACACGTCGATCGGGAACTGGTCGTCGTGCAGGCCGTCGGCGATCTCACCGGCCGCGGCGATGATCGCGTCCGCCTTCTCCGGCGCAAGCAGCCCGAGATCCTTGTTCACCTGGGCGCAGGCGCCTTTGAGCAGACCGAGCGCCCGGATCTGGGTCCGCTCGAGGCCGCGCCCCGAGATCGGGAAGTTCTCCACCGCGCGCTGGGTCTGCGCGCGCCACAGCGCGCTGATGGGCACCCGGACCTCGCCCATGGTGTCGTGCTCGATGCGGTACTCGACTTCTTCCTTGGGGGACGAGTCGACGCTCATGTGGTTCCTTTTCGTGAGGGTGATTACGGGAGCGGGTAGACGGCGTTGCTGTCGCCGGTGAAGTCGATGGCGGAGTATTCGTTGAGCTTTGACAGCCGGTGGTAGGCCTCGATCATCCGCACGGTGCCCGACTTCGAGCGCATCACGATCGACTGGGTGGTGCAGCCGCCGCCGTAGTAGTGCACGCCCTTGAGCAGGTCACCGTCGGTGACACCGGTGGCGCAGAAGAAGACGTTGTCGCCGGAGACCAGGTCTTCGGTCAACAGCACCTGATCCAGGTCGTAGCCGCGGTCGATGGCCTTCTGCCGTTCTTCGTCGTCCTTGGGCGCCAACTGGCCCTGGATCGCACCGCCCATGCACCGGATGGCGGCGGCGGCGATGATGCCCTCGGGTGTGCCGCCGATGCCGACCAGCAGGTCGGTGCTGGTGTTGGGCCTGCACGCCGAGATCGCGCCCGCGACGTCACCGTCGGAGATCAACCGGCACCGCGCGCCGGCATCCCTGACATCGGCGATCAGTTGCTTGTGCCGTGGCCGATCCAGCACGCACACGGTCAGGTCGGCCACCGACACACTCTTGGCCTTGGCGACCTTGCGGATGTTCTCTCCGACCGGTGCGGTGATGTCGATGGCGTCCACAGCGTCGGGCCCGACAGCGATCTTGTTCATGTAGAACACCGCGGACGGGTCGTACATTGTTCCGCGCTCGGACACCGCGAGCACCGAGATCGCGTTGGACAGGCCCTTGCTCATCAACGTGGTGCCGTCGACCGGGTCCACGGCGAAGTCGCATTCTGGGCCGTCGCCGTTGCCGACTTCCTCGCCGTTGTAGAGCATCGGCGCGTTGTCCTTCTCGCCCTCGCCGATCACCACGACGCCACGCATCGACACCGAATTGACCAGTTCACGCATCGCGTCGACGGCCGCCCCGTCGCCGCCTTCCTTGTCGCCGCGGCCCACCCAGCGGCCTGCTGCCATGGCGCCGGCCTCGGTGACTCGCACCAATTCGAGGGCGAGGTTGCGATCTGGGGCTTCACCACGCGCGGGGCTCATGCGGCCGATTCTCCCATTGCCAGGTCGGCGTTTGGCAGCTGGGATACTGGCTGCCATGACGACGGAGCCCCTACCGGCCCCCAAGCCCTCCAAGCCGCGCATCCTGCAGGACGGCCGGGACATGTTCTGGTCACTCGCACCGCTGGTGATCGCCTGCATTGTGCTGGCGGGGATGCTCGGCATGTGCTCATTCCAGGCGGGCGGGCCGGGCCCAGGCCCCGTGCCTGACTACGACGCCCCGGCCGCGCTGCAGGCCGACGCCGACGCCCTGAAGATCCCGATCCGGCTGCCAGTGCTGCCTCAAGGGTGGCAGTCCAACTCCGGCAGCCGAAAAGGCATCGACGGTGGCCGGACCGACCCGGTGTCGCACCAGCCGGCGCGCGCCGTCAGCTCGACCGTCGGCTACCTCGCGCCCAGCGGGATGTATGTCAGCCTGACCCAGAGCAACGCCGACGAGGACAAGCTGGTGGCCTCCATCGACACCGACCTGTATCCGACAGGGACCCAGGACGTCGACGGCGTGAAGTGGGTGGTGTACCAGGGGGCTGGCGCGGACGGCAAGAAGGCCGAGCCGTTGTGGACGACCCGGCTCAACGGGCCAGGCGGCCCTGCGCAGATTGCCATAACGGGTGCCGCGGGTACGGACGAGTACCGTACGCTGGCGGCGGCGACGCAGAAGGCCTCGCCACTGTCCGTCAAATAGGAGCCGCCATGACGTCGCCCAACCCGAATGTCGCCGGCCAGGCGGCTCCGGAAGCCGATCTGACCGGATGGACCGCCTCGCCGTTCTCTGCGGAAGGCTTCACCTACGACGTCTATCGCAAGGGCGAAGGCCCCGGTGTGGTGCTGATCCCCGAGATGCCCGGCCTGCATCCAGGCGTATTGGCGCTCGGTAATCACTTGGTGGACAACGGGTTCACCGTCGCATCGCCGTCGTTGTACGGCACGCCCGGTGCGGCTGCGGTGCGGCCGGGCATGCTGCCGGTCATGTTGCGTGGTTGTGTGGCAAAGGAATTCGCGGCGTTCGCCACCAACGCCGACCGGCCGATCGCCCACTACCTGCGGGCGTTGGCCCGCGACCTGAACGAGAAGACACCGGGTAAGGGTGTCGGGGTGATCGGCCAATGCTGGAGCGGGGGCTTCGCACTGGCGGCCGCTGTCGACGACAGCGTGCTGGCACCTGTGCTGAGCCAGCCGTCGCTGCCGGTCGGGCTGACGGCGAAGCAGAAGGCCGATCCTGGCTTGTCCGAAGGAGAACTCAAGATCATCGAACAGCGCGCCGCCAACGACGGATTGTGCGCGCTGGGCCTGAGATTCAGCGAGGACCCGCTGTCGCCGGGGGAGCGCTTCAAGACGCTGAAGGATCGGCTGGGTGACGCGTTCGAGGTCATCGAGATCAGCTCGAAGAAGGGCAACGAACACGGCTTCGGCAAGATGGCCCACTCGGTGCTGACGCTGGAGGTGCGCGAGCAGGAGGGGCAGCCCGCCTACGAGGCGCGCAAGCGGGTCGTCCAGTTCCTCAAGGAGCGCCTGGTTTAACCGGGGCCGCCGGGACTGGTTTGGCTTTACCGCGCCGTCGCGCCCACCAGCCGAGAAGCTTACGCCGCTTTGGCTTTTCGTCATCTTCGGGCACGTCCATCGGCACGCCCTTGTATACGGCCAGGTAGACGCTGATTGTGGTGACGACGACGATCATCAGCACCGGCCCGATCACAATGCCCCACGCACCGAACATCGCGAGGCCGGCGAACACGGCGAGGAGCATCAGAGCCGAGTCGAGGCGGGCCTCCTTCGGCACCAGGATGGGCCGCAGGAAGTTGTCGATGTTCGTCACCACGATCAGGTGGAAGAGAATCACGAACGCACCGCCGAAGACGTTGCCGAACAGGATCATTCCGACACCGAACGGGATCGTCACGATGCCGCTGCCCAGCGGTATCACCGACAGCGCCGACAACAGCACCGCAAAGAGGAAGAAGCCTTGGTGGAAGCCGGCGATGTAGATCGACGCTGCGCCTGCAACACCCTGGCAGACGGCGATGACGAACTGGCCCATCACGGTGCCCTTCACCATCGCGCCCATCTTCGACATGTAGAGATCGGTGATCTCCTCACCGAGGGGGTTCAGTCGGCGGATCAGCAGCAGCACCTTGTCGCGATTCGTCAACAGCGACAGGAACACATAAAGAAACAGGATCGCGGCCGTCACCCCACCAAAGACGCTGCCCGCCGCACCCTGCAGTAAGCCCAGCAGCCATTCGCCGATCTTCTGCGCCGCTGACGCCATCGAACCGCGAAGCGAGTCCGGTGTGACGGTCACGTTGATGAACGGAACCCGGTGCAGCACGTCGTTGACGAAGCTGAGCGCCTGATCGCCGAGGGCTGACAGGTCGGTGCGGCCGACCCACTCCGCGACCCGCTCGACCATGTTGGTGATCTGCACGACGGCGAGCATCACGAACAGGCCCATCGGCACGACCACCACAGCGATCGCGGCCAACAGTGTCAGGGTCGCCGACAACCCGGTGCCGAAGCGGTTGTTCAGCCGGTTGAACAGGGGCGTGAACAGGTAGGCTGCCACCGCTGCCACCACGATCAGAATGAAATAGCCGCGCAGGAAGTAGGCGCCGAACAGGATGGCGATCACTGTCGCAACGGCCAACGCACGCTTCTGTGTCAGCGTGAACTCGGTGTCCATTGCTGTGACGCTAGCTCAGCTGCGAATGACCTGTGGCCTGGCTGGCACGCTGCTTTTCGATGAATCCGATTGACACGCGGTTCATCAGAGTCGGTGCGAGCCGGGCGAAAAGCCACTGGGCATGTGCCAGCCGCGGTTTCACCAGAATCGCCTTGTTCTTCTCGATGGCGCGCAACGTGTCGCGTGCCAACCGGTCGGGGTCATACGCGGTCTTCACGCCTTGCCCCTGGAGGAAGTAATTGCGGCCGACGAAGCCGCCGACCGCGCCCTTGTCGAGAATCGGTGTCTCGACGGCGGACGGACAGACCACGAGAACGCCGACACCGCGACTGACGGCCTCCGAGCGCAAGGCGAGCGAGAGTCCGACGACCGCGTGCTTGGTCGTCACGTAGCTGGTGATCTGGCCCGCCGCGGTCAGCCCCGCCATCGATGCGGTGTTGATGATGTGGCCATGGCCCTGCTTCACCATCAGCGGGTAGGCCGCGGCCACGCCGTGCACCACACCGCGGATGTTGACGTCGATGATCGCGTTCCACTGATCCAGCGTGAGTAACTCGGTGTCGCCGCCCCACACGATGCCCGCGTTGTTGAACATCAGGTCGAGTCGCCCGGCCCGCTCGACGACGTCGTCGACCACACGTTGCACCGCCGCCGCGTCGGTGACGTCGAGCCGCGCGGACCGAGCGTTGGCGCCGAGCGCCGTCGCGGTGCGTTCGGCCGCTTCGGCGTCGATGTCAGTGCAGACCACCGTGGCGCCCGCGCTCACCAGCGCCCGGCACAGGGCGGCACCGATGCCCGACCCGGCACCGGTGACAATCGCGGTTTTGCTCGCGAATGTCATTGCGCCTCCGCCAGTTTCATGACATGTCCGAGGATGTCGGGATAGCGCTTCAGGTGCGCGCCGCCGTTGAGGTCCAGCACCTCGCCCGTCAGCCACGACGATGCGGGCGAGCATAGGAACAGCACGGCGTCGGCGATCTCTTCCGGCTTGCCGCCGCGGCCCAGCGCAGTGTTCTCCACGTAGTCCTCGACGAGTCCCGGCACGGCCGAGGAACCCGCTGTCAGCGGAGTGTCGACGAAACCCGGAGCGACCGCGTTCACCCGAATACCGCGCGGGCCCCATTCCAGTGCCGCCACCTGCGTCAGCATCGACAGCCCCGCCTTGGCCGAGCAGTACGCACTCATCCCGATGGCGGGCTGCCTGCCATTGAGCGAACTGATGGAAACGAGCGATCCGCCTTCACGCAGTTTCTGTCCCGCGTATTTCGCGACGATGAATGACCCGACAAGACATACGTCGACGACCGAACGGAAGTCGTCGACCGACAGATCCGTGATCAGCCCGAGGCTGCCGAAGCCTGCGCAGTTGACGACGACGTCGACCGGGCCGGTCTGCTCGAAGAGCCGTTGCACCGAATCTTCGTCAGTGACGTCGACGGCCGCGGCGGTATGCGGGGCGCCGAGTTCGGCGGCCCTGGCCTGGGCTCCTTCGGCGTTTCGGTCGGCGACGGTGACCCGATCGCCCTGCGCGGCCAGCGCCTGTGCCGTCGCCCAGCCGATTCCGGACGCTCCGCCGATCACCACCGTGATCCGCTGGTTATCGCTGCTCATCCGGTGGCCCCTTCGCCGACGAACTAGAACGCGTTCTAACTTAGCGCTAGGGCAGACTCGCGGTGTGACCGAGTTGAAGATGTCCGAGTCGATTTCCGTAGCCGTGCCACCGGACGAGTTGTACGAGCTGGTGTCCGACGTGACCAACATGGGCAAGTGGAGCCCGGTCTGCCGGGCCTGCTGGTGGGACGAGGGCGACGGCCCCCGCGTCGGCGCCTGGTTCACCGGCCGCAACGAGCTGCCGGAGCGGACGTGGGAGACGCGCAGCCAGGTTGTCGCCGCCGATCCGGGCCGAGAGTTCGCGTGGGAGGTCAACAACGGCTGGGTACGCTGGGGATTCACCCTCGAACCGGCTGACGGCGGCACGCGGCTCACCGAGTCCTGGGAGTTCCTGCCCGCCGGTATCGCCGGTTTCCACGAGCGATGGGGTGCAAAGGCCGAAGCGCACATCGAGCATCGGCAC
>DATJIX010000103.1:0-3997 GCA_035492865.1 Mycobacterium sp. | reverse complement strand
GTGATGACGAAAGTCACCATCCCATCGAGCCGGGGACGCCTTTGAACGGTCCGACGACCCAGCTGGTCACCCAGCCGCCGTAGAAGCCGCCCGGCTGCGGATCGACGACCTCACCGTTCACCGTGCAGCGGTCCACCAGCGCGGCCATCACAGCGATCGCGCCGGCAATCGCGGTGAACCCGGGCGTTGGGTTCTCATACGTCCACGCCGCGCGGGCGGCCGTCTTATTTGCGCTGACTATGTCGAAGTATGTGGCTTGGCCTTTCCACTCACACCAGGACGACCCGGCGGCCGGCCGCAGTGCGCCGTCACGAAAACACTCGCGTGGCAGGTAGTAGGTGGGCGGATGGCTGGTTTCGAGCACCCTCCACGCGCGTCGCGTTGAGGCGATGGTCTCGCCGCCGAGTTCGATGGTGATCGCTTCGGCCAGCTCTTCCAATCGAGGTGGGCGCGGGTAGTCCCAGACCGACTCCTGTCCGGGGCCGGCCCTATCAGGCGTAGGGCGTTGACGCATCATCTCCACACTAGGCGCGGCCACCGAAGGGGCCCGAGTGTTGCGAGAAGTCACCCGGGCAGAATGAGCATCGTGACCCCGCCGCTCGACGACCTGCTCGACCGTCTGCACGTCGTCGCGCTGCCGATGCGAGTTCGCTTCCGCGGCATCACCGTTCGCGAGGTCGCGCTGATCGACGGGCCCGCCGGCTGGGGCGAGTTCGGCGCCTTTGTCGAATATCAGCCGCCGGAGGCCGCGCACTGGCTGGCCGCGGCCATCGAGGCCGCCTACGAGCAGCCGCCGGGTGTGCTGCGCGACCGGATCCCGATCAACGCCACCGTGCCCGCGGTCGGCGCCGACGAGGTGGCCGAGCTGCTGACGCGGTTTCCCGGAGCGCGGACCGCCAAGGTCAAGGTCGCCGAGCCGGGACAGTCGTTGGCCGACGATGTGGCGAGGGTGAATGCCGTTCGCGCTCTGGTGCCGACCGTGCGGGTGGACGCCAACGGCGGGTGGGGAGTCGACGAGGCCGTCGCGGCCGCAACGGCATTGACCGCCGACGGCCCGCTCGAGTATCTGGAGCAGCCCTGCAAGACGGTGCCCGAACTCGCCGAACTCAGACGCCGGATCGATGTACCGGTGGCCGCCGATGAGAGCATCCGCAAGGCCGACGACCCGTTGCTCGTGGTGCGCGCGAAGGCCGCCGACATCGCGGTGCTCAAGGTCGCGCCGCTCGGCGGGGTGCGCAAACTGCTGCAGATCGCCGCGCAGATCGACATCCCGATTGTGGTGTCCAGCGCGCTGGATTCGGCCGTCGGCATCGGCCAGGGATTGCTGGCCGCGGCTGCGCTGCCGGAATTGCGGCACGCGTGCGGGTTGGGCACCGGCGGGTTGTTCGTCGACGACGTTGCCGAACCGGTGGCGCCCGTCGACGGCTACCTGTCCGTTGAACGGGTGACGCCGGACCCGGCCCGGCTCGAAACCCTTGCCGCCTCGCCAGGGCGCAGACAGTGGTGGATCGCGCGTATCGAACAGTGCTACCGGCTGAATTTCGAGTAAGCGCCTACTCTATGGGCTCGCCCCGTGCGGCCCAAGACTGTTGGGATGACCGCATTTCGCGTGGGCCTGTTGGACATGATCATCGCGGGCCGGCGCCCCGCCGCCGATGCGTTCACACGCATGAGCTATTTCAGCGCACTGGCGATGCGCGCCGACTCGTTCTGGGTGCCCGACCACCTCAACTCCATCTTTCCGCAGGCGTTGTGGCAACCCAAATACTGTGGCGCCGCCAAGATTCAGCCGTCGGCCGACGCCGCGATGGAACCGTGGACGATGCTCGGAAACATCGCCGCGCGCAATCGGATCGCCCGCCTGCCGCTGGGGCTGGGCGTCACCGATGCAGGCCGGCGCAACCCTGCGGTGACGGCCCAGGCGGCCGCGACGGTGAACCTGCTCAACCGGGGACGTTTCATCCTCGGGATCGGTCCCGGTGAACGCGAGGGCAACGAGCCGTACGGGGTCGACTGGTCCAAACCGGTCGGCCGGTTCGAAGAGGCGATGGCCACCATCCGTGCCCTGTGGGACTCCAAAGGCAAACTGGTCAACCGGGATTCAGCGTTCTTTCCGCTCCGCAACGCCGTGTTCGATCTGCCGCCCTACAAGGGCCGCTGGCCGCAGATCTGGATCGGTGCGCACGGACCACGCATGCTGCGCGCGGTCGGGCGCTATGCGGACGGCTACTTCCCTGCGTTCCCGCACACGCCTGCAGAGTATGCGCGCCGCCTCGAGACGGTCAGGGCGGCCGCGTCGGACGCCGGACGCGATCCGATGGCGATCGTGCCCGCGATACTGATGCCCATCCTGACGGGACGCAGCCGTGACGAGGTCGACGAGGCGCTCGGGTCCGATGCGCTCAAGACCGCCGCGTTGAGCGCGTCCGACGAGTTCTTCGCCCAACACGGCGCGCAGCATCCGCTGGGTGTCGGCTTCAGCGGCGGCCAGGATCTGCTGCCCCAGACCATGGACGAGCAGACGGTGCTGTCGCACGTCAAGGGCGTCACGCCGGCGATTCTGCGAGCGATGATGCTGACCGGTACACCCGACGAGGTCCTCGAGCAGGCGGCGCACTGGCGTGACTGCGGCGTTCGGCACATGGTCGCGGGCAACCTCAGCTTCATGCAGCCGAGCCTGCGCAACGGAATCGCTTCGACCGTGCCGTTCTTCCAGATCATGCGGCGGCTGAAGAAGCTCTGACCGGCGCATGTCCTAATGTGTGGGGCCCAGGGCATAGACGCCATGGCCGGGGTCGCCAACACTGGACTCGTGCGATCAGTAGTGGTCCTCGGCTACCCGGGCATCCAGGCGCTTGACCTGGTCGGCCCGTTCGAGGTGTTCACGGGGGCGACGATGCTGCTGGCGAGTCGGGGACGCTTCGACGAGGGTTACGCCGTCGCGGTCGTCTCCCGCGGGGGTGAGCCCGTCGCCACCGGCACCGGCCTGGCGCTGGTCGCCCAACCGCTACCCGATCCGCGCGAACCCGTCGACACGCTGGTGCTGCCCGGCGGCGGTGGAGTCGACGCCGTGCGCCAAAACGCGGACACCATCGGGTGGATACAGATCGCGGCCGAGCACGCCCGTCGCGTCATCAGTGTGTGCACTGGCTCGTTCATCGCCGCCCAGGCCGGCCTGCTTGACGGCTGCACCGCTACCACGCATTGGGCATTTGCCGGACAACTGGCACGCGAATTCCCTTCGGTGAGCGTCGATCCCGAGCCGATCTTCGTCCGCAGCTCGGACAAGACGTGGACGGCCGCTGGTGTCACAGCCGGCATCGACCTGGCGCTGTCGTTGGTCGAGGACGACTACGGCACCGATGTCGCGCAGACCGTCGCCCGCTGGTTGGTGCTGTATCTGCGTCGACCCGGCGGGCAGACGCAGTTCGCGGCACCGGTATGGATGCCGCGCGCCAAGCGCGCCCCCATCCGCGAGGTGCAGGAAGCCATCGAGTCCGAACCCGGTGGTGCGCATAGCATTCCGGAGCTGGCGCGTCGCGCCGCGATGAGTCCCCGGCACTTCACCCGGCTGTTCACCGACGAGGTCGGCGAGGCGCCTGGCGCCTATGTCGAGCGCATTCGCACCGAAGCTGCCCGCCGTCAGTTGGAGGAGACCGACGACACGGTGACGGTCATCGCCGCGCGTTGCGGCTTCGGCTCTGCGGAAACGCTGCGCCGCAATTTTGTTCGACGGCTTGGCATTTCGCCAGACCAGTACCGCAAGACATTCGCCTAACCAAAGGAGATGGCAATGACGCAGATCGCGATCGTGGTGTATCCCGGATTCACCGCACTGGACTTCATCGGCCCCTACGAGGTGCTGCGCAACCTGCCGGACACCGAGGTCCGGTTCGTCTGGCACGAGCCGGGACCGATCGCCGCGGATTCGGGCGTGCTGCTCGTCGGTGCCACGCACTCGTTCGACGAGACGCCGTCGCCCGACATTCTTCTGGTG
>DATJIX010000102.1:0-11563 GCA_035492865.1 Mycobacterium sp. | reverse complement strand
GCGGCGCAGGCGCCTGCGACGTTCCTGGGCTCGCTCGCCTCGACGGGTTCGCCGCTGCAGGCCATCGGCGCGGCCGCCGCGTCCATCACCGGCCCGGCGGACGCGGCGGTGACACCGCTGATCAACAACGATGTGTTTCTGGTGGTACCGAAGGCATTTCACGCGCTGGACGTGGCCGTCGTCGAGGCGATCAACGTGGGTGCCGCGATCACCACACCGGGTCAGCTGCTGCAGGCCGTGCAGACCGGCCGCACCAACATCCTCAACGCCCTCAATGCGCCGGTCGGCACGCCGACCACGCCCACCGGCGCCACCAACATCGTGCAGGTGGTGGCCGTCTCGGCGATCGACGTCACGACGGCCGTCGCGTTCCAGGCCGGTGAGTTGCTTCTGTCGGGTGCGGTGCAGATCGCCGATGCGTCGGCGCAGGAACTCGCGAAATCAGGCAATCCCGTTGCCGCGCTCGCAGCGGGCGTTGCCCAAACGCGCCAGGTGGCGGCGACGGCCACTGCACCCGTCGTGTCGGCGGTGAGTACCGCGTTGACGAACATTCAGCACTCGCTGCACGATCCATTCCCCGCCGCGACCGCGACGGCGATCGGCAGCACCAAGAAGTCGGCGCAGACCGTCGCGACGTCGACGACGTCAACGGTCGAAACTTCAGACAGCACAAACGGTTCCGGATCGAAGCAGCCTGACGGTCACAAGCCCGCGGATAGTGGCAAGCCGGCCAAGCACGAGCAGGCGGATCGTCATCCGGCCGCCGCCAAGGCCGCTCGGTCCGACAACCATCGCGGTGCGAAGGCGCATTGATCGTCAGCCGGGCATCGGGAAGAGGCCTCTGAACCGTTCAGCCAGTGCCTTGTCACCGGTCAGCCGCAGCTGTCCACTGGAGATCGCATCGTCAACTGAACCATCGGGACCCAGCAGCGCAAGCAGTGCGGCCTCATCGATATCGAGAACGAGATCGGGGTCGTCAGCGTGGTGGCGGTCGATGTCCAACTGGCGGTCCATGACGCGAACGCGGAAATGCGTGTCGCCGAAAGCCAACTCGATCGTCGCGGTCATGCCTTCTGCGGCGGGCGGATGAAACCGAGTCTTGAGCGACAACATCAGCGAGTCCGGTCCCAGTGGTAGGTCGTAGCGCATCAGTGGCGACTTGTGAACCCACTCCGCCAGTTCGAGGATGATCCCCTCGAGTTCGGCTCCCCACTCTGTGAGCTCGTAGACCCAGGCGCCGACCGGTGGTCCGAGGCGACGTCGACGCACGACCCCCGCCTCAACGAGATCGCGTAGTCGTTGGGTCAATACGTCGGAGCTGGCCCCGTGCAGTCCGGCCAGGAGATCGGTGAAGCGCTTCGGGCCGAGCACCAGTTCCCGCACGACGAGCAACGCCCATCGTTCGCCGATGACGTCCAAAGCCTGCGCGATCGCGCAGCCGTCTTCGTATTTGCGTCTACCAACCACAACCCGATGCTACCAGCTTAAGTCGGACAGTCGAATTTAATACTTGGTTTTTCCAACTAACCAGATGTACTGTCCAAGTGTCGGGTTCCCGACGATCAACAAGGAGATGACGAAATGCCCGTATTCACCATCGATGCGCCACTCGGAGCGAGTGGGCACGCGAAGCAGAAGATGATGAAAGAGATTCACGATGCGCTCGACGAGGCGTATCACTTCCCCGACACCCGCGGCTGGCTGCGGGAGTATCCGGCCGAAAACGTTTCCCAAGACGGCCGGGTGCTCGCCGAACCGGTCCGGCCTGTGTGTTCATTGGAAGTGCCCGAGCTGGCGAGCCTCGACGCCAAACGCAAACTGGTGCAGAAGATCGAGGGCGCCATCGGCGATGCCTACACCGGAGTTGCCAATGTCGACGAGGTGCTCGTCCTGATCAACCACTATCCGTTGCACAACGTCGGCTGGCAACAGTCTCTGCAGTCCGACAAGCCGGAGATAGTGGCTGCTGTCGATCAACTGAACGCAGTGGTCGGCTGAAACCTGAACCGGGGCTGGGCATTTCCCGCCTAGCCCCGGTCAGTCGGCTGATTCGTCGACGGGCACCGGCTGATCTTCTGTTGTCTGCTCCAGCGACAGTGCAACGCCGAGGGCCAGGAAGAACATGATGAAGAGCGGACCGCCGAGGTAGAAATTCATCGGGCCACCCGGCGAGATGAAACTGGCGGGCGGCCCGATGATGGTGATCGTCTCGATCAGCTGCTCGACGGCGAACACCGCGGCTAGTATGCCGAGCCACCTCGGAAAGCGACCTTCATTGGCGGCCACCAGGATTGGCACCGCCACCATGATGTCGGCGACGGTCAGGATCGGTCCCCACATCGACACGATATCGGTGATGGTGCGCGCGGTCGCCGAGCCGAGCTGGTCCGGGTGCAGCGCCAGGCCGGCGGTGAACCACATCGCGATGAAGACCTCGACGAGCATGACGGCCGAGCCGATGGTGAACACGTAGGCCGACGGGCCTGCCAGCCGCTCTCGGGCATACCCGAGCACCACGACCAACGCCAGACACCCGAATGTCACCATCAGCGCCTGCATGCGCATCGCGCTGGAATGCTCGTTGACGAACGAGACGATGTCGTAGCCCGGCTTGTCGATGCCGGGCAGCGTCGGAACGGTAAGCAACGCTGCGGCGAACAGTACCGCGAATGCGATGCCTGCGATCATCGGGATGCGACGATCCATATCGAATAACTGTAGGTGTCGCGGCTATCCACAAGCGGGATTTCATCCACAGGGCGCGTTGCGGGCACGCCGGATCCGGCCGGGGATGTGTGAGTGTGCGCCTACTTTGACGGCATGCGAACCGAATTGCCCGCCGAGCGGCTGCAGCGTCGTCTCGGTGCCGACGATGAATCGTCCGCGGACGGTGACGCTGAGCCGGACACCTCGCTGTCGCGGTGGCTGCCGGAAACCGCCAAGTCCGACGGCAGCGCAGGCTGGATCGGCGCGATCCGGGCGGATCCGGGCCGCGCCGGCGTCATCGCGTTGGCGGCCGTCGGCGTCATCTCGGTTCTGGTGACGGTCTTCACGTTGATGCGCGATAAGGCGCCACCGGTGGCATCGGCGAAACTGCCGCCGGTGGAGATGGTTTCGTCGGCCAGCCCGACTCCGGCATCCGCACCGCCCCAGGGTGACGGGCCGGTTGTCGTGAGCGTGGTGGGCCTGGTGCACAAACCTGGCCTTGTCACGGTGGCTCCGGGTGCGCGAATCGCCGACGCGCTCACCGCGGCGGGCGGCGCGTTGGACGGTGCCGACCTGATCGGGCTGAACATGGCTCGCCGAGTTATCGACGGTGAACAGATCATCGTCGGGATCGTCGCGGTGCCAGGTGACCCCGCGGCGATGGGCAGCTCGGTCAGTTCCGGGTCTGCCGCTGCGCCGACGGATGCCCCGTCGACGGACGGAAAGGGCTCGGCCCCAAGTGGTTTGGTGGATCTCAATGCCGCCACGGTCGAGGAACTCGACACTCTGCCGGGCATCGGTCCTGTCACCGCGGCCGCGATCGTCGCGTGGCGTGACGCCAACGGGCGGTTCACCAGCGTCGACCAGCTCGGTGACGTGGACGGCATCGGTCCGGCGCGGTTGGAGAAGCTGCGTGACCTCGTCAAAGCGTGACGCCGGTGGACGCCGGCGGCGCCCGGTTGGACCTGCGCCTGGTTCCCGCAGCACTCACCAGCTGGGCGGTGACGGCAGCCGGAATCCTCTGGCACGTGCGCGGTTCGGTGGTTGCCCTTGCCATGGCGATCGCGGCGACGGCAGCAGTCGGACGGTGGGGTAGTGGACATCGCGAGTCATCGGAAAGGGGTGCGATCGCCACCGGGGTGGTTGCGGTCGCGGTGGTCGGCGCCGGTTTCGCGGTCGCGATCGGGCTGCGTGTCGGTGAGCTTCGCCATCACCCGATCGTCGAGCGGTACGGCACGGTCGCCGCCGTCGTCGTGACACCGACGGAGACGCCGCGGTCACTTGGCAGTGGCCGGGTGATGTT
The DNA here is from genome assembly GCA_035492865.1 of Mycobacterium sp. GTDB lineage: Bacteria > Actinomycetota > Actinomycetes > Mycobacteriales > Mycobacteriaceae > Mycobacterium. The sequence goes on along the minus strand of DATJIX010000102.1, from coordinate 7,554 downwards.
CCGCGGATCGCTGCAGCGCGTGGACACGGCTGAAATATCCGGCCGGGTAGTCGTTTTCGCGCGCGCTGCCGAGCTCAGTGCCGGGAGGCCCGCAAGCTTTCGAGCCCGTATCGGCCGACCGACGCGGCGGGACCTGACTGTCGCGGTGCTGTCGGCGACGGATGAGCCGAAACTCGGCGAGGCCGCGCCGATCGACAGGCTCGCGCACGGCATTCGCAGCGGCTTCGCTGACGCAGCGCGTCTTGCGCTGCCCGCGGATCAAGCGGCGATGCTGCCTGCGCTGGTGCTGGGAGACACGTCCACTTTGAGTGCGCAGACCATGAACGAGTTTCGCGCGGCCGGGCTGACCCATTTGACCGCTGTCTCGGGGGCGAATGTGACCATCGTCTGCGGGGCGGTGTTGATGACCGCCGCGCTGTTCGGGCCCAGGTTGGCGGTGGCACTGGCGGCGCTTGCGCTGGTGGCGTTCGTCATCGTGGTGCAGCCGTCGGCCAGCGTGCTGCGCGCCGCCGTGATGGGCGCGATCACCCTGTTGGCCGTGGTGTCGCATCGGCGTAGGCAGGCCATCCCGGCGTTGTCGGCCAGCGTGGTGATGCTGATGATCGCCGCGCCGGAGTTGGCGGTCGATGTCGGATTCGCGCTGTCGGTGTCAGCGACCGCGGCGCTTGTTGTCATCGCCCCGGTGTGGTCGCGGCGCCTGGTAGGGCGCGGCTGGCCCAAGCCGCTGGCCGACGCGCTGAGTGTGGCAGTGGCCGCACAACTCGTCACGGCCCCGCTCATCGCAGGGATGTCGGGGACCTTCAGCGTGGTGTCGGTGGTGGCCAACCTCGCGGTGGCCGCAGTGATACCTCCGATCACGGTCGTCGGCACGGCGGCCGCCGCACTGTGCCCGCTGTGGCCGTCCGGCGCGCAACTGCTGATCCGGTTCACCGGCCCGGAGCTGTGGTGGCTGCTTCGAGTGGCGCGGTGGTCCGCAGGAGTGCCTGGCGCCTCCATCGGCGTGCCGTCCGGTCTGCTCGGCGTTGTCTGCGTCGCCGCGGCCGGGATCGCGGCGGTGGTGTTGTGGCGCTGGCGCTGGGTCCGCGTTGCAACGGGGGTGGCCGCGATGTGCCTTATCGCGTGGACGGTGTCGGGTGCTGTCGGGCGGACGTGACACGATCTGGGGGTGAGCGAAGAGGTCGCGGGCCTGCACCTGGTGTTGGGCGACGAAGAACTGCTCGTCGAGCGTGCCGTGGCTGCCGTACTTCGGCAGACGCGCAAGCAGGCGGGCACCGATGACGTCCCGGTGGACCGGCTGCGCGCCGGTGAGGTCAGCACCAGCGAGCTGGCCGAACTGCTCAGCCCGTCGCTGTTCGCCGACGAGCGTGTCGTCGTGCTTGAGGCGGCCGCGGAAGCGGGCAAGGATGCGGTCAGTTTGATCGCCGAGGCCGCCGCCGACCTGCCGCCGGGCACCATGCTGGTCGTCCTGCACTCCGGCGGCGGCCGCGCCAAGGCTCTCGCAGACCAACTGAAAAAGCTTGGTGCTCAAGTACATCCGTGCGCTCGCATCACCAAGGCCAGCGAACGCGCCGACTTCGTTCGGAAGGAATTCCGGGCGTTGAAGGTCAAGATCAGCGACGACACCGTCACCGCTGTGGTCGACGCCATCGGCTCGGATATCCGCGAATTGGCCGCTGCCTGTTCGCAGTTGGTGGCCGACACCGACGGCCAGGTCGATGCGATCGCGGTCCGGCGTTATCACTCAGGCAAGGCGGAAGTGAAGGGGTTCGACATCGCCGACAAGGCCGTCGTCGGCGACGTCGCGGGCGCCGCCGAAGCGCTGCGCTGGGCGATGATGAGCGGCGAACCACACGTGGTGCTCGCCGACGCGCTGGCCGAGGCGGTGCACACCATCGCCCGCGTCGGCGCGTTGTCCGGCGACCCCTACCGGTTGGCGTCTGAATTGGGCATGCCGCCGTGGCGGGTGCAGAAGGCGCAGAAGCAGTCGCGACGGTGGTCGCGCGGTTCGATCGCCGAGGCCGTGCAACTCGTCGCGGCGTTGAACGCCGATGTCAAGGGCGCGGCGGCCGACGCCGACTACGCGCTGGAGACGGCCGTGAGAAAAGTCGCCGAACTAGCGGCGGACTGACTCAGATCTTGTTGAGGGCCCGCGAGAGCGCCGACTTGCGGTTCGCGGCCTGGTTCTTGTGGATGACGCCCTTGCTGGCGGCCTTGTCCAACTTGCGGCTGGTCGACGCCAGCAACTCGCCGGCCTTCTCCTTGTCGCCGGACTCGACGGCCTCACGGAATCCACGGACCGCCGTGTGAAGCGACGACTTCACCGACTTGTTGCGCAGTCTGCGACGCTCATTGGTGCGATTGCGCTTTTCCTGCGACTTGATGTTGGCCACGCGGTAATTCCTTCTAAATCTAGGTTGGGTTAGTCAAAGTCCTTTTCGCGCCGCGCCTGACGGCGGGCAGCGACTGTTCAGGGTACCAGCGGGCCCCCCAATCTCCCAAAGCGAGGCCGTCTGGCCTGCCGAAACGGCGCACTTGGTGCAGCATGTGATGGGTGACCCTTCGAACCTTGCCTACCGAGACCGCACGGACGTCGCGCACCAACGGCCGATCGTCCAAACGGTACGGGGGCATCTTCGACGGCTACACCAACGTGGGTCGCTACTCGCAAGCCTTTGACGAGATGTTCGACGGCGACGGCAACGTCCGAGGCCCGTACAAAGGCATCTTTGCCGAGCTTGCTCCATCCGACGCGTCTGAGCTGGCTGCCCGCGCCGACGCTCTCGGCCGCGCATTCATCGACCAGGGCATCACATTCTCGCTCTCCGGGCAGGAGCGGCCGTTTCCGCTGGACCTCGTCCCGCGAGTGATCTCGGCCGCCGAGTGGACACGCCTCGAACGCGGCATCACGCAGCGGGTCAGGGCCCTGGAGCACTACCTCGACGACATCTACGGCGAGCAGGAGATCCTGCGCGACGGCGTCATCCCCCGCCGGCTCGTCACCTCGTGCGACCACTTCCACCGGGAGGCCGCCGGCATCGTGCCGCCCAACGGGGTGCGCATCCACGTCGCGGGCATCGACCTGATCCGCGACGCGAAGGGCGACTGGCGGGTGCTGGAGGACAACCTGCGCTCCCCGTCGGGCGTCTCCTATGTGATGGAGAACCGCCGCACGATGGCGCGGGTCTTCCCGAACCTGTTCGCGACGCACCGGGTGCGCGCGGTCGGCGACTATTCGTCGCACCTGCTGCGGGCGCTGCGCAACGCGGCGGCCAACAACGTCGCCGATCCGACCGTGGTGGTGCTGACGCCGGGCGTCTACAACTCCGCCTACTTCGAGCATTCGCTGCTGGCCAGGCAGATGGGCGTCGAACTGGTCGAGGGCCGCGACCTGTTCTGCCGCGACAACGCCGTCTACATGCGCACCACCGAGGGCGAGCGTCAGGTCGACGTCATCTACCGCCGCATCGATGACGACTTCCTCGACCCGATGCAGTTCAACCCCAACTCGGTGCTCGGGGTCGCGGGACTGCTCAACGCCGCCCGCGCGGGCAACGTCGTCATCTCCAGTGCGGTCGGCAACGGCGTCGGCGACGACAAGCTGGTGTACACCTACGTGCCGACGATCATCGAGTACTACCTGGGCGAGAAACCGCTGCTGGCCAACGTCGACACCTACCGCTGCTGGCTCGACGACGAACGCGAGGAAGTGCTGGACCGGGTCGACGAGCTGGTCATCAAGCCGGTCGAGGGCTCCGGCGGGTACGGCATCGTATTCGGCCCGGACGCCTCCGAGAAGGAACTGGCCACGATCAGCAAGAAGATCCGCAGCGACCCGCGCGGCTGGATCGCGCAGCCCGTCATGCAGCTGTCGACGGTACCGACGCAGATCGACGACAAGCTCTCACCGCGGCACGTCGACCTTCGGCCGTTCGCCGTCAACGACGGTGACCAGGTGTGGGTGCTGCCCGGTGGCCTGACCCGCGTCGCGCTGCCGGAGGGGTCGCTGGTGGTCAACTCCAGTCAGGGCGGCGGGTCGAAAGACACGTGGGTGCTCGCGTCGCGCGCGTCGGTGGCCGACCGTGAGCTCGCCGCTGCAGAGGTGGTGCGGTCGCTACCCAAGTCGACCAAGGCCAAGGGCGACAACGGTGCTGACGGCTCGACACAGCAGCAGCAACAGCAGCAGGGACAGGCGACGCGGCCGACAAACGGCTCGAGTCAGCAACAGCAACAGCAGCAGCAGCAGTAGGCGGTGGTGATCTGATGTTGGCGCGCAACGCCGAATCGTTGTACTGGATCGGCCGCTACGTGGAGCGGGCCGACGACACCGCTCGCATCCTCGATGTCACGGTGCACCAGCTGCTCGAGGATTCCAGCGTCGACCCCGACCACGCGTCCAGGACGCTGCTGAAGGTGCTCGGCATCGAGGCACCCAAGCAGCAGCTGGACGTATGGTCGTTGACCGACATCGTCGCGTTCAGCCGCGACACCGAGGGCGGTTGCTCGATCGTCGAGTCCATTTCGGCGGCACGGGAAAACGCTCGCGGTGCACGGGAAGTCACGTCCACCGAGATCTGGGAATGCCTCAACACCACTTACAATGCGCTGGCTGAGCGGGAGAGAGCAGCCAAACGCCTTGGGCCGCACGAATTCCTGTCATTCGTCGAGGGCCGCGCGGCGATGTTCGCAGGGCTGGCAGACTCGACACTGAGCCGCGACGACGGTTATCGGTTCATGGTGCTGGGCCGCGCCATCGAGCGCGTCGACATGACGGTGCGGCTGTTGTTGTCCCGTGTCGGTGACAGCGCGTCCTCACCGGCATGGGTGACGACGCTGCGGTCAGCGGGTGCCCACGATACCTACCTGCGCACCTACCGGGGCACGATGGATGCCGGCCGGGTGGTCGAATTCATGTTGCTCGACCGGCTTTTCCCGCGGTCGATCTTCTATTCGCTGCGGCTGGCCGAACACAGCCTCGACGAGTTGATGAAGCGACCGCACAACCGGCTCGGCGCGACGGCGGAGGCGCAGCGCCTTCTCGGCCGGGCGCGCAGCGAGCTCGAGTTTCTGCGTCCCGGTGTACTGCTGGACTCGTTGGAGAAGCGGCTCGCCGGCCTGCAGGAAACGTGTCGCGATGTCGGAGAAGCGCTGGCGGTTCAATACTTTCACTCCGCACCGTGGGTGGCTTGGCATGATGCCGGGCACAACGGCGCACTGGTCATCGAAGAAGGTGAGGTCTAGATGTGGCGGCTTAGGGTGGTGCATTCGACGGGCTACGCCTATAAGTCGCCGGTGACCGCGTCCTTCAACGAGGCGCGGCTGACGCCACGGTCGGATTCCCGCCAGAACGTCATCCTCAATCGCGTCGAAACTGTGCCTGCCACAAGGTCGTACCGCTATGTGGACTATTGGGGAACCGCGGTGACGGCGTTCGATCTGCACGCGCCGCATACCGAACTCGAGGTCACCTCGAGTTCGGTGGTGGAGACTGACCGCGGTGTCTCGCCGAAGGACGAGGACATCCGAGTGAGCTGGGATGATCTGCGCTCGGAAGCGGTGATCGACCGATTCGACGAGGTGCTCAGCGGAACCCATTACACACCGGTGAGCAAGAGATTTCGGCGGGTGGGGGAGCGCATCGCCAAGTACCACGATCCGCAGGAGGCGGTCATCGCCGCGGCCAACTGGGTGCACAGCGAGCTGGAATACGTGCCGGGCACCACCGGTGTGCACTCGTCGGGCCTGGATGCGCACCGCGAGGGCAAGGGAGTCTGCCAGGACTTCGCCCATCTGACTCTGATTCTGTTGCGTAGCATGGGCATTCCGGCCCGGTACGTATCGGGATATCTGCATCCGAAGGGCAAGGCGAAGGTCGGTGACACCATCGACGGGCAGAGCCACGCTTGGGTGCAGGCATGGACCGGCGGCTGGTGGAATTACGACCCCACCAACGACGCCGACATCAACGAGCAGTACATCAGCGTCGGGGTGGGTCGTGACTACTCGGACGTCTCGCCGTTGAAGGGCATTTACTCCGGAGAGGGCTCGACGGACCTGGACGTCGTCGTGGAGATCACCCGGCTGGCCTAACCACCCTGGCGCGAACGTTCCTTACCGCTCGAAATTTCGGCGATTTTTCGAGCGGTAAGGAACGTTCGTCGCAGTGGAACGGGTGCGACGCGCGGCCCGTCGTATCACCGTGCTTCCATTCATCGGCAGCGAAGCGTTGGCGGCCGGCCGCGTCAATCGCTATCAGCTTGCGTCGGAGTACGACGCCGTCTATCGCAATGTCTACGTGCCGAAGGGGCAGGTGCTAACTGCAGCTGACAAGGCGGTCGCAGCCTGGTTGTGGTCAGACAGGCGAGCCACCACGGCGGGCCTATCCGCCGCTGCCCTGCATGGAACGCTATGGCTCGACTCGAAACTACCCGCCGAGCTCAACCAACCACATCGCCACAAGACGAACGGCATCTTGTTGCACAGCGACAAGCTAGCCGATGACGAGGTGTGTATTGCCAACGGCGTACCGGCGACCACTCCCGCGCGCACGGCATACGACGTGGGCCGACGGCGGGGTCTGACCACCGCTGTCATCTGGCTGGATGCGTTGATGCAAGCGACCAATCTCAAGCCGACCGATATCCAGGCAGTTGCCGAGCGTCATCGCGGCGCACGCGGCATCCTGCAACTGCGCGAAGCGATCGAACTGTCCGACATCGGAGCAGAATCCCCGCAGGAAACCCGCACCCGGCTCATCCTGACTCACGCAGGTCTACGGCCACAGCGGACGCAGATCGAAGTGTTCGACAGTTTGGGCGAGTTCGTGCGGCGCATCGATATGGGCTGGGACGACTGGAAGGTCGGCGTCGAGTACGACGGCGCCCAACACTGGACCAGCCCTGACGTGCGCGACAACGACATCGATACACAGGCCCGACTGGAAGCGCTGGGATGGCGGATCGTTCGTGTCAGCGGAGGCATGGTTCGCTATCGGCCGGGCACCATCGTCGCGCGGACGCGAGCCGCGCTCCGAGCGGCCGGCGCCCCGGTGTAGCCGCCGAACGTTCCTTACCGCTCGAAATTTCGGCGATTTTTCGAGCGGTAAGGAACGTTCGACCAGAGACGTTACGGTTTGGTGCGGCCCAGTGCGCGGAAGCCCGGGTGGACGTGCGGGGTCAGTCCCTGCTCCTCGGCCACGATCGACAGCAGTTGACGCAACGTGCCCCGCTGCGCGCTGTCCAGCCCGGCGGTCATCAGCGTTTCGTGCTGACGGCCCAGCTCGCCGATCTTCGTCATGATCTTCTTGCCCGCCGCGGTCAGATAGAGCGCGTGCAGCCGGCGGTCGTCGGGGTTACGGCGACGTTCGACGTAGCCGCGGTCTTCCAACTCATCGACGTACGCGACAACGCGGCTCGGCAGCAACCCCAGCTGGCCGCTGAGCGCCTGCTGACTGCGCCCCGGTTCCAACGCGATCGCGCGCAGAATGCCGGAGTGCGGCGGGGTGAGGTCGATCGACGCGATCAGGTCGGCGAAGACCGACGCGGAGCGATGGCCGAG
>DATJIX010000101.1:0-3428 GCA_035492865.1 Mycobacterium sp. | reverse complement strand
GGTCACGGCCTGACGATACGGCTCACAACCGCCGGAATGGCGCTAATCTGACACCCGAAGCTGGCAAACGACAGGAGCGTGGCAGATGGTAGGGCGGTACATCAAGTCCCAGATCATGGTGCTCATCTGTGGCGGCCTCGTCGGTCCCATCTTTTTGGCCGTCTACTTCGCCACGGGCCAGAGCAGCCTGATGAAGTGGATGTTCTGGGTCGGCCTGCTCATCACAGCCGCGGACGTGCTGATCGCGTTGGCGCTGGCGAATTTCGGCGCAAAGTCGGACGCCAAGACACAGGCCCTTGAACAGAGCGGCGTGCTGGCGCTGGCACAGGTCGTCGGCATCCACGAGACGGGCACGCGCATCAACGAGCAGCCGCTGGTGAAGATCGACCTGCAGATCTCAGGTCCGGGCATCAACCCGTTCGCCACGCAGGACCGAGTCATCGCTTCTATTACGCGGCTGCCCATGATCACCAGTCGCAAACTGGTCGCCCTCGTCGACCCCACCACCAATGAGTACCAAATCGACTGGGAACGAAGCGCTTTGGTTGCCGGCGTGATGCCTGCGAACTTCACCATCGCCGAGGACAACAGGACCTATGACCTGAGCGGGCAGGCGGGTCCGCTGATGGAGATCCTGCAGATCCTCAAGGCGAACGGCATCGGCCTGAACAACATGATCGATCTGCGCTCGAATCCGGCGGCCCGTGCGCAAGTGCAGGCGGTGGTCCGGCGCGCGGCGGCGGCCCAGCAGGCACCGGCCGCACCGGCGGGCGCACCGGCAGGCGCACCCTCCTACGCCCCGCCACCCGAGCCGACCACCGCGCAGCGCCTGCAAGAGCTGGAAACCTTGCGAGCCACCGGCGCGATCAGCGACGTCGAGTACAACTCGAAGCGCCAGCAGATCCTGTCCGATCTGTAGCCGGATCCGGGAATCCGCACTGCAGTTCACCAGCTCTCGCATAGGCTTGTTGCGGATTCATGACGGCGACGGAGCAGCCTGAGAAAGTAACCGAAAAGGTCAGTCTCCCAACACTGACCGCGATGGTCGTTGGCTCGATGATCGGGTCCGGGGTCTTTCTGCTGCCGCGCCGGTTCGGCACCGAGACCGGTGTGCTTGGCGCAATCATCGCCTGGACCATCGCCGGCACCGGAATGCTGATGCTGGCCTTCGTCTTTCAGCGGCTGGCCATGCGCAAGCCGGACCTGGATGCGGGCATATTCGCTTATGCCAAGGCCGGGTTCGGGGACTACGTCGGGTTCAACTCGGCGATCGGGTACTGGGCGTCGGCGTGTGCAGGCAACACCTCGTACTGGGTTCTCATCACGGCGACACTGAGCGCGCTGGTGCCCGGGTTCGGCGCGGGCGACACGGTGCTCGCGGTGGTCGTGTCGGCAATCGGGGTGTGGCTCTTCGCCTTCCTCGTGATGCGCGGCGTCAAGGATGCGGCGGTGATCAACTACATCGTCACGATTGCCAAAGTCGTGCCGATACTGGTGTTTATCGTGATCGCGATCGTCGCGTTCAAGGCTGATGTATTTGCCGACAACTTCTGGGGGGATAAGGCTTACTCGTCTGCCTCGTTGTGGGACCAGGCCACCGGCACGATGCTGATCACCGTCTTCGTGTTCCTGGGCATCGAGGGCGCCAGCGTCTACTCGCGGATGGCACGCAAGCGTGAGGACGTCGGGCGCGCCACCGTCATCGGCTTCCTGAGTGTGCTCAGCGTTTTCGCACTGGTGACATTGGTGTCGTATGGCGTGATGCCCCAAGGGGAATTGGCAGGTATCAGCCAGCCGTCGATGGCGGCCGTACTGGAGTCGATCGTCGGGCCGTGGGGATCGATCTTCATCCGGGTCGGCGTCATCGTGTCGGTATTGGGTGCCTACCTCGCGTGGACGTTGATGTCCGCCGAGGTGCTCTACATTCCCGCCAAGGCCCAAGACATGCCTCGCTTCATCGCGCGCACCAACCGCCACGGCGCGCCGGTGACCGCGCTGATCATGGCGGCGGGGTTGATCTCGCTGCTGCTTGTCGCACTGCTGTTCGCTGCCGATGCGCTCGATTTCATGCTGGACCTCACCGCCGCGCTTTCCCTGATTCCCTACCTTCTTGCTGCGGCGTATGCGCTCAAGTTGACGATCACGCGAGACACCTATGGCGACGGAAAATCGCTGGCGCCGGACATGATCATCGCCGCCGTTGCGACGGTGTACACGTTGTTCCTCGTCTACGCGGCGGGCGTCGACAAGCTTCTGCTGTCGTGCATCTTGTATGCCCCGGCGGCGGCGCTGTACTTCAAGGCACGCCGCGAACGCGGTCTGCGCGTGTTCAGGCCAGCCGAGGCAGTGCTGTTCGGCGTGATCGTCCTCGGAGCGGTCGCTGGTGTGGTGTCCTTGGCATCTGGGGCGATCGAAATCTAGCGGCGCGGGGCGAGCGGGAGAGGAAGAGTCGTGACCAATCCGTCTGCCAACTATGGCGTTCACTCCGAAGTGGGCAAGCTGCGCAAGGTCTTGGTGTGCTCACCCGGCCTGGCACATGAGCGACTCACCCCATCCAATTGCGACGACTTGTTGTTCGACGACGTGCTGTGGGTGCAGAACGCCCGTCGCGACCACTTCGACTTCATCGACAAGATGCGCGACCGCGACGTCGAGGTGGTCGAACTGCACGATGTGCTGACCGAGACGATGAAGGACCCGGCCGCCAAGGCTTGGTTGCTGGACCGCAAGATCGCTCCGAACGAGGTGGGCCTCGGCCTTGTCGATGACACCCGTGGCTACCTGGACGGCCTGCAGCCGCGCCGGCTCGCCGAACTGCTGATCGGCGGGATGTCGACCCGCGACCTGCCCAAGGAACTGCAATCGGGCTACCGCGCGCTCGCACGCGAAAGCACCGGTGTCACAGAATATTTGATGCCGCCGCTACCCAACACGCTGTACACCCGCGACACCACCTGCTGGATTTACGGCGGGCTGACCCTCAACCCGCTGTTCTGGCCTGCGCGACACGACGAGACGCTGCTGATGAAGGCGATCTACGAGTTTCATCCCGATTTCGTCGGCTCCAAGGTGTGGTGGGGTGATCCCGAAAAGCAGTGGGGCATGGCCACTATCGAGGGCGGCGACGTGCTGGTGCCGGGCAACGGCGTGGTGATCATCGGGATGAGCGAACGCACATCGCGGCAGGCGATCACCCAGGTGGCGTCGCGGCTGTTCGCGGAGGAGGCGGCCACCCAGGTGATCGTCGCAGGCATGCCCAAGCTGCGCGCTGCGATGCATCTGGACACCATCTTCACCTTCGCCGACCGCGACGTGGTGACCATCTATCCCGGCATCGTCGACGCGATGCAGACCTTCACGCTGCACCCCAGCGACAACGACATCAGCGTGGATGTGGTCGAGGCGAACAAGCCGTTCGTCGAAGTGGT